>JBJMGU010000129.1:0-17555 GCA_045807765.1 Blastocatellia bacterium
CGAGGCCGTTGGCGGAATTGCTCAATCGTCAGTGGACTAGCGAGTATGGTGCGCAAGTGGACAATCATGGCGGTTTCGTTTTTTTGTTCATAGAGCATATTTACCAGCAAATGGCTATGCTGGTCTATGCTCACTTAACTTAATGCCATTGCCCCGTAGGGACGCGATGTTTATCGTTTTTTGTTCTCAGTCCTGTAGGGACGTGATGTTTATAGTTACTGACGCCGAACAGGACGAAGCCCCGGAGGAGCGCAATGTCGACATTGCGCTCCTGACGGAGCTTGAATCTTAAGCGCATCGGTAACTATAAACATCACGCTCCTAACGGAGCTTAGAGATCGCCTGACTCCTGACTCCTGATTTACAATTCCGCAGCGGCGCATTACAATAGGCGCGCTTTTCAGGTCGTCAAATCAATCACCCGAGCGAACTACATGACTGACTCACGGCCCAGGACGCTGGTTGATCTGCTCAAAGGCGCCACCACTGCGCGCCTCGCCGCAGAGGTCATCCGTTACAAGCAAGACAAGCAGTGGACTGGCCTCAGCGGTCAGGTATTGCTCGACCGCGTGCGCCACGTCGCGCTCGGCCTCTACGACTTTGGCATCCGCAAAGGCGACCGCGTCGCCATTCTTGCCGAAAGCGGGCCGCTGTGGAGCATCAGCGATTACGCCATCCTCGCAAATGGTGCCATCAATGTGCCGATCTATCCGACGCAGCCGCCACATCAGGTCGAGTATATTTTGAAAGAGTCAGCGCCTAAGCTGCTCTTCATTTCGACGGCGCGGCAGATGAAGCGCGTCGAAGCCGTTCTCAAACACTTTCCCGATCTGCGCGTCGCACCGTTTCAAGCGAATGCCAACGGCGAAGGCAGCCTCCTGTTTTCGACTATCGAAGCGCGCGGCGCAGCAATCGCCGCCGAACGACCGGAGCTTTACGATGTGATCACCTCTGACGTGCAGGCGTCAGACCTCGCTTCGATCATCTACACTTCGGGGACGACCGGCGAACCGAAAGGCGCCCTGCTGACGCATGACAATATCGCTTTTAACGCTTACGCCGCCGGCCTGTTTCTGGAGATCGAAGCCGGCGGCACGATGCTGTCGTTTCTGCCGATGTCGCACATTTTCGAGCGCATGGTTTTGTACCTCTGCCTGCACCGCGGCGTGCAGATCAATTACGCCGGCGGCATCGAAACGGTGGCCAACGATATGCTCGACGTCCACCCGACGCTGATGTCAACCGTGCCGCGCCTGCTCGAAAAAGTTTATGCGCGCATGCAGAAGAACGCGTCGGACAAAGGCGGATTGAGCAAGCGTCTCTTCGACTGGTCGCTCACCGTCGCGCGGCGGCTGGGTGAGATTTATAGCCGCGGCGAGCGCACGCCGCCCTTGCTTGAGCTGCAACGCGACATCGCCGACCGGCTGGTCTTTCATAAGCTTCGTGCGGCGCTCGGCGGGCGCATTCAGCGCATGGTGTCAGGCGGCGCGGCGCTGCCTATGGAGATCGCGCTGGTCTTTACGGGCGCGGGCGTGCCTGTGCTGCAAGGCTATGGATTGACCGAGACCGCGCCGGTCATCGCCGTGAACACCTTGCGTCACAATCGCATGGGCGCGGTCGGTCGTGTGCTGCCCGATGTCGAAGTGCGCATTGCTGAAGACGGCGAAATCCTGACGCGCGGGCCGCACGTCTTTCAGGGCTATTTCAACAAGCCGGAAGAGACTGCCGCCGCTTTCACAGACGAAGCCGACGCCAGCCTGCGCTGGTTCAAGACCGGTGACATTGGTCACATTGACCGTGACGGCTTTCTCTTCATCACCGACCGCAAGAAGGATTTGATTAAGACTTCGGCGGGCAAGTACGTCGCGCCGCAGATGATCGAAGGCTTGCTCGGCCAGAGCGAATATGTCGAGCAGGCGGTTATCGTCGGCGACAAACGCAAGTATGTGGCGGCGCTGCTGGTGCCGGATTTCGAGCGGCTGCGCGCCTGGAGCAAAGCGCAGGGCATCGAAACCAGAGACAAGGCGGCGCTCGTCGAAGACCGCCGCGTCTTTGATCTGCTCAAAGCCGAAGTCACGCGCCTGACACGCGAGCTGGCCGACTACGAAAAAGTGAAGCGCATCGCTCTGCTTGCCGACGAGTTCACGATTGACGGCGGCGAGCTGACGCCGACGCTGAAGGTTCGCCGCCGTGTCGTCGAGCAGAAATATTCCAGCCTGATCGAATCGCTCTACACCGGCAACGATTAGTTTCTCGTCAGCGTAGACGGCTCGTAAAATGAACCGGCTCGCGCTGAATAATTATCATCCTCAAGGAGAATTCCATGCGCCGACTTCATTGGTTGCTTTACTGCCTTGCCCTTGTCTTTGTCCTGGCAACAGCAAACCTTACCGTGACCGCGCAGACGCAGCTCTCAACCGAGCTGCGCGAGAAGATAGATAAGCTCGCCGTCGAGGCATTGGCTAAAAGTGGTGTGCCAAGCGCGTCACTTGCGGTGGTCAAGAACGGCCAGATCGTTTACGTCAAAGCCTACGGCGATGCGCGCATTGAGCCGCGCACGGCGGCCACGCCGGAGATGCGCTACAGCATCGGCTCGATCAGCAAGCAGTTCACAGCGGCGGCCATCCTGCTCTTGCAGGAACAGGGTAAGCTGTCGCTCGACGACCGCGTCGCCCGGTTTATCCCCGATCTGACGCGCGCAAACGAGGTCACTATTCGCCAATTGCTCTCGCACACCTCCGGCTATCAGGACTACTGGCCGCAGGATTATGTGATGCCGTTTATGCTGAAGCCGGTGACGGCGCAGCAGATTCTCGACCGCTGGGCGCGCAAGCCGCTCGACTTCGATCCCGGCACGAAATGGCAGTACAGTAACACCAACTACGTCATCGCCGGGGTGATCGTCGAGAAGGCCGCCGGCAAGCCGCTGCTCGAATTCCTGCGCGAAAAAGTCTTCGCGCCGCTCGGCATGCGAAGCGTCACTGACATCGATCAAGAAAAACTTACCGAGAGCGATCCGACCGGCTACATGCGGTACGCCCTCGGGCCGTTGCGCGCGGCGCCGAAGGAAGGACGCGGCTGGCTGTTTGCGGCAGGCGAACTGGCAATGACGGCTCAGGACCTGGCGCGCTGGGACATCTCGATCATTGATCGAAAGGTGATGAAGCCATCTTCTTATCACGAGCTTGAGACCGAGACTCTGCTCAAGAACGGATTGGGCACGCAGTACGGACTTGGCGTCGGCGTCGCCAGGGTCGCGGGGCACCGCGCCATCACACACAATGGTGAGGTCTCAGGCTTCAGCGCCGAAAATCTCGTCTTCCCCGACGAGCGCGTCGCGGTGGCTGTGCTCACCAGCCAGGACGCCGCCGCCGCCGCCGGCGTGATCGCTCACGACATTGCCCCGCTCCTGCTGGCCGCGGACGATCCGGCGACCCCGAAGAAGCAGGAACAAGCGCGCAAGATTTTCGAGGGACTACAGCAAGGCAAGATAGCCCGCTCGCTCTTCACCGAGGATGCCAACTTCTACTTCAGCGAGCGGGCGTTGAAAGACTTCGCCGACAGCCTGGGGCCGCTGGGGCCGCCGCAAGAGTTCCAGCAAACCCGCCAGGGGCTGCGCGGCGGCATGACGCTACGCGTCTACACCGTGACCTTCGCGCAGAAGACGTTGCGCGCCTGGACCTATGAAATGCCGGACGGAAAGCTGGAGCAGTATCAGGTGGCCGAGGATCAGTAAGGAAGCAGGGGCTAGGGACTAGGGGCTAGGGATTAGGGTTTGGAAAGCAGGGGCGAGCGCAACAAAATGCGATGCGTTTTTCTCTAGTCCCTAGTCCCTAGTCCCTAGCCCCTGCCCCATCAGTTCTCGTTCGGCTGGCGCGGGCCGCGGCGGCCACCGCGACCTGGACCGAAACCGCCTTCCTGAACCTGATAATCCGCAGGCACTTCGAACAGCGAGCGCACCGGCTCTTCGCGCTTGATGTTGGTCAGGCGATAGACGTGCTCGCCCATACGCGGGTCGCTGTGCTTGCTCATCACCACGGTCTGCAACTCCTGGGAGTACCAGCGCTCGGAAGTTACTTCGACCGGATTGTCGTTGCCGAACTTGCCCGCCGGGATGGTAATCACCGAGCGCGTCCCTTCGGCCTCGATGCCCTCGATCATCTGCTTGCCGAGCGATTCGGTCTTCACATCAAAAGGCGGCTGATGCCCCGCGCCCTGCGCCGTCATGTCGTGTGGCGGGCGGCCTGCGGGCAACGACATCTTGCGCGCCGTGCGGTTGGTGGCGTCCAGCGCGTAGTGGGCGTTGGCGACCGGGTCGTTGATGAAGACCATCCGCGGCGGATCGCCGGCAGAGGCGAACGGGCCGAGGACACCGACCGTCATCTCGTGGCGGATGCGGCCTTCGCTATCGCGATAGAGCATGCCTGTGCCCTTGTGGGTCGCGCGGGTGCCGTCGGCGAGTGTCTGCGTGCTCTCCATCTCGACCTGCGCCGAAAACGGCGCGCCGGTGACAGTCTTGTCTCCGAAGCGCATCTCGGACGATAGCAAGTTGAACCCCGGGCCACGCGGGAAATCGCGCTTGTGATTCTCTCCGCTTCCCGCCTGTTGCTCGCTCGCCGCCTGCGACCGGTGATGCCAGTTTCGCGGGCCGGTCTGCTCTTGCGCAGCCAGGCTTGAGGCAAGCGAGAGCATCAGCGCGCCCGCCAGGATCAAAGCGAACGGTCGATCTTTTTTCATAATCATGGTGCCTCTCTTCTCTTCAGTGATGAGTGATGAGTAATGAGTTGAAAGTGATGAGTCAAGCAATCGTCTTTACTCATCACTCATCACTTTTCTAATAGACCAGTCGGATGGCGCGCGCCAGGCCGTCGTCACCGACAACGATGTCTGCTTTCACGGTCTCGTGCGCGCGCTCGGCGTTCAAAGGTAGCCCCATGGCGATCAGCGAAGCGCGCGGCATCTCGACGCGCATGATGGTGCCGCTGCCCATTGCGGTGGCGTCGGCAAGCGCGGTCAGCGGGATGAATTCCGTCACCGTCTCCAGCGAGCCGACGCCACGGCTAGCCATCTCGTGATGAAAGACGGGTCGCATTCGGCGGCGCGATGCCGCGGATAGGGTTTTGGGCTTGTCACTCGGCGGCGCGGCTTGCACATTCGTCTTATGCGTTACGCCGGTTGCGGGCACGGCACTGGCAATCGTCGGTTGCGAACTTGCGGATGATTCAACCAGCGATTGCCGGTGCAAAACTTGTAGCGTGACAAGAATCGCCAATAGCAAGAGCGCGGCAGCCGCTGCTACTAGCCAGCGCGCCGAGCGGCGCGTCGCTGAGTTGATGAAGACAGGCGGCGGAGCCACGGGAGCCGGCGCGGTCTGCTGCTGGAAAGCGGCGAGCAAGGCGGTTTTCATGCCTACCGATGCTTGTCCGTGTTCAGCGCTTGCGGCGGCATTCAACGCCGCGGTCAAGGCGCGCTCTTGTTGTAAGCGCGCGGCACAACGCGAGCAGGCGCAGGCGTGCGCCAGAGCGCGTTTGCGCGCCGCCGCTTCGATCAGGAATTCGCAGGCCAGATCGGTCACCACTCTCTCGAATGCTTCGCATGTCATAAAGCACACCTCGCTGTCGGCAATCGCTCAGCCTCTTCCGCTTCGCCCATCGCTCGCAGCTTGCTGATCAGCATGGCCCGCGCGCGGTGCAGCCGCGAGCGCACCGTGCCGACCGGACAGCCGATGAGGGCAGCGGCCTGCTCGTAATTCATCTCCTGCATATTGCATAGCACGACGACTTCGCGGTAATGCGGCGGCAGCGCCAGGATGGCTTGCCGCACCGCCACAATCGTTTCGCTGCGCGATAGCTCTGCGAGCGGGTCTTCGCGGGCAATCAAGCGCGCATCTGTGGCCATCTCGTCATCCGCCTCGTCAGTCAATGATACGAAAGCGCGGTCGCGCGCCAGCCGCTTCAGCACACGATTGCGCGCCATGCCGTAGAGATAAGCCGCCACCGAGCCGCGCGTCGAATCAAACTGGCTGCCATCGCGCATCAAGGCCATGAAGACATCCTGGGTCACGTCTTCGGCAACCGCATGCGAGCCGCTCATGCGCAGCGCGAAGCGATAGACGCCCACTTGCCGCCGGTCGTAGAGCGCGGCAAACGCTTCGGCATCGCCGGCCATCATCAGCCGCAGCAGCGTCTCGTCGTTGGTCGTTGCCAGCGCCTCTTTCATCCGATTCCCAGCTTCCCTCTTTCGGCCCCGTCCTGGTTGTCCGTGGCGCGCCGTAATAGTTCCATTAGTTCATTAGAACACAGCCCGGCGACAAACGGCGGACGATATTTGCGGCGGGCGAAAAAATGGGCCGGCCCTTGTGGGTCGGCCCGGAGGAGGACAGCAAGATGCTGGTTCACTCACACATTGACAAGCGCGTCTGCTTGTCTCTACGGAACAAACTCTACGCACCGCACGCCCCGGCGGATTACTGCCGCTGGCGGTGCTGCGGCGGCTGGTCGCCACCCATCACGCGCTCGGCGACGAACTGGCCGTCGCTGTTGCGGGTGCCGCGCGCCATCACGAAGTCGCCGGCTTTGAAATCGGCCAGCGTCGCTGCCTGGCGATTGCGGTTGTATTCGGTGCTGTCGGTGGTGTAGATGCTCTGCGTCGCGCCATCGCGGGTCGTCACGGTCAGCGTGTGCGCCGCCGTGTCAACCGACTGCAACTGACCGCCGACGCCGTTAAAACGGCCCTCGCCCTGCCCTCTACCGCGCGGCGGCTGGTCGCCACCCATCACGCGGTCTGCAACGAACTGACCGTCGGTGTTGCGCGCCCCGTGAGCAAACGCGAAGTCGCCGACTTTGAAATCCGCAAGCTGCGCCGTCTGGCCGTTGCGCTCGTAGGTGGTACTAGCCGTGACGTTGATGACGTTAGTTTGGTCGTTGCGGCCCTGCACGGTGATCGAAGAGCCGCTAATGGCCGTGATCTTGCCGCCGGCGCGGTTCGCCTGGTCGCCGCCGCGCCCATCGTGATGTTGCGCCAGCACAGCCGCGCCGATGACGAGATTAAAGAGGCAAACATAAGTAAGCGTCCCTCTTGTAAGTATTCGGTAAATTCCCTTCTGCATGAACTCTCCTTGTTGATAGTCAAATTTGCGCGCACACCGGTGGCGCAATCGGTTGAATGAAATATGATGCCGGGGAGAACGGCGGTGTTGGGCGCGCTTCACAGGTTGTTACAAGGCGCGCAGGCGGCGGTCGTGTTCGCCCACTTCCGCCACTGGCTGGCGAATCGTCCTCGGTGGTGATGTCCGCGAGGCGCATGGATGGTTCCAGAGTTTTTAGATTTTTTTTTTGCGGATGGTCCGGTGCGGCGCGCGATGCAAACTTGCGCGCCCGCCGCCGGTGTAGGTATGCTCATCAGGTTTATTGACGATGACCCGCTCCAGCTTTCGGTTTCGAGGTTTCTCATGTCACTAGCGAATCTCGTCGGCCATGTGCTCGATGGCAAGTACCGCATCGAACGGCAGCTCGGCAAGGGCGGCATGGGCGCGGTCTATCTGGCGACACATCTTGGCACCGACCGGCCTGTGGCCATCAAGGTCATCATGCCGCAGTTCACGCGCAATGAAGAGTTTGTCGAGCGCTTCCGCCGCGAAGCCAAAGCCGCCGGGCGCATGCGCCATCCTAACATCGTCGACGTGACTGACTTCGGGTTCGCCGCTGTGGACCAAGAGCAGGTCGCCTATCTGGTGATGGAATATCTCGACGGCTGTACGCTCGCCGACATCCTCATCGAAGAGAACCAGTTGCCGGTCGCCTGGGTGGTAGACATCCTCGAACAGACTTGCTCGGCGGTTGACGAAGCGCACCAGGCGGGCATCATCCACCGCGACTTGAAACCCGAAAACATCTGGCTGGAGCCGAACCGGCGCGGCGGCTATACCGTCAAGGTGCTCGATTTCGGTCTGGCCAAGCAAGGCGATCCGATGGCTCGCACCGACGCGGCAAGTCCTTCACTGAGCGACCAGTCGGCGAACCAGCTTACCATTGCCGCGTCGGCGCGCGACACGAACATCATCGGACAGGGCGCGCCGACCTTCCTGCCCGATCAGGCGCGGACGCAAGCCATCACGCCGGACGCCGCCGCAACCCAAACGCTGCCCTTGAATGAAGGAGCGGCGACGCACATCATCTTGCCCGAAAGCGACCCGATGCTGGCGCCGCCTGATGCGAATGCGACCGCCGAGGCCGTCACGATGATTCAATCGCCGGCAAGTGGTGAAGCGCGTCGCTTCACGGCGCCGACCGTAGACGAAGAGAGTGGCACGCTCATCCTGATTGAACCATTCGACAACGCCACATCGCTCGACGACAACAGCGCCACCCAATTGCTGCCGCCCGGCGACCACACCAGCGCTGGCGGTGAGTTGGCACAAGCCGGCGCGTCAAAAACCACGGGTAGCGGCGCGCGGTCAACGGCTGAAGAGGTTGCCGCCGCGACCGGCTCGGCGGGCGGCATCACGCGCATCGGCGCGATCCTCGGCACGCCGCTTTATATGTCGCCGGAACAGTGTCGCGGCGAAGCGCTCGACCCGCGCTCGGACATCTACAGCCTCGGCGTCATCACCTATCAAATGCTGGCCGGCAGCGCGCCATTCACCGGCGACATCAACGACGTGCTCAGGAGTCACATGGAGGCCGAGCCGCCGCCGCTGCGCGAGCGCCGCAAGAAGGTCTCTAAGCGCACGGCGGAAGTCATCATGAGCGCGCTGGCCAAAAATCCGAATGATCGTCCGGCGACGGCAATGAGTTTCGCCAACGCTCTGCGCGCCAGCGACGAAGGGACGAGCAAACTGTTCCGTCGCGCTCTGGTCATCTACAGCGAGCACTTTCCGGTCTTCTTCCGCCTGTCGCTGGTCGCTTATATGCCGGTGGTGCTGCTGACGTGCCTGTTTGTGATCCTCGACTTACTCCTCAAGGCCGGCTGGCTGCCGAGACTGGCCGGCGGCATCATTGCCGGTGTTCTCGGCGTTGTGATGTTCATTACTCAGCTCATCTCGACATCGGTAATTACCGGCGTCAGCATCTGGTTCGTCGTTCAGCTAGCGGTCGCGCCGCTCAGGCCCTTGAAGCTGCGGCACGCGCTGCGCGCCTTGAAGTCGCGGATCAAGTGTCTGACGACGACAAGCTTTCGCGTCATCATCGGCACCATTCTGCGAATGTGCCTGTTCATCATCCCCGGTGTGCTTTACTTCATCAACTCGTCGCTCGTCAGCCCTGTGGTGGTGATGGAAAACCTGCGAGGCCGCGACGCGGTGCGGCGGTCGAAGGAACTGGTTAAACGCGCCCGCCCGACAGTGATCGCCGTCGTCCTCATTCACCTCCTGTTGCCGTTTCTGCTCGGCATCCTGTTTACCGCCGCTTTCGGCATTCATAAGCGTCATATGGGCGAGGGAGCGACGATCAGCGTGCGAGTCGGCGAGCTGATTCCGACGATCATTCAGATCTTCGTCCTGCCGCTGCTGTCGATGCTGACGGCGCTGCTCTACTTGAAAGTGCGTCAGCTTGGCGGCGAACGCTTCAACCAGATGTTCGATCAGTTCGAGGCCGAAGAAGTGCCGCGCACCCGTTGGCAACAGCGCATGCGCGAGCGACTGACCTCGTCGGGCGCGACGCGCTCGGCTTAGCTTGTACCCCATCAACGGAGGCCACCCGGCTTGAAGACCGCAAGCGATGCGCACGGCGATACGCCCGCCCGCCAAACGGTTGACGCCGCCGACGCGCCGCAGCTTGCGCGCCGGCTCGGACTGTTCGATGCGACGATGATCGTCATGGGCGGCATCATCGGCTCCGGCATCTTCATCAACGCTTACGTCGTCGCGCGCCAGGTGCATCCGCCCTGGCTTGTGCTGGGAGCATGGGCGATGGGCGGCGTGATTGCGCTGGCCGGCGCTTTCATCTACGCCGAGCTGGCGGCGCACCGCCCGCAGGTCGGCGGCCAGTACGCTTACATCCGCGAAGCCTTTCACCCGCTGCCGGCCTTCCTGTATGGCTGGACGCTGCTGCTGGTGACGCAGACCGGCGGCATGGCCGCAGTCGCCGTGACCTTCGCAAAATACTTTGCACAGCTCACCAACCTGCCCGACAGTGATCGGGCGAGCGCCATCATCGCGGTCATTGCGCTGGCGCTGTTGACGCTGATTAACTGTCTCGGCGTG
Source organism: Blastocatellia bacterium (assembly GCA_045807765.1). Classification (GTDB taxonomy): domain Bacteria; phylum Acidobacteriota; class Blastocatellia; order UBA7656; family UBA7656; genus DATENM01. The sequence goes on from JBJMGU010000129.1 coordinate 10,202, forward strand.
CGCGCCGGCAGCAGCGTGCAGAGCGTCTTGATGGTTTTAAAGATCATCGCCATCCTGGCGCTGATTGCCTGTGGCCTGTTCATTGCGCGAACACCGGCCCAGCCGACCGAGCTGATTTATAACGATGAATGGCGACCGGCGGTAGGCTATTTTACGCCGGGCCTGAACGCGCTGACGTTGACGGCTTTCGGCGCGGCGCTGGTGCCGGTGATGTTCGCTTATGGCGGCTGGCAGACTTCGTGCTTCATCGCCGGCGAAGTGCGCGAGCCGCGCAAGAACATGCCGCGCGGCCTGTTGATCGGCGTGCTGGGCGTCATCATCCTCTATATGCTGGCCAATTATGTCTACCTTCACGTGCTCGGCGTAGACCCGCTGGCACAGACCAAGACGCCGGCTTCGGAGGTCATGCGTTTGATTCTCGGCGAACGCGGCAAGAGCTTGATTGCCGCCGGCATTGCCATCTCGACGCTCGGCTTTCTCAGCCAGGGGATGCTGACCGCGCCGCGCGTCTACTTCGCGATGGCTGATGATGGCTTGTTCTTTAAGCGCGTCGCCTGGCTCGACCCGCGAACCCGCGTGCCGGTCGTCGCCATCGCTTTGCAAGGCGTGCTGGCAATCGTCATCATTCTGGCGCTGTCAGGAATTTACGCGAAGATTCTCAACTATGTGATGTCGGTAGACACGGTCTTCTTCGCGTTGTCGGCGGCCTGCCTGTTTGTCTTTCGCCGACGCGACGGGCGCGCCGGCTTCCGTGTGCCCTGGCACCCGCTGACGACGCTGGTGTTCATCATCGCTGAATGCTTTGTCGCCTTGAGCGTCGTGGTCAACTATCCGCTTGATAGCGTGAAAGGCTGGGCGATCTTGCTTGCGGGCATTCCGATCTATTTTCTCTGGCGCGGAAAACGTAATGAGCAACACTGAGCGAGTAAAAGCTTCGCCGTACATCGAATGGGCCAAGACACAGGCCGCGGCGCGCTTCAATCTGGCGACCAGCGGCCTGATTCATTACCCACTCATCGAGCTGCCGGTAACGCTCGCCGAGCTGGAATTGAGCGGGCCAAGTTTTTATGGCTACGCGCCGTTGCAACAGGCGCTCGCCAAAAAGTGCGGCGTCGATCCCGACTGCATCGTCCACGCAACCGGCACATCGCTGGCGAATCATCTGGCGATGGCAACATTGCTAGAGCCCGGCGACGAAGTGATTGTCGAGCAGCCCGCTTATGATCCGTTGCTCGCGGTGCCGCGTTATCTCGGCGCGACCGTCAAACGACTGGAGCGGCGGCGCGAGGATGGCTTTCGCGTTGACCTCGCCGAGCTGGAGCGCATCGTCACCAGCCGCACACGGCTGATCGTCCTGACGAACATGCACAACCCGACCGGCGCGCTCACTGGCGAAGAAACTTTGAAGCGGATTGGCGAGCTGGCGCGCAGCGTCGGCGCCCGCGTCCTGGTGGACGAAGTTTATCTCGAAGCCATCTTTGATGACGCGCGCCCCTACGCCTTTCAACTCGGGCGCGAGTTCATAACCACCAGCAGCCTGACAAAGGCGTATGGCTTGAGCGGCCTGCGCTGCGGCTGGATTCTGGCCGAGCCGGCACTGGCGCGACGCATCTGGCGATTGCACGACATCTTCGGCGGCATTCCGGCGCACCCGGCTGAACGCTTAAGCGTCGTCGCGCTCCGCCATCTTGACCGCATCGCGGCGCGGGCCAGGGCGCTGCTCGACGCCAACTGGCGCGCGCTCGATCACTTCCTCGATTCGCGCCTCGACCTCGAAACTTTTCGCCCGCGATTTGGCACCGTCGTGTCGCCGCGCCTGAAGCATGGGCAGGTAGACGACCTGTGCGCCTTGCTACGCGAGAAGTACGAAACCTCTATCGTGCCGGGCCGCTTCTTCGAGATGCCGGAGCATTTTCGCATCGGCATCGGCATTCCCGGTGATATACTGCGGGAAGGTTTGGCGCGACTGGGCGCGGCGCTTGATGAGATGGCCGAGAGAAGTTGAGCCGTCTCGATAATCTTCATAGCGGAGGACAAAGGAGTGAACTCTACGAAGGTGCGAAGAATGATCTGTGTGGTGCTGGCGACGCTCGTGTTGATGCTCTCTTTTGACATCAGCAGCGATGCGGCGCAACGTCGGCGGCATCGCAACCCCGAAGCGGGCAAAGGCAAAGCGGCCAAGCGCATCGGCATCGGCGCAGCTATCGGCGGCGCGGCGGGCGGATTGATCGGCGGCAAGAAAGGCGCGGTCATCGGCGCGGGCGCCGGGGCCGCAGGCGGCACCGCTTATCACGTCCACAAGAAACGCCAGTACCGCCGCCGCCATCGCCGCTAGCAGTTAGGGGCTAGGGCTAGGGGAAAGGGCATCGTACCTTGCTAGTCTTGACTCTACTTCCTAACTCTAGCCCCTAGTCCCTAGCCCCTAGCCCCTACTCCTTCTTGAGCGGGCGGCCCATCAACACGGTGGCGGCTTCAAATGCTGGCCGCCACCGTGTTTGTCCCCATCCCCTGAGCCGATCTCGTTGAGGGGCGAACATAATCAGGCCGCTGCTCGACGGGGCAGGAACTTGCTGCGCTTCTCAAGCAGTTCCCGGCTTATCGCAAGCCGGGCCAGCGAATATAGCCCCCAGTCGGACAGCCGGTAGGCCATTGACAGCGCCGCATCGCTATCGCGTCGCGCCATCTCCCTAAACACCGCTTGCAGCAAATCGGTCAGATCAAGCAACTCGGTGGAGTTGACGGAGTAGTTCGGCAAGCTGACCCAGCCTGACGCCGCAGAGGTCAGTGGCGATTCTTCAATCGTTCCTGTCTTCAGAAAAAGCTGATTCAGTATGGCAATCGCCGACTGGATGGCTAACGTGCTGCGCTCCGCTTCGAGCGGATAAAGGGGCCGTGAGATGAACAGAAATGCTCTTGCCGCCTGTTCGCCGGCTTCTTCCCTATCCAGCCGCGCCAGAGCTGTCAAGTAGACGTCTTTAACCTGCGCCTTCCCCTGGTGCGCCCGCAGCATGGCCTGAGCGATGTGATCAAACACCAGCGTGCGGCCCAGCGGGTCCAGGATTCTTGCAGCCAGCCTCTGTGCTTCTGGCCAATTCGATTGGCTGATTGCCTTCCTGACCAGCGGGCTATAAGCCGTCAGCGTGGCCTCTCTGCGGATGGCCGCATCATTGATTTTGGACAGGATATCCTCGGCGAGCGGAATATTCTCTTTGGCCGCCGCCTGCGTCGCCAGGCGTTGATATGCTTTATCTCGTTGTCGGTCATCTTTGATCGTCGCGACGCGCGGCAGTTCGTCGGCGAGGCTCTGAGTCTCCCCGGCTTCCGACGGGAGCACAGAAGACATGTCTATCATCCTTTTCTGAGGGGGACCTGGGATTGGCCGGGACTGCGCCATGAATATCATTTCAAGCGCCGAGGCAAGATCACCATACTCCGGCGCCCATTGCGGGAAACGGAGGGCAACGATCTGATCCATTTCACGGGCCGTCCGTAAGTCATCTGTCAACACTTGCAAAGGCGCATCTGGTCGAAGGTCGCGGCGGATGCGGACCGAGATCGAACGGAAAAATTCGTTTTGCAGCGCCGCGGATCGCTCCGGCGCAAGAATAAACCGCCCCAGGTACCGCATAACAAGGGGGCTAGCCGAACTGTCGCGCAGCCGCTGTAGCAGAAGCATCGCCAGCCGTTCAGCTTCGCCTTCGTCACGCTTGCTCATGTCTTCGAGAAAGCCGGTCCAATCCACATAACCCAGCGGCATAGACTTTTCGGCAAGCTGTGCAGCGAGCTTCGGGTCGCTTTCCATGCGGTCGTAAGCCAAACTGATCAACGCTCGCGCCTCTGGTGTCCACTCTTCTTTGATGCCGGCCTTGAGCGGGTCGCCTGCGCCGTCTGCCGACACAACCAACTCCCGAAGGAGGTCCGGCTTGAGCGCTGCGATTCGCCGCACGATAAAGAACCAGAACCTTTGCGCCCTTGATTCCGACTCGTCACCTGTCGCCTTCGCTGTCCCCTCTTTCTTTAACTGCTCGCGCATTGCCGCTATGGCGCTCTTGAAGATAGAGGTGGCCCGCTCTTTGTCGTCTTGCCACAGCAACGTTGCCGCTTCAACCTCAACCAGACAGCGCCATTCGATAGGCTCGACACGATAAGCCGATACCAGAACGCCGTCCAACAATGATCTGGCTTGTTGCGCCCACTTGCGCTCTGATGCAGTCGGGCGGCTCTCGGCCACAGGCTTGGAGGGCGACTTTTTATCAGGTGTTTTTGGCTGGCCATTGCTTGGATGTTTTTCAGCTTCTTGTGGTCTCGCCGACGAAGCCTTCTGCGAGCCGCCGGCGTTTTGAGCCACCGCGGGAATGATCAAGGTCTGTCCCGTAACTGCAAAGGCGAGCCCTAAAACGACTGGCCGGCTGACGAGCCAACGTAACAAACATCCGACACCACCATTACAGTTCATAGTCGCCCTCCGTGGAACGGCAAAAGCAAGGCAAAGCATAGGCTCTCTGCCTAAGACGATTTCAGCAGCGTCCCTATGCCCAGCAGGACGATTCCGACATTCCGGCTGGTTAAATTTAACCCCGGACAACAAGCTACCCGGCATGCGTCGTGATGCTAAAGCCTAACCACCACCACTACAACATGTTTTTTCTCCGCAATCGGTACCATTGCAGCACTTGGCGCAACAAGTACCTTCAGGCTGAAGCCTCGCGCCCTGTGGACAGGAGAGACATTCATGAAAGCACGCGCCGCTACACGGGAACTCCCCGTCCCCACACAATCCCCCTATCTGAAAAGGTCGTCTTGTCGGGCGTGGGATTACCCGTGAAATCGCCGTGGGTTCAGCAGCAATTGCGCTTCGCTGATCTTTTGAACTAACCGCTGGCGCTGATTGGCTCCGGCTTGACGCACTCATCTCTGTTCCAATTGCTTTACCTATACGGGGCAAAGCCACCGGAACCAGCATGAGAAGCACTGGCAGAATACAGAGGGCCAATCTTCTTGTGTACGTGCGACCAGGCTTGTTCGTGGATATTTGATCAAAGTTGTTCTTGATTTCCATCGCTGATCTCCTTAGGAAGGAATTCGACCTGTTCGCTTTAGCGACAAGGGAAGAAGTTCAGCGCAGAAGCCTTTACCATCTCAACGGTCTGAAGATGGAAGCTAATGGCAGGTTCTTCTGCTTCCCCTCTTCCGTATACTTTAGGAGGGCTATTTTATTTCTGCGAGTCATCCGAGTCAAGTAGTTTTTTTTGTAAAAATCAGTAATACAATAGCCTATAAACATTTAAATTGTGTAAAGCCTTCGCACCTATATTCAAAGTTTTATGCCCTCAAAAACTTAACGTGCGTCCTGAATGGGTCTGTAGCCTCTACTCCCGCTTGAGCGGGCGGCCCATCAACTCGTTGGCGGCTTCAATGGCCGGCTTGTCTTCATAAAGCAGCGCGTGGATGCTGGCGGTGATCGGCATATCGATATTCAAGCGTTTGCCTAGCTCATAGATCGCCCGCGTCGTCTTCACGCCTTCAGCGACTTCACGCATCTCGCCGACGATCTCCGCAAGCTTGCGGCCCTTCCCCAGCTCAACCCCGACGCGGCGGTTGCGCGACAGCTCGCCTGTGCAGGTCAACACCAGATCACCGAGCCCTGCAAGCCCAGCCAGGGTTTCGACCCGCGCCCCTTGCGCCAGTGCGAGCCGCGTCATCTCGGCCAGCCCGCGCGTGATGATAGCTGCCACCGTGTTCGTCCCCATCCCTAAGCCACGCACCACGCCTGAGCCAATCGCCACGACGTTCTTCACCGCGCCGCCTAGCTCGACACCGACCACATCCGAGTTCGTGTAGACGCGAAAGACGCTGGCGCTCAACAGGCGCTGCACGGCTTCGCTCGCCCGCGGCTCACGGCTCGCCGCGACAATCGCCGTCGGGTTGCCCGTGGCGACTTCGCGCGCAAAGCTCGGCCCCGACAACGCCACGAAGCGTGGCGCGAACCGCCCTTTAAGCACATCAACGATGACTTCATCCATGCGCATCAACGTCACGTTCTCGATGCCCTTGGTGGCGCTGACGAGCGTTTGTTGAGCGCTTAAGTAAGGCTGCATCTGTTCGACGACCTGACGCGTCGCATGCGAAGGCACGACGATGAGGACGAAGCCGGCGCCGTCCAATGCTTCAGCGAGCGAATCGGTGGCGCGCAGGTTTTCAGGCAGCTCGATATCGGTCAAGTAATATGGATTGCGCTGTGTAGCGTTGATCTGTTGGGCGACTTCCGGCTCGCGCGCCCATAAGCGAACGGCGTGGCGGTTGTGCGCCGCGACCAACGCGAGCGCCGTCCCCCAACTTCCCGCACCAATGACGGCGACCTGCTCTGATTCGGCGGTCACGGATTCGCTGGACATCAACGCTGACCTCCGCTCGCCGCCGCGTCCGATGACGAAACTCGCATGCCGATCTTATTTTCGCGGCCCGCCAGCAAGCGGCTGATGTTCTCGCGGTGCTTGGCGACGATCAAGGCGCAGCCGGCGATGGCGATGACGATCAGCGCCGTCAGATGCCCATGTTGCGGGCTGTCCGGCAAGAGTAGCCCATAATACAACCACACCCAGAGCGGCACTGCGGCGGTCGCGATGATCGAGCCGAGCGAAACGTAGCGCCAGAGGTAGACGATCAGCAGCCATAAAACCAGCGTCGTCAACACCGCATAGGGCGCCAGCACCAGAAAGACGCCGACGCCGGTGGCGACGCCCTTGCCGCCTTTGAATTTAAGAAAGACCGGGAAGATGTGGCCGACGATGGCGGCGACGGCTGCCGCGCCGACCCAGAGGTAATCGGCTGGCTCGACCTGGCGCATCAGTAAAACCGCAGCCGCGCCTTTAGCGACGTCGAGCGCGTAGGTGAGCAGGCCGCCACGCCAGCCGGCGCGACGCGAAACGTTGGTCGCGCCGATGCCACCCGAACCGATGCGGCGCACGTCTTCGCCTCGGGTGAAGACGTACTTGATCAGCAGGTAGCCGAACGGAACGGAACCGAGCAAGTAAGCACTGACGATACACGCGGCTCTCAGCAGCATCAATTCACTCTCCGTTTCGTCGTGGAAGGAAACCCATCGCGCCAGATACGCGCGCCGGTTGCGCCGTGAATATATCAGACACGCGGGGAAAATGAGAAATGGTGAATGATGCCTGATGAACGAAAGAACCACACGGCAACGCGCCTGATTTCCGCAATTCATCATTAGACCTCGTGCGCAGTAAGAATGACGGAGGCCCCAGCCTCACTAGTGGAGCATCAATCACTCAGGCTGCTGCTTGCATCAGTCGCTCCTGCGTCCGTAGATTCGCCAACCCGCACACCGTGC
>JBJMGU010000130.1:0-5378 GCA_045807765.1 Blastocatellia bacterium
CACCAGTGACCCCAAGCGTGATTCGGGCGCCTCGCTGATCCGCGAAATCAGCGTCAAAGAGATGCGCCAGCGCCGCTTTGAGACGCTGCCCTTCGACCGCGTCGTGCTTGACCTTCTCGACAACGCCAGGCTGCTGCGCTCCTTGCAACTGATCAACGGCCACAAACCTGAGCAGATTGCCGCCGCGCTCAACGGCGAGCATGTAGGAACAGTTATTTACAAAGAGTGATTTGTTTAGGCTATCAACGCTTCTGGCGCTTCTGCATGGCAAACATTTTCTGTATCTCTTCGACGGTCGTGGCGTCTTCGGGAGATTTGTCCTCGCGGATGAAACCGACGACGCGCGGGAAACGCAAGGCCAGTCCTTTGCCCGCGTCATCAAGCGCCGCCGTATGAACTGGAGAGCGGGTGATCTCGTCTGCCAGGATGGTGACGAGATGGCGCGGCTCGACCCAGACGTCCGGCGACAGGCGCGAATCAACCCGCGCCGGCTTGTCGGCGACTGCCTGCTCGTCTAATAGCTTTCTCAGCTTGATCCAGTTCGCCTCGCTGAGCCCGCTGCCGACTTTGCCAATGGTCTTAAAGCTATCGGTCGCTTCGTCATAGGCCGCCGCGATAAATGAGCCGATCCCCAGGCGGGCGCGCATGCCGCGCCCGCGCAGGTAGCCGACGATCACCGCATCAATGGTGTCGCTCAGCTCGCTTCCATAGTTACGCTTCAGCTTGATCCAGTTGTAATTCCTGCCGCCCGCCTGGTAGGGCGAATCGAGCCGCTTGGCGATGATGCCTTCCTGACCGCCGCCCGTCTGCTCGTCGAAGAATTGCTGCAAGGCTTTGGCGCTGGCAACGATCTTCCGCTCGACGGGACGAATGCGGCCATCGAAACGAATCAGCTTTTCGAGCGCCGCGCGACGCTCTTCATAAGGCTTCGCCGTTTGATCCTTGCCGTCGGCGTAAAGCAGATCAAAGACAATGAAGGCCAGCGGCCAGGCTTCGGCCTTCTCGGCGATCTTGTGCTTGCGCTTGCGCTGGACAGTGACTTGAAAAGGAAAGAATTCGCCGGTCGCCTCGTTGAAGGCCATCGCCTCGCCTTCGATGATGGCGGTGCGAGCGTTAATCTGCGCCGCCACCGCCGCGGCCAGATCGGGGAACATATCGGTCAGGCGTTCGAGATTGCGCGAGAAGATTTCGGCTTTGCCGCCGCGCCAGTGAACCTGGCAGCGAAAGCCGTCAAGCTTCGCTTCGACGGCGCAACGACCGAGCTTCTTAAAGATGGCTTCGGCATCGGGCAATCGTTCGGCCAGCATCATCCGCACGGGATTGCCCACCCGCACCCTGAACCGTTTCAGGCTATCAAGGCCATGCTCGCGCAGCGTCTTGAGCACAAGTCCGAGGTCTGAGCAGAGATTGTAGGCGCGCTCGATGACTTCGCGCGCCTGCCGACTGTCGCCCTGTGTGCGGGCGACGGCCTCAATGATCGTCGAAGTGCCGACGCCCAGACGCAGCCGCCCGACGGCAAACCGCACCAGATAGCGCGCCGCGTGCGAGGCCGTCGCTTTGAGCAAGGTCGCAAGTTTCTCAATCTTCTTTTCGCTGCTCCCAGAACCAGTCATCTGAGCAATGTCGAGCAAGCCTTCGTAGGCGCGCAGCAAGGTCAGGCGGCTTGGTCGTTTCTTCGGCAAGAGCCCTTCGGCGACCAGCCCGAGGTCACCTTGGTTTTTGTAAAGCTTGTTGACCTGCTCGGCTGATTTGCCGGTTGCCTGGGCAATGGCGGCGGCCACCATGCGCTCGCCCATGCCGAGTTGAATGCCGGCGAAGGCGGGTGCGAGTTGCGCTTCCATCAGGTAGGCAATCGGGCCGATCTCTTCGGTTGCGGCTTTCTTATAGAGACCGCCGAGCAGATCGTACATCGTCGCCCGTCCGCTCGCCTTCTCCAGCTTTTCAAGATAAATCGTCAACTCATCAAAACGCATGATTTCCTCAAGGCGACCGTCAACATGCATTCTAAGGTCTGATGATAACTCCGAAATTGCTTTGTCGCGTCCGGGGATAAAAACGTGATCGCCGCTTATCGGTCGGCGGTCGTACGCCGGCGATCATCATGAGATGCAAGGCTGGCAATCGCAGCGATCAACTTTCTCGGCTCGGTCGGCTTCGTGAAATAGTGTTGGAAGCCCATGCTCAAGGCCCTCCGCCCTTCGTGTTCGCCAGCGTACCCGGTCAATGCAATAGCAGGGATTTGCTTGTCCTGTGCTTGTGCGAGCCGGCGGGCCTTAGCGAGCAGTGCGTAGCCGTCTTCGTCCGGCAGGCCGATGTCAGAGATGAGAACGTCGGGAATCCACTGCTCGATAATCTTCAATGCCTCGGAGGTTCGGGCTGCGGTTTTGACTTCAGCGCCATGCAATTCCACAAGGACGCGCAACACCTCGAGCGAATCCGGGTCGTCTTCGACTAGTAACAATCGCACGCCGAGCAGGCGCGGCGGCGTGTCGCCCGGCGCGCCCGATTGTTCGCCTGTAGACGCCATCGAATTGTTGGCCCTGGCGATGAGCGGCAGCGTGACGGTGAAGGTTGCGCCGCGCTGTGGGCCATCACTATGGGCTTCGACGGTGCCGCCGTGCAATTCTGTCAGGTGGTGAACGATGGCCAGCCCCAGACCGAGCCCACCATGTCTTCGCGTCCGCGAGTTGTCGGCCTGCCGGAAGTGGTCAAAGACGTGCGGCAAGAATTCCGGCGGAATTCCTTCGCCGTTGTCAGCGATTGTGAGCCGGGCATTGCCCTCTGTGGACTCCAGACGGCTGACGACGCGCCCGCCTTTGGGCGTGAACTTGATGGCATTCGACAACAGATTGCCGACGATCTGTTGGAGGCGCTCAGGGTCGCCGGCGATTATGCAGGCCGCGTTGCTGGCGATGAACTCAAGTTGGATATCCTTGGCGGCGGCTCCCGGGCGCACCATATCAATCGCCGCCTGGATGATCTCGCCAAACTCGACTGGGCCGGTGTTCAGCCGCAGCTTGCCGGTGATGATGCGCGATACGTCCAGCAAGTCATCAATGAGTTGCGCCTGTGCCCGCGCATTGCGCTCAATCGTTTCCAGCCCGCGCCCGACATTTGGCTCGTCGAGATTGCCCTGGCGCAGCAATTGCGCCCAACCCATCATCGAGTTCAACGGCGTCCGCAGCTCATGTGAAATCGTCGCGAGGAATTCGTCTTTGACGCGGTTTGCGGCCTCGGCTTCGTCGCGAGCATCGTGCTCGCGCAATAGCAATTGCTCGCGCTCGACTTCGACCCGCTTGCGCTCGGTGATGTCGAGAAAGACGCCGATGCAGCCGCGCACCTTGCCCTGCTCGTCTTTGAGCGGGATGGCGCGGCAGAGCTCATGAATCACTGTGCCGTCGCCGCGAACGATGGTCAGCTCATCATCCAACACGGCGCGACCTTCGCGGCAGGCGCGCAGCATAGGCAATTCAGCCGCGGCGACTTCGTTGCCATCGCTAAAGACCTTGAATGACAGGCCGAGGGCGGTTGAATTGCTTTTCGATAGATTCTGCTGCTGATCGCTGCCGAGCATGCGCGCAAACTCGCGGTTGCCCCAGAGGTCTTTGCATTCTGCGTCAAGCGTGATGCCGATGCCGACCGGCGCCGTGTCAATCAACGCCTGAAATTCTTCGATGCGGCGCTGCAACTCGGTGTTGAGGCCTTTGATCTGCGCCTCGGCGCGCTTGCTTTCGGTGATATCGCTCAATGAGGCGACCCAGCCGACGACGTTTCCGGTGGCATCGCGTTCGGGTTTGTAGGCGACGCGCATGAAGCGGCTTCCCACTTCGCGGTAAGGCAAGTCAGCCTCGAACTCGACCGCCTCGCCCGTTAACACCTTTTCAATGTAAGGAAGGATGGTTTTGTACGCTTCTTCACCAATCACATCCGGTATGTGTTGGCCAATGATCTGTTCAGATCGCAAGCCGAATATCTCGGCGTAGGCATGGTTGGCGAAACGGTAGCGTTGGTCTCGGCTGCATTGCGTTAGCATGACCGGTGTAATATCGGTGATCAGGCGGAGCTGACCCTGGTTGGCGCGCAAGGCTTCCTCTGCTTGGCGGCGCTCGCTGACGATGGCGGCAAGCACCAGTGTCATGATTGCCACAGCCGCGACGAAGACTTGCAAAATCAACAGTGACTCGTTCGGCGTCGGCTCAACGAACGGGCCGTTGCCGCTCCTTGTGCCCCAGACGGCAATCGTCGCGAGGATAGCAATCGTCGTCGTAGCGCCGCGCGGCCCGAACCGGAAGGCTGCCCACAAGAGGAATGGGACAATCAGGTGCTCTAACGGGTAACGGGCGACCCGTGGCAGGAGCCAGCCATCGAAGATGATGGCGGCGACGCTCGATGAGGAGACGAGCAGGAGCAAGCCTTCAGCCAGCCGCCTCAGTGGCCAGCGCTCAGCCGTTTGGTCAAGCCAGATCACCAGCAACGGCGTGACGATCAGCGCGCCGCCGCCATCCCCCAGCCACCAGGTCAGCCAGAGCGCGCCGAAATTATTCCATGAAGCCCCGCCGAGGCAGAGGCTCAGATTGCCGAGAGTCGCGCTGATGATGGTGCTGATTGCCGCAATGACGACGAATTTCAATATGTCGGGAGTGCGATAAAACGGGCGGCGACCAACAAAGCGGCGCAGCAGGAAGACCGCCGTAACCGCCTCAAGAGTGTTGCCGACAGCGATGCCGCTTGCGGTGATCAAAGAAACATCGGTTGCCAAATTCGCCAGCAGCGCGCCGACAGCTATCGCCGGCGCAATGCGATAGCCGAGCAGCCAGACGGCGGCGATGGCAACGCCGGTCGGCGGCCAGACTGGAGAAACATTGGCGTGTAGAAAAGCGAGCGATAAGCCCAGCCGGGCGGAGCCGAAATAGATGGCGCAAACGACCAGCAGTAAGAGCGGGTATAGGATCGGCCTGAATTTCTTAGCCGGCTCTCTGATCATTTGGCGTCAAGGATTGGCAGCCGCTTAATCTGCGGCCCTGAACAGACGATTATTCACTCTGCCGATTTGCGTCCTACCCCTGACTTTATCATTCTCAGCCTGAATTAGTAAAAGGGCTCCTCAGGCGCGCCGTGGCAGGAATAGTATCTATTTCCATAATTATCGGCAAACTCATAATCGTTCCTGAGCGCTTTCACGGTAAGCACATATCTGAATCATACTGGTCAGTGTTGACTCACCTGTGCCTGAGGCGCAGGTGCAAATTTAGCTCTTGATCACCTCGTTAGCTCAAATGGCACTTGGATGGCACTTGGAATGGCACCTGGATGGCACTGGGATAAGTTCTAATGTGGTATTGCGCTGCACGAAACTTCTATTCCTACCCTGATGCGGA
>JBJMGU010000131.1:0-4794 GCA_045807765.1 Blastocatellia bacterium
ACTCGACTGGCGCAGGGTTTCGATTTTCACCTCATAGCTTCCTTGCTTGGCGTCCTTTTCGAGCGAACGCACTTCAAGACGATACAAGCCAGTCGATTCCGCGATCCACGATAGCGGCTCGGGGCCATTGGTGCCGTTCGGGCTGTCCACCTCAATCAGTTTCGTGCCGTCCGGGCCAAACAGCGCGACCACCACATCAATGCCGCGCTGATCGACGACAACGTGGAGGTATTGTCCCGTAGCGAGGGCGATCTTGTAGGAGTGTGATTGGCTTCCGGAAAGCTCTCTCTCAACCGGTTTGCCCAACTCCAAGGCGGCTTGTGGGTCCTCGCCTTGCGGGACTTGAGAAGCTTGGATGGCGCCTGATAAACGGGTGTGAGATGCAAGGAGAAGGAAGCAACTCATCAAAGCGAACACTCGTAGGCCGCTGCGCTTCGGCCACACATCCGGGGGCGTGTGTCGAGTTAGGGCGACTCTCGTTATTCTTCGCATGCTTGCGTATCGCGCCGTTATGCGCGGTGGATTTTCCATTGTGGTTCTCCAATCTGCTTGGAAATAGATCCAAAAGCGGCCAAAATCGTCACGCTGCTTCATCCTATATGCCAATTAGCCGCGGGACGTTTCCTTAGCTCCAAGAATCCTGGAACTGGATATGTTAGGTGTTTGTAACATCTCATTGTTGGCCCGCATATCATGTTGAAGACATAAAATCGGGAGGCTGCCAATGGAAACTCGTCGCCGTTCCCCTAAACGCCCCATGTCCAGAGATGGCCAACGGGACAAACTCAGTTTGTCCTTCACTCGCCGTCAGTTTATGCAGTCCGCCTTGTTGGGAGCGGCGATGACCGGCCTGCTGCCAAAATGGCCGCGCCTGACCGCGAGAAGTCGTGTTGCGGCTTCAGTCGTGGATCTCGCCTTGACGCATATCATCGAACAGATGGACCTCTTTCATGGCACGTTCGATGTTTTTACTGACCCCGGCGCGGCGGGTAACCATTTCTTCGCGCTTACCAAGTTCGGCGACATCCTGGAGGCCGTAGACATCGACGTATGTTCTCATGAACAACTTCGTCCTGGTGCTGGAATCGCTGCGATCAAGAACACCTTTCGCAACCTGACGGGAGCAAACTTTGCCGGTTGGTACTTCCTCAATGGCGTGTTGCAGGGGAAAGCAACCGTCCCCTCGCCCAATTTCGGCAGCGTCGCGAATGCCGGCGTCGACCTCCGCGGGGCGACGCAACTAACTTTTTATGCGCGAGGCAAGAATGGCGGCGAGCGAGTGGAGTTCTTCGTCGGCGGAGTGGGGCGCAATCCTTTCACGGGCGAGCCGAACGCGCCTTTCCCTGATTCGACCCCACGCATTCCCTCAATCGGCACGGTCACCTCGCTCACACCCCAATGGAGCAAGTACACGATCAACCTTGCCGGGGCCGATTTGAGCTATGTCCTAGGAGGGTTTGGATGGGTGACGAGCGCGGCGAACAATCCGAACGAAGCCACCTTTTGGATTGATGATATCCAGTACAATAAGCCCCATCTGGACGAGCCGCGCCTGGTGCGAAGCTATGTACCAACGACGCTCCAGGGCTTTGACCGGGTATTTACCAACGCCGCGCTCACCGATGATAACGCGCTCGCCATACTGGCTTTCTTAGCCCGGGGCACGGCTGACGACCTACGCAGAGCCCGGCTGATAGGCGACGCCTTCGTCTATGCGGCGGCCAATGATCCTTTTTATGCGGATGGCAGGCTGCGAAATGCTTATCAGGCAGGCGACCCTATCAATCCGCCCGGATGGAGTCCCAATGGAAAAAACGGCGCCGTCAGACTGCCTGTGATCATCGACTGCGAAGGCGGGCCACCGACGCAAGATAAAGTTCAGGTTAGCAGCAGCACTGGTGTGCTGGCCTGGGCCGCGGTGGCCTTGCTGGCGCTTCATCAGAAGTTTGGGGACTTGCAGTATCAAACTACAGCTCTCAATCTGGCAGCCTGGATTAAGGGCCGCCGTCAGGAGACGGGCCTTGGTGGCTATAAAGCAGGATTCTTAGGATGGGATGGCTCCTCAATGGAGCAAGGCGATGTAAACACCAGCGATAATGTTACCGTCTCCAAGGCGTTTTCGTCCCTGGCAAAGGCAACTGGTGACGCAAGCTGGCAGGTGGAAGCCGAGCGCGCTTCGCAGTTTGTCCTTAATGTTTTTGATTCTAGTTCGGGCTGCTTGCTGCCGGGCACTTTGGATGGCCAACATCTCAATCGAAATTATCTCTTGCTAAAAGATCAAACTCTGGTCCTGCTGGCTTTCCCGAATGCGATATCGTTATTCCCTAACATGGTCGGATGCGCCGAGTCGCGCTTTCAGACGAGCAAGGATACTTTTACGGGCTTCGATTTTAATGACGACCGTGACGCGGTCTGGTTTCAAGGCACGGCGATGATGGCCGCCGCCTATAAACAACTGGGACAGTCCACCAAGGCCGAAACCTTCCTCGAACAATTGAGAACGGCGCAGGCATCAGCTGCCAATTCCAATGGCAAGGGCATCGTCGAAGTCAGTCGCGATGACGCCACGACCGGTTTCTTAGACCCGATGAGCAGACAGAATGTCTTGAAGTACAGACGGCTCCACATTGGCACAACCGCGATTTACGCCCTGGCGGAAATGGGGGTTAATCCCTACCCGACCAGTCCGCCGCTCATTACTGGCATACGGAAACAGGGCAAGAACCTTCTGGTCAGTGGCCAGAACTTCGATGTCGGCGCGGCCATCCTGTTGAACGGTGAGCCGCAGAAGACAATCAATGACGAGCAAAACCCCACGACATCCTTGATCGGGAAAAAGCTGGGCAAAAAGATACGCCCGGGAGATAAAGTCCGGGTAAAGAATCTGAATGGCTCAGAATCGAATGAGATTACTTTTTCGGCATTGCAGTAACACTGCGCGCACCACAGGCCGGTTCCCTAACGAAGCAGAACAACTGGAGGCAGCGTCGGCCTCTCAGAGCAACAGGGACTTGTCTTCCTCTTGTTCCGCGTAAGGAGATAAAATGAAAGAAACGGCGGTGATCTTCATCGGACTGGCGGCATGCGTTTTATTCCCCCTCAATGCAAATGGGCAAAGCCCGGCTACCGCAGACCCCTGCCTTACCCAGGCAAACCGAGGCCCCTACGAATGTTTCGAGCATGCCCGCACCCTGGCACACAACAACAGCTCTTCACGCCTCTCACAAATCATCAGCGGCCTTGTAAAACAGAATCGTAGTGAGCCACTCTACTACCTGGAAATCGCCGAACTGATGAAGGTAAGCGGCGACCCGCACGCCGAGTATTACTATAAGAAAGCCGCGGAAAGCGACCCGCGGGAGCCGGCGTTTGATCTCTTCTTCGCCGATTACCTGAGAAACTATAGGGGCCCTTTAAAACCGCTATACCCGCGCGCCGAAGCTCATTATTTCGAGGCACTCGGAAAGCTGGCACGGTTGAGCACGGCAAACAAGCCCTCATGGCATGACGAGACGCTGAGTCGGGTCGAGCGTGGGTTGATCGCGCTGTACCAGGAGGACGGCCTTCCGGTCAGAGCCGACGATCATCTGGAAGACTGGATACGTTATTCCGAGAGGCCACTGCTGTTCATCAGTTCAATTAACAAGTGGGCGCAGGAGACCGGAGATTTTGACAACACTGACGACATCCGCGCTTTCACCTCGGAGATGCTTCTGGCTGAACAAAGAAGGATCGAAAACCGACTTGGCGTACTGACCAGGGACGACCTCAAAAGCATAGCGCGCAGCAAACCACAGTACGAGACTTTAGACCGGCTTCGTATCCGCTACAAGAACCTGCCGATGTTTGAGATCAGCTACAGGAATCGGCAGATCGAGCGGGGCGCGATCACACAGTTTCAATTCACCGACCGCACCAATGACGTGAGAATCCAGAGCGATTATGGCGCTGCCGTAGAAAAGCCGTTCAGCCTGCCCGCAGGGTTTGATTTCTTCTTGAGAGGTGGTTATAATCGGATCGACCGCACCGGCTTGATCGAGAACGCGCAGGCCGCCCATGAAATCATCAACCAGTACCAAGCTATATTTGCCGCCTCCCGCTTCGTCGGCCCCGACAAGGCCATTTTTCAATCAGTCTACGTGTACCAGGACATTAATCCCCGACTCGACAAAGCGCAGATCACCAAGCGCGATAGACAAATCGCAGCAGGTAAGTTCACCTACACGTTGCTGCGCAAATTCAGGTCTCACGAATTTCCTGCGAAAGAGGCAGGGCGGGACGAAGGGCGGAGCCCCCGAAGTGAGAAGAACTTCGAATTGCGGGGATGGGATTTCTTCGGCGGCGTCGCTTACGACAACGAACGCTTCGGGCAGGTAACGCTAAGGAAGAACGACTATTTTAGCGGCAGCGAAATCAAAGGTCTGAAGTCAGGGCGGCTAGACCTGGGCTATCAGGCGACAATTCTTACGTCCGAAGTCAGGGGCAACACCTTGCCCGGCGACTTACCACTGAATATCATCGCCGAACGACTAGCCGGTTCCACGCTCGTGCCCAGCGACCTGATTAGACGGCAGAACATTCAGCTCAGGCACAACGCCACGGTGCTCGTCCGGCTGAAGGACGAAGAGCGCGAGCCTGGCTTACCAGCCGATGGCGTGGGATGGCTGCACCCGGCGTTCATCCATCTGGTGTTCCCTTTTCGGTACGACACGGCACTGGACCGGCACAAGGAGTTCGAGAATTATCGCTGGAGCTGCGAATTGTCGGTGAAAGCCTTTAGCGTGCCCTTTCGAG
>JBJMGU010000132.1:0-22970 GCA_045807765.1 Blastocatellia bacterium
AGGTCCAATCGTCTTCTCGAAGGCAACGGTGGCGGCGGGTGAGACGGCGGTCTTCACCATCGTGGTGAAGGTCAACTCGAACACCGCCAACGGCGCGACGATTACCAACAGCGCGACGGCGGCGACGACGACGACTGACCCGACGCCGGGCAACAACACCGGCACGGCGACGACGACGGTGCAGACCCAGGCCGATCTGGCGGTCACGAAGTCGGATTCACCCGATCCGGTCTTTGCAGGCAGCAACCTGACTTACACGATTAACTTCAGCAATGCCGGTCCCAGTGACGCGCAGACGGTGACCATAACCGACGCGGTTCCCGCGAACACGACGTTCGTGTCGGCGGTAGTGACGACCGGCAGCGGCTGGACCATTCCCAGCCCGCCGGCAGTCGGCGGCACCGGCACGGTGACGTTCACGAAGGCGACGGTGGCGGCGGGCGAGACGGCGGTCTTCACAATGGTCGTCAAGGTGGACGCGGCGACGCCGAACAATTCGACGATCACCAACACAGCTACGGCGGCTACCGTGACCACTGATTCAAACAGCGGCAACAACAGCGCGACGGCAACCACCACCGTCATCGCGCAGGCCGACCTGGCGGTCACGAAGTCGGATTCACCCGATCCTGTTTGCGTCAACGGCAATCTCACCTACACCATCAACTTCGTTGACAACGGACCTGGACCGGGCCTGAGCACGACCGTGACGGATGCGGTGCCTGTGAACACGACGTTCGTCTCGGCTTCGGTGATGACGGGTACGGGCTGGTCAACATCGCAGCCTGCGGTCGGCGGCACCGGCAACGTCGTCTTCTCGAAGGCCAACGTCGCCAACGGCGAGACGGCCACCTTTATCATGGTAGTGAAGGTCAACGCGGGGACGATGCACGGCACCACGATCAGTAACTCGGTGACGGCGGCGAGCTCGATCCCCGACCCGACGCCGGGCAACAACACAGCGATGGCGACCACGACAGTTGATCCGATCGCGCCAACGATCACTTGCCCGGCGCCGATTATAATTCCGGCGTTAAGCGGTCAGTGCGCGGCACCGGCGACGTTTGCGCCGACCACCAGCGACAACTGCGCGGTGGCCAGCGTCGTCTGTTCGCCGGCGTCGGGGTCGAGCTTCCCGGTTGGCACGACGACGGTGATGTGTACGGCGACCGACACGGCAGGCAACACGGCAAGCTGCTCGTTCACCGTCAAGGTCAACGACACGCAGCCGCCGACCTTCCCGAACGGCTGTCCGGCAATGATCAGCACGGTGACGCCGATCACCTGCCCGCTTACGACATCACAGACGGTGACCTACGCGACGCCGGCGATCATGGATAACTGTCCGGGGGCGACGGTGACCTGTGTGCCGCCTTCAGGGTCGGTCTTCACGACAGGGACGACGAGCGTGACCTGCACGGCGACCGATACGGCGGGCAACACCGCGACCTGCTCGTTTGCGGTACGCATCTGGACGGGCTGTCTACAGGATGAAACGAATCCCGGCAACGTGGTGCTGTTCGATGCGCTGACGGGTGATTACCAGTTCTGCTGCAACGGCGTAGTCACCGCCACCGGCACCGGCACATTGACGGTGCGCGGCTGCACGGTGCAGTTCGACCATATCAAGGGCAATCGCAAGATCAAGATCACTGCCGATATGGCAGTGAAGCGCGGCACGGCGACCTTGATCATTGCCAATCAGATCACCTGTATCATCACCGATCAAAACATGGCAAACAATTCCTGCGCCTGTCCGGTCGTTACGAAAGTGGCTAAGCCCTGACGCTCGCAAGGCACTGGCAGCATAAACAAGCGAGGCTGACCGTCATCGACGGTCAGCCTCATTTTTTGATGCGGGAGCTTGCGTTGACAGTCGGCGCGGGCATCGCTTAGCATCTGAGCGCATCTCTACGCCACAATTTCAAATTGGATTGCAAAACGAGGACGAGTCTAGGAGGAGAGCTGGATGAGCGCACTTCCCATAATGATCGGCGTGCTCTGCGTGCTGGCCATTGCTTATCGCTATTACAGCGCTTTTATTGCGGCGCGGGTGCTGGCGCTTGACGACGCGCGGCCAATGCCCGCGCACACGATGAATGATGGGCAGAACTACTTTCCGACGAACAAGTGGGTCTTGTTTGGCCATCACTTCGCGGCAATATCGGGCGCAGGGCCGCTGGTCGGGCCGGTGCTGGCGGCGCAGTTCGGCTTCCTTCCGGGATTGCTCTGGCTGGTAATTGGCGTCTGCCTCGGCGGCGCCGTCCATGACTTTGTGATTCTTGTCGCCTCCGTGCGCCGCAAAGGGAAGTCGCTTGCCGAAATCGCCCGCACCGAAATCAGTCCGCTTTCAGGCGTGCTGACAGGCATCGCTATTCTCTTCATCGTCGTCATCGCGCTGGCCGGCCTGGGACTGGTCGTAGTCAAGGCGCTCGGAGAAAGCCCCTGGGGGACGTTCACCGTCGGCTTCACAATCCCGCTGGCGTTGTTTATGGGATTGTATATGTACCGCTTCCGCAAAGGCCGCATCCGCGAGGCGACGATCATTGGCATCATAGGATTGTTCTTTGCGGTGATCGCTGGCGGACGCATCGCCGAAAGCTCGCTCGCCTCGTCGTTCACCTTTTCCGAGACGACGATCACCTACATGATGGCGGCTTATGGCTTCATCGCCTCGGTGCTGCCGGTGTGGATGTTACTCGCGCCGCGCGATTACCTTAGCTCTTTCATGAAGATCGGCACGGTCGCGTTTCTGATCATCGGCGTCATCTTCGTCGCGCCGCATTTGCAAATGCCGGCGGCCACGCCCTTCGTTGCCGGCGGCGGACCGATCATTCCCGGCAAGCTCTTTCCCTTCGTCTTCATCACGATTGCCTGCGGCGCGATTTCCGGCTTTCATTCGCTCATCAGTTCGGGGACGACGCCGAAGATGATGGATAAAGAGACCGACGCGCGCATGATTGGCTACGGCTCGATGCTGTTAGAAGGGCTGGTCGGCGTCGTCGCGCTGGTCGCGGCAACCTCGCTGCTGCCCGGCGATTACTTCTCGATCAACATTGACCGCGCCCGCACCGATTATTCGGCGTTCGTCGAAACGCACAGCGTCGAAGGCTTCGACCTGCACGAACAGAAGCTCGAAGAACTGACCCAGGAGACCGGCGAAAAGAACCTCCGCGGTCGCACCGGCGGCGCGGTGACGCTTGCAGTCGGCATCGCGCAGATCTTCTCGGCTCTGCCCGGCATGCGCGGGCTGATGAAGTACTGGTATCACTTCGCCATCATGTTCGAGGCACTTTTCATCTTAACGACGATTGATGCGGGGACACGGGTGGCGCGCTTCTGTGTCGGCGAATTCATGGGCCGGCTGGATAAGCGATTGGAGCGGCCCGACTGGATGCCGGGAGCGATCCTCACCTCATTGCTGGTGGTCTTTGGCTGGACTTACTTCATTCGCACGGGCTCTGTGTCAACCATCTGGCCGATGTTCGGCATTGCCAACCAGTTGCTCGCGGTGATTGCGCTCTGCGTCGGCACGACGGTGATTATCAATATGGGCCGGGCGCGTTATGCCTGGGTGACGATCACGCCGCTGGTCTTTGTCGCGACAACGACGCTGACCGCCGGCTGGCGCTCGATCTTCGACAATTTCTGGCGCGAGACCTTGAAGCCGGAAACCGCCTTTCGCGGCTACCTGAACACGGCGCTGACGGCCATCATGATGACCTGTGTAGTGATTGTCATCATTGATTCAGTGATGCGCTGGCGGCGGGCGATGCGAGGTCCAGCGATTATGACCGCGCCGGCAACACAGGCCGGCGATTAGTCCAGCGCGTGACCTTCACGCTGATTTTCGAGGCTGCGACTTCATCCAAAACCCACATGTAGCCGAAGCCTTCGCGTGAGATCGTCAGAAGCGTGCCGAGCAATAACTCATGTTGGAGCCGGATGGCATCATCAGGGACAACACGCTGGCGGCGCTGGTTGCGCGCCAGGCAGACATCGAGCGGCAGATTGAAAACAATTGCGGCGCTATTGAAGCCTGCCCGTCGCGCCAGGCGCACAAACGGGCGGCGGTCTTCGCGCTTGAGGTTGGTGGCGTCGGCGATGGTCAGGCGTCCGAGCCGCAAGCGCATCTCGATAATCGAATGCATTAGATCGAAGGCAAGCGGCGTGACATTTTGATTGGCCGGATCGTCGCAGATCATCGCTCGACAATGGTCTGAAGAGACCACCTGTGTCGCCCAGAAGTGCCGAGCGGCAAAGCTCGACTTGCCGCACCCCGCCGGGCCGATCAGCAAGACGATTGTGTTTCGCGGAATCGTGATTCTGTCCAACGGCGTTTAACAGTTATGGTGTCTTGAAAGGATTGATGAGCGTCAAACTTTCAATCTGCGAGTACGCACCGAAGTCTTCAGAATAAAGACAGGCCACACCGCCTTCCAGGCACGCGGCAATGATTAGTGCGTCCCAGAAGGAGAGACTAAATCTCTTCCGCAATGCTTCGGCGCGATCTTGGATATGCCAATCAGGAAGGCTAGTGGCCCATGTACGTCGTAGTCTTCTAATTTCGCCCCATGCCTGGGCTTGCGTATAGCCGAAAGGTTCTAACTTGCGGCTGACCCAAAGGAACTCGCAGGCGACTTGCCACAACAAGACCCCATCAGTTAGCGAATCAAGCAAAGTAAACGCGGCGTTCATCTTTACCGGATCGCGCGAATCATGAGCATACGCAAGGATATTGGTATCAACGGCGTTCATGCATCTCTTCTCTGGAAAAACGCGGCGCATCTTCAGGGAATGGGTGCTGGCGCATGTCTTCGAGTAATTCCTTCATGATTTGCCTACGCTTCTCAGGGTCTGGTTCTTCAGGAGGAAGAAGCCGCGACGATTTGATTATGACTTCTACTTGTGCGCCTTCTGGAAGGTCGCAAGGCTCCTGCGGGATGAAGGCGCCGTTGTGATAGACGGCTTTGATTGTCTGGCCCATAAATCACTAGCTCCTACCTCACGCCGCCTCATTCTACAACGCGGTAGCCCTCTTCGTCGCGCCTGACGCGGCCTTCCTCTTCGAGCTTTTCAAGGTGCGCCATCGTCGAGCGCTCGGCTAGGCCCCACATCGCCGGGCTTACGTCTGTGTAAGCTACCGGCACAATCTCTTCAAGCGACGAGGCGCCGGCGCGCACCGCTTCGAGTATCTTGCTTTCGCGCTCAGTGCGATGCTGAACGTATTCTTCGAGCTTGTGGCGCGCATTGCCGATTGCCGGCCCATGCGCCGGGAAAAGCGACGATAGTTTCGGCAAGGCCAGCAAGCGGTGAAGGGAATCGAAATACTGCCGCATGTTGCCTTCGGGCGGATCGATGACCACGGTGCCAAAGCCAACAACCAGATCGCCGGTGATGATCGCGCCGCTATTCTCTTCATAAAAGCAGAGATGGCCGCGCGTGTGTCCCGGCGTGTGCAGGGCACGCAGCCGCCAGCCGGGCTCGCCTGCCAGCTCGATTAGCTCGTCGTCTTCAATAAAGCGGTCAACCGCAAGCGAGCGCGCCAGGCGGTCGGCGGTCAATCTCTGAGCCGCGACCGGCACCCCGAGCCGCCGCCGCAAATGCTCAACCCCACCTGTGTGATCCGGGTGATGATGTGTCAGGATGATCTCGCGCACCCGCCGACCTTCGCCAATCAGCGCATCAATGAACTGATCGAGCTCGCGTTGCTCTTCTTCGTAAGGCGACGCCGGATCGATGACCACGATTTCGTCGCCGCCGATGAGGTAGCAGTTGGTGTGCGTCGCCGGCGGCAGCGTCGGCGTCTTGACGGGAAAGAGAAAGATGCCGGGGCGAAACTCGATGCGGCGCACCAGCCCGCGCTGCGCTTCAGGAATTGCCGTCAGCCGCGCCGGCCACGCCTCGATTTGCTTTGGATTTGTCGCCAGCGTGCGGATGATGTGCAAGGTCGGCGGCGCCATAATGATCTCGCCGCGCTGCCAGCGGTCGAGGGCTTCGGCGGGGCGGACCCATTCGGCGGTCTCAAGCTCGCCCGCGTCAACCAGGGCTTCTTGATTTTCGGGAAGCCACGCCAGGAAGAACCATGTATCAAAGCGTCGCGGCGCAAACGGCGGGGTGACCCAGCGGCCAGCCACTGTCAGCGCGTCGCCGCTCAGCACGAGTTCATGCTCGCGAAGGATTTGCAGAAACGTCTTTTCGCCAGCCGCCATTTGACGCCGGGCGTCGGCAATCTGCGCGACGCTCAATCGCTTTGCCCCCGCCGCCAGCAGCACGCCAATCTCTTCAAAGACTTCGCGCGCCGCACACGCCCGCATCCACGCCTCGTCGCCTGTGCAGCCGGCGACCGGCGTTTCTAAATCTACCTTGTCGAGCTGGCCGCCGGGAAAGGCATGAAAGCCGCCCATGAAGGCGAGGCGGGCGCTCCGCTTGACCCACAGCAGTTGCGGGTCAAGCGGGTCTTTAAGAAGGATGATCGAGCCTGCGTCTTTCGGTATCGCTGCCATAGTCGTGACTGTAGCATGAAGGCCGGGCTACACGCAGCCCTAGCGGTTCACTTTCCTGGTGCCCGCTGGGTATTCGGCACTAAACACGCGATCCGAGATGTTGCCATTGGTTTTTAAGTTGGTCAACGTGAAGGTCGTCACGTTGTTATTCGCTTCGGCGACCTGATACTTGGTCGGCAGCCAGTTCCCTTGATCTACCCACAGCGTCAGCTTTTGCAAAGACGATTTGCCTTTCGGCGTCAGCTCCAGCTTGGCCATGCCGCCTTCGTCGCCGACGTGGATGATGTTGTACTGGCGCTTCAGGTCGGGCACAGAGGTGTAGGGGGTGGCGATGAAATTGTACTCGCCATTCTTTGATGCCTGCGCCCGGCGGGAAGAGATGTAAGCCGTGCCGGTCGCCTCCTGATAGAGAATGATGCTGTCGCCGACGATCCAGATCTTCTGGCCTCGGGGCACGAAATAATTGATGCGGACTTTGTCGTTGTTTTTGCCAACGTGCTTGAAGAAGATTTCGCCGCTGTATTTTTCGGTGCCGCCGACTTCGCGGTCGCGCTTCACTTGATCCATCTTCGCATAGATCGTCTTGATATCGGCGGCGGCCTTCTGCATGTTGTTGAGGATTTGATCCAACTGGCCGTCCGGCGCAGCCTTGGCGTTCGACATTGTGGCGGCGACAATAATCGCCGCAAGCAGGGCGGTCTTGATTCGCTTCATCCTTATAACTCCTTCACCTTTCTAATGCGATGAGAAGCGTCCGTCGGTTCTGGTCTACTTTTCTTGAACGATGTAGGTGACTTTGCCGGACTCTCGGTCGGTCACTATTTCGATGCGTGGGTGTTGAATATCGTGGCCGGTGGCCTTCAAATAATTGCGGATCGCCGGCTCGACGCGGCTCGGTTCGACGGCCCCGAGTTCTTCGGCGGGGATCACGACGGGCGCGGCGGCGGTGGGATGAATCAGGCTGTTTGGCGCAAAGAAGACAAAGGCAAGAATCAGCACGCACATCACGTCGTACTGCCAACTGCCGCGATCATAAGACCAGAAGAGCGTCTTCTTCAAAGTGGTGAACAGGATTTTCATCGCTCACTTCCTTCGGTCCGAACACTGGCCGAAACCACCTGGCCGTCGCGCATCTCGATAATCCGATCCGTCAGCCGGGCGGCCTCAGGGTTGTGGGTGATCATCACAATCGTCTGGCCGAATTCTTTATTCAGATTGCGCAGCATATCCAACACGATCTGCGAATTCTCTGTATCCAGATTACCGGTCGGCTCGTCGGCCAGCAAGATTGCCGGGCGCGTGATGATGGCGCGCGCAATCGCGACGCGCTGCTGCTCGCCGCCTGACAGCTCAAGCGGCTTGTGGTGCATCTTGTCTTCGAGCCGCAGCAAACGCAAGACTTCGCGCCGCCGCGCCGCATCGCCCTGGCCATTGCGCTCCTTGTCGTGGATGCGCTCGGCGAGTTTTAAATTACCTTCGGCTGAAAGCGTCGGAAAGAGGTTGAAGCGCTGGAAGACGAAGCCGATCTTGCGACGGCGAACGTCTGTGCGCGCCGCGTCGCTCATTTCGGTAAGGTCTTCGCCGTCGATAATGACACGCCCCGAAGTCGGCTGTAGCATGCCGCCGACGATGTGCAGGAAGGTTGATTTGCCGCAGCCCGACGGCCCCATGATGGCGACGTATTCGCCTTCACGTATCTGCATATTGACGCCGCGCAAGGCCGGCACGTCCACCTTGCCGACGTGGTAGATCATCTTCAGGTCAATGGTTTCTAAAACTGGTTTCATATCGAGTAATGAGTGATGAGTGATGAGTAATGAGTGAAGAAGTGGCCGATGGTCACTCATCACTCATTACTCATCACTCGTCACTACTCATAGCTGATCGCTTCGACCGGGTCAAGGTTGGCGGCGCGCACCGCCGGATAGAGAGCACCGATGACGCCGCCGGCCAGGCCGATCAACGCGGCGATCAACAGCCACTGCGGCGGCAGATCGATCATCAAGCGCGTGTTTCGCTGAATTAAAAACTTGCCGGCGATGGCGACCAGAAAGCCGAACACGATGCCGAGCCCGCTGATCAACGCCGCCTCTTTTTCAATCGCCAGAATAATGAACGCCTTTGAAGCGCCGAGACTCTTGAGGATGCCGATCTCTCGCGTCCGCTCGATGATCGTCGTGTACATGCCGAGCAGGATTACCAGCGTCGAAATCACCAGCGCCAGGCCAATGACGACGTTCAGGAAAATCTCGACGGCGCGAAAGCTCTGGCCATAAAGTGACGGAATCTCGCTGGTCAACAAAACGTGATTGCCGGGGTAGGCTTGCTGAATGTCGGCCTTCACCTGTTCGGCAAGTTCCGGGCGCTCGCACTTGACCATCAGGAACGAGCAATTCTCGGCGCCGCCAAACAACTGCTGCATGGTGCGGAGCGGAATCTTGATGCGCGCCAGCAGCGACGGCGCGTAGATGCCGACGATGGTGAACTCATGGCCGAGCGTCTTGATGCGACTGCCGACCCGCACTGGCTGTCCGTCGGCATCCCGGTTGTGCTCGGCGTAGTAGCCGTCAACGATGGCTTCATTGACGCTGGTGTCGCGCCCGTCGTCCAGTCCGCGACCCTCGACGATGTGGAGTTGGGTGGCTTTGGTGAAGCCGGCGTAATCGATGCCGTCAATCAATTCGAAGCCGATAGCACCGACGCCCGACTGCACCCATTCGCCGACCGGAGTGGCGACGGCGACGCCGGCAATCGGCGGCTTCGGTTTCAGGTCGGGGTCTTCGGCGGTTGGCTGCACGCCTTTCATAATGGCGTCGGCGTAACGCGAGGGCAGGCGCAAAGGGTTGGCCGATAGCGACAGGTCGCCGCCGGGGAAGAAACGCACTTCGGCATCTACGTTCGACTGCCGGTCGGTCGAATCGCGCATCATGCCGCGCGCCAGGCCGACGAAGAGAACAACGAGGATGACGCCGAGCGCGACGCCGGTGACGCTGATGGCGGTGCGCAACGGTCGCTGGCGGATGTTGGCGACGATCAGGCTATCCATAGCGATTCAGCGGTGATTGGCGTTCTGTGATTTCGGCAGCTTACTCGCCGGCTCGCCGCCTTCAGCGTTCTTCGGCCTCAAGTCTTTGCGCGGCGCATCCAGGTCGAGCTCTTCGAGGTGCTCGTCGTTTTCGAGCTGGAAGGTCGTCGGCGGCAGATCGATATTGGTTTCAATCGAATCCTTGGCCAGTTCGAGTTCGAGCAGATAGCCGTCGTTGCGCCGGTCAATGGTGATCAGCCCCGGCCACTGGCGTTCGCTGTTGGGCAGCTTGAACCAGTCCGAATATTTCACGTCGCTGGCCAGACGCCCTTCGCCATTTTCGAAGACCTGCTGGCGAGTGAGCGGCGTGTCCGGCAGCGTGCGGTCGAACCAGAACTTGCGGCGCAGCTTCGACTGCCCGCGGTCGCCACGCTCAATCACATAGACGACATAATAGGTCTTTTCAACCATGCGCCCTGAACGGCCTGGCCGCGTGTCGGGCTCGGACGCATGGACTTCTTCGCGGAAAACGTCGTGGCGCTCGTCCGTCGAGATGGGCTTAATCAGAAACGAGTCGGTGATGTGCTGCGGTCGCATGTTGATCAGGCCGCCGGCACGGCTGATCTGTGAGTCCTTGCTCTGCTGCACGTCCTGCGCGTTCATGCGATCAATGTCCTTGAGGTTGCTGCCGTGAATGAAGCGCCGCTTATCGTCGGGATAATAGATGGCCAGCCGGAACTGTTTGCCGTCGCTCACCATATCGGCGATCTTCTTGCCGATGAAGGTCACGCGCATGCGGGTGTCGTCCGGTCGCCGGAAGCGCAGCAAGCCCGCCGCTGCCGGGAACTGCTCGGCCTCGGTCTTCTTGCCAGTGAAGTAGTTGCGTACGACGACGTTTTGGACCTGTACAGCCAGCGTGGTGATTTCGCTATAAGCGTTGATTCGCCCGACGAGTTCATCTAGCGACACCGGCGCATTGACCGGCAGCAGCTCATTGATTTTGACTTTCTTGACGCAGGCCGTACTGAACAAAGCGAAGATGATCAATACGGCGAGGTATCTCAGGCTTCTCACAAAGATGACTCCCACACGGTCTAGCAACGCACAGAGGCCGCAAGCGCTATCGAGGTAAATATTTACGGTAACAAAGGAGAGGATTCGTTGTCAACGAAGCCATTTTAACTGCTTGCCAACAAAAGCAGCAAGCCGCCTGCCCGCCATTTCAGCAGCGTTCTGACGATGCAAGTCGCCGGCAGATCACGCCCCCGCATTGTCGGTTGTGTGACTGCGCGTTTACACTTCTAAAGGGGGCAATTTATGCCGAGACTCAAAAAAACCGGTAGCGGACGCGAGCCGAGTCTCTTTGAGGAATTGAACGAGGAGGAGAACCCTGTGGCTGAAGCTGAAGCCGATCTGCGGTCGCGCCCGCTGGCTGACCGCATGCGTCCGCGCACGCTCGAAGAGTTTGTTGGACAGGAAAAGATTATCGGGCCGGGCCGCGCCCTGCGCCGTATGGTTGAAGATGACCGCCTGCAATCATTGATCTTCTGGGGGCCGCCCGGCACCGGCAAGACGACGCTGGCGGCGCTGATCGCCGATCATACCGCGGCGCGCTTCGTGACATTCAGCGCCGTGACCTCTGGCATCCGCGAAGTCCGCGAGACGATGAAATCCGCCGACGAGTTCCGCCGCCAGACGGGCCGCCGCACCGTCGTCTTTATTGACGAAATCCATCGCTTTAATAAGGCGCAGCAGGACGCGTTCTTGCCGTTTGTCGAAAGCGGCACAATCATTCTGATTGGCGCGACCACCGAGAACCCGTCTTTTGAAGTCAACTCGGCGTTGCTGTCGCGGTCGCGCGTCTTCACGCTCGAATCGCTTACAGTAGAACATCTCGTCGTCATTCTGACGCGCGCCATCGAGGACGCCGAGCGCGGCCTCGGCGAAGAGCGCGTTGACGCCACCGAAGCGGTCTTGCGCGCCATCGCCACTTACGCTTCGGGCGATGCGCGTGTCGCTTTAAACACTCTTGAGTTAGCCGTCTCAGTTGCCGAACCCGACGCCATCGGCGCGCGAGTCATCACCAAAGAGGTGCTGAGCGAAGCGATGCAGCGCGCTTCTCTGCGTTATGACAAGGGCGGCGAGGAACATTTCAACTTCATTTCGGCTTTCATTAAATCGATCCGCAACTCGGACGCCGACGCGGCGGTCTACTGGCTGGCGCGCATGCTCGAAGCCGGCGAAGACCCGATGTTTGTTGCCCGCCGTCTGGTGATCCATGCGTCTGAAGATGTCGGGCTCGCTGACCCGCGGGCGCTGGTCACCGCGGTGGCGGCGATGCAAGCGACACACTTTGTCGGGATGCCTGAAGCACGGCTGGCGTTGACGCAGGCGACGCTCCATCTGGCGCTCGCGCCGAAATCGAATTCGGTGCTGACGGCCTACATGGCAGCAGCTAAGGATGCGCTTGAGACTGAGCAACAGCCGGTGCCGATGCACCTGCGCAACGCGCCGACCTCTTTGATGAAGCAGATCGGCTACGGCAGCGGCTACCAGTACGCGCACGATTACGAAGCGGGCCACGCAGACGAGATGGCGTGCTTGCCCGAAGCCTTGCAGGGCCGCACCTACTACCAGGCGAACCCGCGCGACGAGGTGAAACGCGCGCCGGGTGAAAAGCCGGGGCCGAAGGCAGAAGAATAAAAGGAAATCACCATGCCAACCACGACCGTCAGAATTGCGACGAAGCGCGACAAGCAGGTGATCGATATCACCGACCGCGTTCAGCAATTTCTATCGCAGAGCGGCGCGCGCGACGGCCTGTGCAATGTCTTTGTCATGCATACGACCGCCTGCATCACCACGGGCGAAGCTATCGAAGGTACGGACGAAGACTTGATGGAGGTGCTGGAGAAGATCATCCCGGCCATACGCTTTCGCCACGCCCACGACCCATCGCATGCGCCCGATCACATGATCAGCTCGATTGTCGGCGCCAGCCTGACGGTGCCTGTGCGCGGCGGCGAGCTGGTTCTAGGCACATGGCAGCGCGTGCTGTTTGTCGAATGCAATGGCCCGCGCAATCGCGAAGTGGTGATTACGGTGTTGGGAGGTTGAGCCGGGACAGATCAAAAATGACGCCAGGACTTTCGCGTGGGCGTCCATCTCGTAATCGAACCAGCGGCGGTAATCGTCAATCAGTCTCTTTCCCATAAGCACCTCGGTTGCTCGTCGTTTCGCCAATACTGACATTCGGATCGCTTCGTTGACAAGCCGGCGGGCAGCCGGTAGATTCACTGTTTACGTGCCGGCGCAGAAACCCCGCCTGTCATCATGGTCGTTGCGTCACGCCGCGTGGGCTGCTTACAGGTCTCCAAATAGCCGTTGTTTGACTCTCACTGATGTGGACGATAAGATTTTGATTGACGCTCGATTCATCATTGCCAACGTCGTTGTATACCGTCGCCCGCCGGCGCGACGGACACTAAGAAAGAGGATAGAGAATGGCTGTTGATTCCAAGTCTGGCGACAATTTCCTGACCACTACCGTAAGCAGTGTCGTCAACTGGGCGCGCGGCGGGTCGCTCTGGCCCATGCCTTTTGGCACTGCCTGCTGCGCCATCGAATTCATGTCGGTCGTTTCGGCGCACTACGACATCGCGCGCTTCGGCGCCGAAGTCGTGCGTTTCTCGCCGCGCCAGTCCGACATGCTTTTGGTTATGGGCACGATCACCGACAAGATGGTGCCGGTGCTAAAGAAAATCTACGACCAGATGCCTGACCCCAAGTGGGTCGTTTCAATGGGCGCCTGCGCTACTTCGGGCGGCTTCTATCGCGCCTATCACGTCGTCCAGGGGATTGACGAGTTTCTCCCCGTGGACGTTTACATTCCGGGCTGCCCGCCGACGCCTGAAGCCGTGCTGCAAGCCGTGCTGATGATTCAACAGATCGTCAAGACCGAGCGGATTAACGACCCGTACGCGCGCGAAGAATTGCGCCTGCGGATGCGCAAGGAGATCACCGAGAGCGCGCCCAAGCCCTTGCTGATCGCCGAACAGCAGGCGCGCGAAGCGACCCGCCTCGTGCAGATTAGCCGCGAGCCGGTCGCGCCACGGAACCCGACCGTGGCGCTGCTCGAAGAACGCTTCAAGGAAGAGATTCTCGACGTCAACGATTTTCGCGGCGACCTTGCCGTCACCGTGCGGCCCGACCGTCTGCAAGACATCTGCCGCTCGCTCAAGGAAGACCCGACGACAAAGTTCGACCTGCTGTCAACGGTCACAGGTCTCGACCACCTCGGCTATCCCGACAAGACGCGTGACGAGCGCTTCAACGTCGTCTATCACATGTACTCGATAGATCATGGCCACCGCATCCGCCTGAAGGTGCCTGTACCCGAAGACCGGCCCGAAGTAGACACCGTCAGCACGATATGGAAGACGGCGAACTGGTGGGAGCGCGAAACCTATGACATGTTCGGGATCAACTTTCGCTACCACCCGGACCTGCGCCGCATTCTCTGTCACGAGGAGTTCGAGGGCTACGCCCTGCGCAAGGATCACGATCCGGGTGGGCGCACGCCGCTGTCGCGCGATTACAAGTTGCCCATCGAATACAAGACGCAATGGGAAGGCCACGAGAATGATCGCCTGGCGCCCGAGCCGACGATCATCAACATCGGCCCGTCGCATCCGGCAACGCACGGCACCCTGCGCATCGTCGCGCGAATGGACGGCGAAACGATCATCGAGTCGGATGTCGAGATCGGCTACCTGCACCGCTGCTTTGAAAAGATGGCGGAGACGCACCAGTGGAATCAGGTCATCCCGTACACTGACCGGCTGAATTACTGCTCGTCGTTCCTCAACAACGTCGGCTACGCCTGCGCCGTCGAAAAACTGCTGGGCATCCAGGTTCCGAAGCGCGTCGAATACATTCGCGTCATGCTCGGCGAGCTGTCGCGCATCATGGATCACATGGTCTGCATCAGCACAAACCTGGTTGATCTCGGCGCGCTCACCAATTTCTGGTATGCGCTGGAGTTGCGCGAAGAGATTTACGACCTGCTGGAGATGACGGCGGGCGTGCGCATGATGGTCAGCTATGTGCGTGTCGGCGGACTGGCGGCGGATTTGCCGAAGGATTTCATTCCGCGCTGCCGCGAAGTACTTAAGCGCATCCCTGGATACATCAACGATCTGGTCAAGTTGAATATGGGGAATATCATCTTCAAGGATCGTGCCGTCGGCGTCACGCCGATCAGCGGCAAGGAAGCGATTGACTGGGGCTTCACCGGGCCGATGCTACGTGCCGCAGGCGTCGCTTACGACATCCGCCAGAATCACCCGTATTCGAGCTACGAAGACTTCGACTTTGAAATCCCCATCGGCAACACCGGCGATATGTACGACCGTTTCCTGGTGCGCTTTGAAGAGATGCGCCAGAGCGCCCGCATCGTCGAGCAGGCACTTGAAAACCTGCCTGAAGGCCCGTATCAAGTGGATGACCGCCGCATCACGCTGCCGCCGAAGAAGGGCGTCTACACGAACATCGAAGACCTGATGAACCACTTCAAATTGCAGATGCACGGCATTCAAGTGCCGCCGGGTGAAGTCTACGGCTACTCGGAAGCCGGCAACGGCGAGCTTGGGTTTTACATCGTCAGCGACGGCTCAATGCGCCCGTGGCGCATTCATGCGCGCGGCCCGTGCTTCCCGCTATTTTCCGCCTATCCGAAGATGATCGAAGGTCATCTGATCGCCGACGCCGTCGCCACGCTCGGCAGTTATAACATCGTCGCCGGCGAGCTTGACCGGTAATCAGGAGAGCTTGACTGATGGTTCAATTCAGCGAAGAGGCGATGCGTGAGTACAACGACATCATCCGCCGCTACCCGGCCAAGCGGGCGGCGGTGATCCCTGTGCTGACGCTGGCGCAGCGCGAGTTCGGCTGGATATCCGAAGAAGTCGCCGACTACATCGGCAGCCTGATGGATTACCCGCCGGCAGACATGAAGAGCGTATCGTCCTTTTATGTCCTGCTGCGCCAGAAACCAGTTGGCAAGTACCATCTGGAAATCTGCCGCAACGTCAGTTGCTGGCTGAAAGGCGCAACCGGGTGCATGGCCGAGGCGAAGCGGATTCTTGGCGTCGAATCGCAAGAGGTCACGCCTGACGGCTTGTTCAGCTGGGACTTCACCGAATGCTTGGCGTCTTGCGGCACGGCGGTGGCGATGCAGGTCGGAGATCGTTACATCGAAAACCTGACGCCGGAAAAGATGGGCGAAGTCATCGAGCAATTACGCCGGGAAGCCGCGGGCCAATAATTCGCCGGTACCGGAGAAGCGCCTGGAGCGGACCGCACCGGGTCGTTCGAGATTGACGAGAGAAAAAGCGCGATGGGTATACAGACACTGCTAGAGCACATTAACACACCGGGGTACGACACACTCGAAGTTTACCGCAAGCACGGCGGCTACAAGGCGCTTGAGAAGGCCTTGCAGATGGAGCCGACCGCTCTGATTGATGAAGTGAAAGCGAGCGGCCTGCGCGGGCGCGGCGGCGCAGGCTTTCCGACCGGCATGAAGTGGAGCTTCGTGCCGCGCAACACCGGCAAGCCGACTTACCTGCTCTGCAACGCTGACGAGAGTGAGCCGGGCACTTTCAAAGATCGCCTGCTGCTTGAGCGTAACCCGCACGCCATGATCGAAGGCATGGCGATTGCCGCCTACGCGCTCGACTGTCATCTCTCTTACATCTACATGCGCGGCGAGTTCGGCTTTCTCGTCAAGCCAATCAACCGCGCGCTCAGTGAAGCCTACGCCGCCGGCTTGCTCGGCCCGTCGGTGATGGGCAAGGATTACGCGCTCGATATGTACCTGCATCTCGGACAGGGCGCGTACATTTGCGGCGAAGAGACTTCGCTGATCGAGTCGCTTGAGGGCTATCGCGGCTATCCGCGCATCAAGCCGCCGTTCCCGGCGGTGAGCGGCTTTCTCGCTTCGCCAACGGTTGTCAACAACGTCGAGACGCTGGCGGCGCTGCCGTGGATCATCAATAACGGGGCTGCCGCGTATGCGGCAATGGGCACAGAGAAGAGCAAAGGCACGAAGCTCTTTTCTGCATCAGGCCACATCAATAAGCCGGGGGTTTATGAAGTAGACCTCGGCTACCCGCTGCTCGATTTCATCACCAACGAATGCGGCGGCATCCCGAGCGGTCGCAAGCTGAAAGCGGTGATTCCCGGCGGCTCAAGCGTGCCGGTGCTGACAGCCGCAGAGTGCGAAGGCGTGTTGCTCGATTACGAGTCGCTGGCGAAGGCCGGCACGATGCTTGGTTCCGGCGGTTTCATCGTCTTTGACGACACCGTGAGTATGCCCGAAGTGCTAACTGTGATCGCCGACTTTTACGCGCACGAATCGTGCGGCCAGTGTACGCCGTGCCGCGAAGGCACGGGCTGGGCGGCGAAGCTCTTGCACAATCTCGTCGCCGGCAAGGGCAGGAAGTCTGACCTCACTCTATTGATGAAGATCATGGACAATATGGAAGGCAAAACGATCTGCCCGCTGGCCGACGCCGACGTGATGCCGATTCGCAGCTTTGTGACCAAGTATCGTGACGAGTTTGAAGCTCTGTGTGCGAGTTAGCAAACAAGTGACGGCAGTGAAAGGGCAATTGGAGGAATGGTCTGATGGGCTCATCTACTGATTTCAGCGTTGATCGGGCGGCCTTTTCAGTTGTCTCACTGTCGGAGGCCGATGATGAGAAAGCTTATTGGCTTTCCAAGACGCCGCACGAACGCTTGCGAGCGATGGAGCTTATAAGGCAGACAATCTATGGCTACACCCCTGCTACCGCCCGACTTCAAAGAGTTTTTGAAATTACTCAACGCGAACCATGTTGAGTATCTGCTGATCGGGGGCTATGCAGTTGGCTATTACGGCTATGTTCGCGCGACTGCGGATATGGATGTATGGATCGCCTCGCATTTTGCAAACGCTTCCAGAGCCGTGAAAGCGTTGCGTGAGTTTGGATTCGATTTGCCGGACTCGACGACAGAGTTGTTCTTGAAACCGGATAACGTGGCGCGAATGGGGACGCCGCCTTTCCGCATCGAGGTGCTGACCAGCATCTCAGGAGTTGCATTCGCAGAGGCGTATGTTGAGAGGGTTACGGACACGATTGATGAAGTTATCGTTTCGATCATCAGTCTGCGTCATTTGAAGATCAACAAGAAGGCAAGCGGCAGGCTAAAAGACTTGGCTGATTTAGAGCATTTGCCTTGAACCTTAGCCTTCCACGTTTGGAAAACTGAGCGATGCCAAAGTTCATTCTTAACGATCAAGAAGTCGAAGCGCAGCCGGGACAGACGATCATTCAGGCTGCCCAGGATCACGGGGTCGAAATCCCGCACTACTGCTACCATCCCGACCTGCCGATTGATGGCAACTGCCGCATGTGTCTGGTCGAGGTTGAGAAGATGCCAAAGCTCACGCCTGCCTGCACGACCGTCGTGAGCGAAGGCATGGTGGTGCGCGCGGCCAACGAGCGCGTCAAGACGGCGGTGCGCGGCGTCTTGGAATTCCTGCTCATCAACCACCCGGTTGATTGCCCTGTGTGCGACCAGGCCGGCGAGTGCCGCTTGCAGGACTACTATATGGTCTACGGCCTGCACACCAGCGAGATTGCGCAGTCGCTCAAGGTGCGCAAGTCGAAGGCGGTTGACCTCGGCCCGGTGATGCTCGACCAGGAGCGTTGCGTCGAGTGCTCGCGTTGTATTCGCTTTTTCGAGAATGTGACCAAGACCGGCGAGCTACAATTCTTCGGACGCGGCGACCACGTCCGCATCGGCACCATCGGCAATCAGAAGATCGAGAATCCTTACGCCGGCAACGTCGCGGAAATCTGCCCGGTCGGCGCGCTCACGGATCACGATTTCCGCTTCAAGGCGCGCGTCTGGTTTCTGCACTCGACCGATTCGATCTGCGGCGGCTGCTCGACGGGTTGCAACATACGCATCGATCAACGCGACGGCACCATCTTCCGCTTGCAGGCGCGGCGCAATGTCGAAGTCAATCAGAGCTGGCTTTGCGACGAAGGCCGCTACAGCTTTCACGAACTAGAGCAGGGCGAGCGCCTGCTTTATCCGCTGGTTAAAAACGGCGGGGGAGCGCACCGGGAAGCGACATGGAACGAAGCGGCGCGCTTGATTGACACGCGCCTCAAAGAGATTGCCAGCGTGGCGGGCGCAAACGCCGTCCTCGGGTTCGCTTCGCCGTCGGCGACCAACGAAGCGCTCTACCTGTTCAAGCAATACCTCAGCGAGCAGATCGGCGCGAGCTTATTCGATTTTCGCACCGACTCGGAAGACAAGCGCGTCGCTGAGAAAGAAGACGATGTTCTCCGCCACCTCGACAAGCACCCGAACACGATGGGCGCGTTGAAGCTCGATTTTGCGAGCGCCGAGCTTGGCGGCATTGACGGCGCAATTCGCGCGGCGCACGATGGTCGTGTGAAGGCCGGCGTGATCCTTTACTTCAAGCCGCTGGTGCCGCGTGAAGGCGACGCCGAGGCCGAGGCTAAGATTGCTGAGCTTGTGCGCTCGCTTGAATACTCGGTCGTGTTGGCGGCGCACCGCGCTGACTGGCAGCAGCAAGCCAGCATCGTGTTGCCGGTTGCGGCGTGGTCTGAAGAGGGCGGCAGCTACACGAATTATCAAGGCCGCGTGCAGGCTGCGGCCAAAGCCATCGAGCCGGGCGGCGACATCCTGCCGGTGTGGGAAGTCTTCGCCTTGCTGTTGCACACGAGCGGCGCCGATTCGCGCTGGATGACGGCAGACGATGTGTTTGCAACCATGTCCGAGCGCGTCGAGGCTTTCAGGAGCTAGCCGAACCATAACTGCACCTTAAGCGGTTGCGCTTTAATCGCTCGCTTTTGAACCTAGCATTCTTATGAAAAAAGAAGCAAAAGTAATCAACGTCTCAGACCTTTCAGACAAGGGAAGTTCGCTCATCAAAGACGTCCTCGGCCCGCTGGTCGGTATGGGGCTGACGCTAACGCGCATGAAGGACAACCTGACGGGCAAGGTCAGCGCGACGATCAGCTACCCCGAAGAGCGCCGCACCTATTCCGACCGGTATCGCGGCGCGCATATTCTGACGGCGCGCGAAGATGGCAGCCCACGCTGCGTCGCCTGCTATATGTGCGCCACCGCTTGCCCTGCGGATTGCATCTACATCGAGTCAAAAGAAGTCGCCGACCCGCTGATTGAAAAAGCGCCGGCGCGCTTTGAGATTGACATGCTGCGCTGCGTCTTCTGCGGCTTCTGCGTTGACGCCTGTCCCGAAGAGGCGATCATCATGAGCCGCGAGACTGAAATCTCTGCTTTCAGTCGCGAAGAGACGATCTGGGGAATTGACCGCCTGATGAAACGTCAGGAGTTGCCGGAGTTCGGGCTGGGCTACAGGCCGAATCAAGAACTGGTTGACAGCACGCTCGCCTTCACGCCGAAGAGGCCTGAGCCGAAGACAATGGCGGGACGGGTGACCCTGAAGGAAAAGGCAACCAAGATTCC
Organism: Blastocatellia bacterium; assembly: GCA_045807765.1. GTDB lineage: Bacteria > Acidobacteriota > Blastocatellia > UBA7656 > UBA7656 > DATENM01. Next base: position 20,104 of record JBJMGU010000132.1, read on the forward strand.
GCACATCACTTTCGAGCCGGAGACCGGTGAGTCATAACCGCCGCGGGTCGCCGCGCCTGGAGTGACCGGCCCTTACACCGATTTGCTGCCTGGGAGAATGGACTGGCTGCCGCCTGCCTCGCTGTCGCCGCAGCGCTTGAAATCAATGTGAAATTCCTGTGATAGAAGCGGCTTGCCGGCAAGGCGTTCGTGCTTGACTCCGGCTATTAAATCGGCCAAATTTATAGCGCTGACAGGTTGCATCATTTTCTTAGCTGAAACTCTCGAAAAGGAGGCTTACGCTTAGATGACTTATATTATCGCGGAACCCTGTATAGGGACGAAGGACACGGCATGCGTGGACGTTTGCCCTGTCGATTGTATTCATCCTCGGAAGGATGAGCCGGAATTTGAAGGAGCGGAACTGCTCTACATCCACCCGGATGAATGCATTGACTGTGGCGCCTGCGAGCCTGCCTGTCCCGTGCAAGCCATCTTCACTGAAGATGATTTGCCCGAACAGTGGCGGCACTTCGTGAAGATCAACGCCGACTGGTACACCAACAAGTAAATGCGGAGCGGCAAGTTTGACGTATGTAATTTGTGAACCCTGCGTCGGCGCTAAGGAACTGGCATGCGTCGATGTTTGCCCGGTCGATTGCATTCAAGGCGGGCCGGATGAGCCGCAGATGTATATTGACCCGGTCACCTGCATCGATTGCGCCGCCTGCGAGCCGGCCTGCCCGATGTCGGCGATCTTCATCGAAGCCGAGGTGCCGGCCAGGTGGCAGCACTTCATCAAGAAGAACGCAGATTTCTTTAAGGGGTAGCGGCGGCCCTGGCGCGACGCCGAGCGGTACTCAGTTCAGCAAGAAAATCACCTACACAGCAACAAAGGCCCGGAGTAGACGAGTTCGCTCCGGCCTTTTGTTTTTCGGTCGCCACCAAACGCTCAAGCCCAAAGACTCAGCCGCGAAAGTTCTTCATGTTGTGCAGCAGCATCTTTTTGCCTTCCTGAAAGCGCACTTCGATCTTATTCGGCGGCAAGCTGGTTTCGACCAAGCCCGGTCCAAACTTCGGGTGACTGATCACGTCGCCTGCCGAATAGTTGTGGTTCATGTCGTAGGCTTTCTGCGGGCGTGACGGATCAATGGAAAACGCCTGGTTCGCTTTCGAGCGACTAGAGCCTGTGGCGCGTTTCGTTTTGGGCGTGTCGCTAGAGGCAACAGCCGTCGCTTTGCGCTTGAAGTTATGTTGGCCGCCGCACATCGAACAGGTGACACGCTTGACGATGTCACCATCCATTGCTGCGACAATATGCGTGCGTTCTTCTTTGCAACTGCCGCAGTACGATTCAATTTCTGCACCGACTCGGGGCTTTCTGTAGAGCATATAATGACTATACCACCCGCTTCAGTCATTTGTCATCGCTAAGGTGGCGACAGCCGTTGGCGGCAATCGTCAGGGTTTCCCGGTGTCGCCAAACTCTAACTGCAAATGGCGAGCGGCCTGCGGCTAAATCAGCTCACGGAGCTTGCGGGCGGCGCGGAAGTGGATGCCTGAGGATTCGCTCGGCACTTCACCGGGCCGGAACAATCCGTCTACCCATCGCAGATATTCGCCGATGCGGCGTTTGCTGATGACCGAGTAACTGACCGCGCCGCCTTTCACTTCGGCGACAATGTAATAGATAAAATCGTCAGTGCCCAGGTAGACACCGACTTCCCATAGGCCTTTTTTGATCTCGGGGCCGTCGGATTCGAGCACCACACCTTCGAGCGCCGCTCTGATCGGCCCCATGGGTTGCGATCCCTTTCTCGACATAACTCAGTTCTATCGAAAACCCCGGCGGGTTGCAATATGCATCGGTTGTCTGCCGGGCTATACTTGATTGTAGTCGGCAAGGTGGCGCGATTCCCGAAGACTCAGAAAGGCAATGATGCTCAACATACTTGCGATCCGTTGTGGCCTCGCTTTCGCACCCTATCTGGCTGACGCTCTGGCCGGATACTTGACCGATGGCGCGTTCAACTCGCGCGTCGTCAAGCAGGGCGGCAACGGCTTGATTCAGCGCTCGGGCGCTGAAATGTCTTTGCGCTTCCAGGCGCACGAGGCCGCGCTTGGCCAACTTGAGGCGAAGCATTATGCGGCGACCATCGGGTTTCGATCAGAACACTATGATATCGCGCGAATGGCCGACGAGATCGTTATCGCAAATGTCAACGAATCGCTTCTACTCTCTCATCCACAATCCGAATTGTGGCTCGAAGCCGACACGGTCGCGGCCCTGCTGCGAGTCTACAACCAGGGCGAGAACCCCTCCGCCGGTGATGCGGCGCTGCCCGAATGGCTGAAAGTTTCGACCGGCGCTGGCCGTTTGCTGTTGAGCGATCAGCGGACGGGCCGATGGGTGTTGCTGGGCGCGGATCACCTTGCCGAGCTGGAACGCCGCGCCGGGTTGCTGATGCCAGCAGGCCAGGCCATTTCACACCCAAGGCCGCCCACATGGACGATCAAAGGGGTCACGCTTCATCTGCATTCAGCCTTCAAACTCACAGATGCCCTTGAGCATTTCGCCGAATCAGGTAGCGTAATGACGTTTACAGAGCAAGCGCCGGGCTATGAGCTAACCGTTGAGCAGACCAGAGAAGGCCTGGCCATTCGTGACTTCGACCAGCGGGCGACGCTCAACGTCAGAGAGGCGCGCAAGTATGCACTGATCCTCCGAGACGAGCTTGAGCGGCGTGCGGCTGTGCAAGTCGAGCGCGGCAGGTTGCGCACGGTGATCGCTAATGAGGGCGACGGGCGTTGGGTCTTACAATGGGGCGATGAGATTCTGGTTACGAACGAAGCACGTTTGGCTTGGCTCACGACGCCGGACGGCGAAA
>JBJMGU010000133.1:0-9137 GCA_045807765.1 Blastocatellia bacterium
CTGGGAATGGCTGACGCTTTAATCACACGGCTCAGCGACACACGGCAGGTTGCCGTCAGCCCGACCAGTGCCGTGCTCAAGTACGGGCGCGCGACCGACGCCTTAACCGCCGGGCGTGAGCTGAACGTGGATTCGGTGCTCGAAGGCAAGGTGCAGATGGCCGGCGACAAGGTGCGCGTTACCGTGCAGCTCTTACGCGTCAGCAATGGTGCATCGCTGTGGGCACGGTCGTTCGATGAGAACTTCACCAACATCTTCAACGTGCAAGACGTGATCTCCGAGAAGGTCGCCGCGACTTTGATGCTGAGCCTGACGAATGACGAGCGCCGCCAACTGACTCGACGTTACACGGAAAATGTCGAAGCCTATCAGCTCTACTTGAAAGGCCGCTACTTCTGGAATCGCAGCGACACGAAAGATATTGAGAAAGGCGTCGAGTACTTCGAGCAGGCCATCGCGCAGGACGCCGGCTTCGGCCCGGCCTACGCGGGGCTCGCCGATGCTTACGCGCTGCTCGGCTACCGCTACGACACGCCCGTACAGAGAGAAGCGATGGCCAGAGCCAAAGCGGCGGCGCAGCGCGCCCTGGAGATAGATGATCGGCTGGCCGAAGCGCACAGCTCGCTTGCGCTCGTGCTGTTCCGCCACGAGTGGAACTGGCCGGAGGCCGAGCGCGAGTTCAAGCGCGCCATCGAGCTCGACCCCAATTACACCATCGCGCATCATTACTATGGCCGTTACCTGTCAGCGGTGGGCCGCCTCCCTGAAGCCATCCGCGAGCTTCAGCTCGCCCAGGAGCTTGACCCGCTATCGCTGCGCATCAGCACGACGCTTGCCGAGCTGCTTTATCTCGACCGGCGATATGATGAGGCCATCAAGCAGTTCCACAAGACGCTGGAGATGGACCCGAATTTCGCTTCGGCGCATGAGTTCCTGTCGCTGGCCTACGAGCAGAAGCACCTCTACCGAGACTCTATCGAAGAAGCGTTGCGCGCCAGAGCGCTCGGCGGCGTGGCTCCGAAGGTGTTAGATGGGTTGAAGCTCGCTTATGAAAAAGGCGGGATGAACGGCTTTCGGCGACAATCGCTCAACCTGCTCAAAGGCCGCCTCGATGGCGGCGCGGTTGCGCCCTATCGCGTCGCCGTGCTCTATGCCTGTCTCGGCGACAATGACCGCGCTTTTGAATGGCTGGCCAAAGCCTACGAAGACCGCTCGGTATGGATTGCTTATCTCCGGTACGACCCGCGACTCGACGCCCTGCGGAACGAGCCAGGATACCCGGCCCTGCTCAAGCGCATTGAGTCGCCCGCCTGAGAGCGGATTTCATATGAGATTAGCTAGAGGAATCGCCACAAAGACACCAAGACACAAAGGATCACGATCTCTTTTGTGTATCCTTTGTGTCTTGGTGTCTTTGTGGCTATGACTCAATGCATTTGCAAACCGCTATAGAGCAGTTTGCGAATACCTTTCACTTTGCCGTCTTGGCGGCTTCTATAGAATTCCGCTGCCCACCGGTAATGTTTCGCCGACAATCCGGCTCTTATTTAGTGAAGGCTGATGAATCGGAGTTCCGGTCTTGCAAGAGATGGATGCGCTTATTGCGGGTGTGCTTGATTCGCAGGCTGACCTGGCCGACAGGCACCGCGCGTTCGCTGAGATTGTCGCGCGCTTCCAGGACATGGCCTTTGCCTGTGCTTATGCCATTCTTAAGGATTGCTATCTGGCCGAAGACGCCGCGCAGGAAGCCTTCATCACTGCATGGCTGAAGCTCGATCAGCTCAAGGAACCCGCCGCCTTTCCCGGATGGTTTAAGCGAATTGTCTTCAGCCAGTGCCATCGCTTGACGCGCGGGCGGCGGCTGCTCGTTCTGCCGTTGGATGCCGGGTCGGGCCTTGCCTCAAGCAGCCCTGACCCGCAAGCCATCGCCGAGAAGCTCGAACTATCGGAGAAGGTACTGGCGGCGGTCGGGACGCTGCCCGACGGCGAGCGTATGGTGACAACGCTGTTTTACATAGACGGCTATTCGCAGCATGACATCGGCGACTTTCTTGAGCTACAAGAGGCGACCGTGGCCAAACGGCTCTTCTCTGCCAGGCGGCGGCTGAAGCACGAACTGATCGGTATGCTCAAAGAAAATTTACGACAGCACCGCCCCTCCAGACGCAAGGACTTTGCCGAGCAGGTTCAGGCCCGACTTCGCCCTTTCGCCGAGTCGGACTGGAAGACCGTCTCCTCGATGGCCTGCGGCATGGCCGGCGATCTTCGCGACGAGGGCGACTGGCTGCGCCGCCGCCGGCAGTTTGATGAGAGCCGTCTCATCCGCCACCACTACGTCGCCCAACATGCCGAGACCGGACAGATGCTCGGTTACGGCGCGGTCGAACAGACGATCTTTCTGCCGCAGTACCGGCTGCTTTTAGTCGTCGCCCCGGAGCATTGGCGCAGCGGCGTCTGCAACCTGTTGCTCGACCAGTTGATGAAAGACCTGCGTGCGGTCAATGCCATTGCGGTCCGGCATCGCAATGACGCACGGCTCACCGAGGCGCTGGAGTTCCTCAAAGCGCGCGGCTTTGTCGAAACCGATGTGGTCAGAGAATGGCGACTGCTCGTCACCGAGTTTGACGCTGCGCCTTTCGCGTTGATTGCTGCGCGGGCGGCAGATGAGGTCTCGATTGTGACTTACGCCGAAGCGCGCGAACGCGACCCTTCGTGTTTGCGCAAGCTGCACGAGCTGCTCAATCCGGTCATGGCCGACGAGCCTGGGCGTCAGCCCTTCGCGCCCGTTCCTCTCGACACTGTAGCGCGGTGGTTCTCGGCCCGCAGCCTTCTGCCCGATGCCTGTTTCATCGCCATTGATGGTGAGCGTTATGTCGGGCTGACCAGCTTGCGCCTGGCCGACGAAGTCGCCGGCAGCATCACACAAGGGTTCACCGGCGTCCTCCGCGAATATCGCCGGCGAGGCATCGCAACCGCCCTCAAGCTGCGAGCCCTCGAATATGCGCGGCAGCACGGCTATTCGTTCATCCGCGCCTTCTGCCATCACCTGAACCATTCGGTGATGGCGCTCAATAAAAAGCTCGGCTTCCGCCAGCACCTCACTCACACGACGCTGGAGAAATGCCTGAGAGAAGTTCAGGCGATTGACCCGGCGGTCTATGACGATTACGTTGGGCGCTATGCCTTCGACGCCGGGCACCTGGAAAAGCATCAACTGCCGGCCAACCTGACAGTCAGCGTCAAGAAAGTCGGGACGCGGCTCATCAGTGAGATCAGAGACATGCAGGATGAGTTATTCCCCGAATCCGAAAACCGCTTCTTCATCAAGATGCATTATGGCGAGGTCGAATTCATGCGTGACGAGCAGGGTCTAGTCACTGGTCTGACTTACTGCGAATCAGGAAAATCGATGTGCGCCGCCAGGATCGAATGACCAACGCGCTTACCGTGCCCGGCGTGAAATTCGTTAAAGGAAGGAAGGCTTGCGATGAAAAAAGGATTGCGCTTGATGACGGTCATGGTTGTACTTCTGATCGGCTGCTTCAGCCTGCTTGATCGGAGTAAGACTGCCGCCGCCGCGCCTGCGGAACCGGCGCAGGAAAAAACCACCGAGCAGATGTATCGCAACATACAGGTCCTGAAAGGGCTGCCGGCGTCCGAGTTGCAGGCCATTATGTCGTTGATGACCGGCGCGCTCGGCGTGAAATGCAACTACTGCCATGTGAACCCATTCGACAAAGACGAGAAGCCGACAAAGCAGACGGCGCGAATGATGATGCAAATGGTCTTCGACCTCAACAAAGACAGGTTTGCCGGCAGAGCGACGATCACCTGCTACACCTGCCATCGCGGCCAGCCAAAGCCTGTGGCGGTGGTCGCCCTCGGACAGAACCTCTGGCAAAGCCCGGCGGCGGGCGCAAAGCTGGAGGCCGCATTGCCGAGCGTCGAGCAAGTGCTTGAGCGTTACGAGCAGGCCATCGGTGGCAAAGCGGCACTGGTGCGCCAGACCAGCCGAATCCTGAAAGGCTCACGCGTCGGCGCCGACGGCGTCCTGGTGCCTGAAGAAGTCTATCAGAAGGCCCCGAACAAGCTGCTGGTAGTGACGAGCTATCCCGACATCGTCTTCCGCAGCGGGTTCAACGGCACCAGCGGTTGGGCCAAAAGCAGCAAGGGGGAAAGTCAGATCGGCAGCGAGCAGTTAGCTGAAATCGTGCGCGATGCCGAGTCTTATGGGAACACGCGGATCAGAGAACTCTATTCGCAAATGGCGGTAGAGGGCCGCACCCCTGTCGGCGAACGCGAAGCGATTGTCATCAGCGCCACGACACGCCAGGGCCTGTCTGAAAAACTCTTCTTCGATTCGCAGACCGGCTTGTTGATGCGGCGCTACCGAGAATCAAAGACCACGTTCGGCCCGTTCCCGACGCAGACCGAGTATGAAGACTATAAAGAAGTGGATGGCGTGAAGCTGCCCTTCAGCATCCGCTGGTCGATGCCGGGCCGGAGCTGGGGCCGCAAGATCGCCGAGGTCAAACAAAACGCCGCCATTGATGACGCGGTCTTCAACCCGCCTGACGCTAAGCAGTGAGCTTCTCGTTCGTCGAACGCGTCAGAAGGCGCCCGCGATGAATCAACCGGCAGCGAGCAGCTTGTTGATTTCGGCGAGCGCCGCCGCTGCCAGCCGCTCATTTACGCGCTCGCCGTAGAGCGCTTCGACGATTGCAGAGTAGAAGTCTTGCAACGTGCGTTCGGTGTCGCTTACGGGCGCCATTCGCACATTCAATTGCACGCCACTGAGGTTGGCGTTGACGCCCAGCGCCCGGCTGTCGAGCGCTTCTAATCGAAAGTACATCACGCCGACGAACGCTTCACGCCCGGCGCTTTCCGTCAACGGCAGCGCATGCACAGGCATCTTCGCCGGCTCATTTGACTTCTTGTCATTTTCGCTTGCCAGTTGCTGTTTTTCTTCAGCCGTCGCCGTCGTGTCCGACTGCGCTCCGGCGGCCAGTAACTGGCGGCGCACCGGCGAAGCGCCGACGCCGCCCTGAGTGGCTTCAAGCGTAGCGCGCACCTGTTCAAGCGAGCGCGTTTGTCCTTTCGCGCCGCTGACCGTCAGCCGCCCGGTTAACTGGAGCTTGCCCGCGACAACCTCTGCGCGCTGCGGCGCGTAATCGAATGGATAGACGGCATCGTGAACGTCGAAGCTGCCGCCGAAGCCGCGCTCTTTGAGCAGCGCCGCCATTGAATGAATCTTCATGGCGCTGCCGGCGGCGCGTTGAATTGCCCGCCCACTTCTCGCCTTTTTCGCTTGTGGCATGGTTGACCTCAACTTAAACGGTTACAGGTTGCCGCGCTTGTGTTCGTCGGCGATGTACTCGCAGGCGCGCATGGTCAAGGCCAGAATCGTCAGCGTCGGGTTTTGGTTGGCCGAGTTGACGAAGGCTGCACCATCGGTGACAAACACATTCTTTGCGTCCCAGCACTGGTTGAATTTATTCAGCACGGACTTCTTCGGGTCCTGGCCCATGCGCGCCGTGCCTAATTCGTGGATGATGCGACCGGGCGTAGTGACCTTGCCGCCGGTCGAGACGACTTCGGCGCCGGCAGCGCGCAGGATTTCTTCGCTGGTCTCAGCGGCGTCACGGGCCATCTCAAGCTCGTTGTCCGAGTGCTGAATGTGAATCTTCAATACAGGGATGCCCCAGGCGTCAACGATGCCCGCCGGATCAATCTCAGCGTAGTTCTCGAAGCGCTCAAGCATCGCCGCCCGCGTCGTCATGCTGACCGGCGCCGTGTAGTAGTAGCGCACGCGCTTCTTGAACTCTGAGCCGAAGCCCGACACCACCGCGGGGTTCTTGGCAAAGCCGGGAAAGCGCGACGCGCCGGCGCCGCACTCGAACCCATAGCCGCGCAGGAAGCGCGGGTGCCGCGTCTTCTTATCGAGGTTGCGGAAGCGCGGAATGAATAGCCCCGACGCCTTGCCGTCTTCATTGATCGGGTCGCGCCCGGCCAGGATATGGAAGTAGCCCGACGCGCCGATGCCGCCGAAATGATCTACCAGGTAATGGCCCAGCACGCCCGACGAGTTACCGAGGCCGTTAGGGTGCTGGCGCGATTTCGAGTTCAACAAGATGCGCGTTGATTCAAGCGTCGAAGCGGCGACGACGACGACTTTGGCCGACGCTTCCAGCTCTTGCCGCGTCACGCGATCAACGAAGGCGACGCCTTTGGCTTTGCCGGTGTTGTTATCGATGATGATGTGGCGCACGACGGAGTTTGGCCTGAGCGTCAGCCGACCCGTGCGCGCCGCCACCGGCAGCGTCGAAGCGACCGAGTTGAACATCGCGCCGACGTCACAGCCTTTGCCGCACTCGCCGCAGAAGTGGCACTTGTGGCGCTGCGGGCGCATCCACGGTTTCGGCTCGCCGGTCACCTGCGCTGTCCGCATGACGATGCCCACGCGCCCGGTCTTCTGAGCGCCGCGACGGAGCATCTGTTCGCCGCAGGTCAGATTCATCGGCGGCATGAATTTGCCGTCGGGCAAGTACCAGAGGCCATCGCGGTTGCCGCTGATGCCGACGAACTCTTCGGCGCGGTCATAGTAGGGCTCAAGCTCTTTGTAGCTGATTGGCCAGTCATCACCGAAGCCATCGTGCGAGGCGGCTTTGAAATCCAAATCTGAAAAGCGCCACGACAGCCGCCCCCAGTGCAAGGTCTTGCCGCCGACGATGCGGGCGCGCACCCACATAAACGGCTTGCCGGGGTCTGTGGTGTAAGGATGCTCTGTGTCCTTGACGTAGAAGTGGCGCGAGAACTCGCCCGCCGTGTCTTGCATCCACTGCTCTTGCGCCTTCCAGCCAGGCGGGCCGAGACCGCGGTACATCGATTCGTAGGGCCACTTGTGCGATTTGAAGTCGCGTTCGGGATTGACCGGCGGGCCGGCTTCGAGCACCAGCACTTCAAAGCCGCGCTCGGTCAGCTCTTTGGCGGCCATGCCACCCGAAGCGCCCGATCCGATGATGATCGCGTCATAGATTTTCTGTCTTGCCATCGCACTCCTTCTTCAGTAAAGAAGTCATCGCCTGAACGGATGCCGCTACGCGGCTAATCGCCCTGTTCCTCGGCGGCCAGTCTGACCACCTTATAGCCGCCCCGCGCTTTGTCGTGCAGCCAGATGCCTGTGAAGATGACGATCAGGATGATGGGCAGGATCGCCATGTAGCGCAGCGCCATGCGCGGCCCGGCGTTGTCATAAAGGCCGCCCATAATCCATGTGAAGATCGCCACCGACAGCGTCCCTGTGCCGCCGATGATGGCCAGCGCCAGCGCCCCGCCTTCGGGGAAGCGCTCGCTGGTCACACCCAACATCGTCGGCCAGAAATAACAGATGCCGATGGCAAAGATCGTCGCCGCGGTGATGGCGGTCGCCGGCGAATTGGCCATGCTCAAGCCGACCAGCCCGATGGCCGAGATCGTCGCCGAGCCGATCAGCAGCCCGATGGGTGAAATGCGATGAACGATAGGCCCGGCGAACATGCGCCCGACCGCCATCAAGCCGTTGATCCACACCAGCACCAGAATGCCGCCCGCCGCCATGCCTGCGGTGCTGGAGAGAATGTAGGCGAGCCACTGGTTGGTCGCCAGCTCCGTCGAAGCCGTCAAGATCATGCAGAAGAGCAGAATCAAAAACAGCGGACGGAGAATCGCTCTGTACATGCCGGCGGTGCTGACGCCTTGTTGAACGCGCTCGGTCGGCGGGAACTTCTGACCAAGAAACAAGAGCCCATAAGCAATCGTCGGCAGTAGGATGAAGGCCATCTTCACCTGCCAGTTCATATGCATCTTCGCCAGCGCGTATGCCGCCAGCCCGCCGATGACGATGCCGCCGGGGAACCAGACGTGCAGCAGGTTGAGCTTCTCGGTCTTGCGGTCGGCATAAATCGTCGCCGTCAGCGGATTGATAAAGGCTTCGACCAGGCCGTTGCCCAGGCCGATAGCGAGAGTGCCGGCAAACAGCATCCAGAAGCCATTGGCAAAGATGGTTAATGCCACCCCGGCGACGTGCATCAGAAACGCCAGCCCGACGATGCGCCGCATGCCTAAGAGATCAACAAGCTGACCGCCAATGACGATTGATAGCGTGAAGCCGTAGGCCCATGCGCCGGCGGCTTTGCCCAGTTGCTCGTTGCTGAGAGAGAAGGTCGTGCCCAGGTCGCCGAGGATGTCGCCGCGAATCGAAAAGGTCACCGCTGTTGCCACCAGAGCGATGCAACTGGCGACAAACAGGCGGCGGCGCTCGGCATCCGTAATTGTGACCTGTCGCTGATTAGATCGTTGTGTGCTCATGCGCGTCTCACTTTCTGAAGGAATAGAATTGTTGACTACTCGTCTGTGTAAAGCTGCGACCGCAGCGCGTCTGGGTGTGGCGCAATCTAACAGATTGCGCCGCCTTACCAATTTGGCGGCGCGCCGACCGGATACTGCTCAAGGTCTAACACCGATCCTGTAACGCATTCGCTTTCATCGCTGGCAAAGTAGATCGCTGCCAGCGCAATGTCGCGCGGCAACAGGAGTCGCCCAAACGAGCGTGTACGGATAGCCTCTTCAAGCCAGCCTTCGCCCTTGCCTTCGGCGAGCTTGACGCGCTGCTCGTTCGGCGTCAGCGTCCAGCCCGGATTAATCTGATTGACGCGGATGCGATATTGATTCAAGTAGCTCGCGGTGTTCTTCGTCAGCGTCATCAACGCGCCCTTGGATGCCGAATAGGCCATCAGCTTCGGCTCGCCGATGTAGGCGTTGACCGAGCCGATGTTGATGATCGAGCCGTGCTGCTGCGGCTTCATATACGTGACGGCTTGTTGCATGCAGATGAAAGCGCCGCGCACGTTCACCGCAAAGATGTTGTCCCACATTTCGACCGTGGTGTTTTCGATATTGCCGCGCGTGCTGATGCCGACGTTGTTGACCAGCACATCAAGTCGCCCATAGGCGGCGACCGCGTGATCTATCAGGGCGCGGCAATCGCTTTCGCTGCTCGCATCGGCGCGCTGGAAAATGGCCTGGCCGCCAGCAGCGGTGATGCGAGCGGCGACGGCTTCGCCGCCGTCGCTCGCGATGTCAGAAATGACCACGCGGGC
>JBJMGU010000134.1:0-46485 GCA_045807765.1 Blastocatellia bacterium
CACGGCGCAACGATCTGCGCGTAATGATTGCTGCAAAAAACTGACTACCTTACTGGTCAGCTCGTTGGCTGAATGCACCGTCAGCAGATCGCCCATAAACTCGTAGAGCGAGCGCAAGGTGTTGACCGTCTGGTCAGACAGCGCCCCCGAATCGGGCAGCCTGGCGGTGTTGAGAAAGCGCGCGTCCTGCGGCTGAATGATGCGGACCGGTTGCAGCCCGTCGTCTTTGTCAGACATGGTCTCGTCGGCTTCGCAGTCGCTGTCGTTGTGAAAGACGAACTCGACGCCATGCGCTCTGCCGAGCCGTATGCGGTCGCCGTCTTTCAGTTTCGAGCGCTTCACCTGGCGGCCATTGACAAACGTCCCCGATGTGCTGCCGAGGTCGCGCACCTGGTAAGTCGTGCCCTCAAGCGTGATCTCGATGTGATGGCGCGAGATGTACGGGTTGTCGAGCTTTAAATCGTTCGCGCCAAGACGCCCGATGCGAAACGGCACCGATCCGACATCGAGGTCGCGCGCTTCGCCTTTGTCATCTCGCAATGTCAGGCTGGCTGGCTTCAGCATAGCTCCCCTTGCGACGCCTGAGACGTTCAGCGCGGCTCGCACAACCCATTAATAGCCGCGCATCTCACATGCGCCCGAACCCACACAATCACGGTCGGGTTCCACAACACACCTGCGAGGAGCGTTGGATGCGGCATGGTCTCGGCGCAGATCGAATCGCTCCAGGCCTGGATGTAGTGATTGTAGCGAATTATTGCCGGTGTCGGGAGAGTTATTTTGACACCCGCAAGCGGACGGTTGAGCCGCGACGGGCAGGGCCGCGTCCGTCGCCCGCTGTTCACCGAGCATGATGATGATGATCGGCGAGCCGCCCGCACTTTGATGATTGGCAGGATTGATCGCCGGTGTGATCGCCGCTCGCCCCGCGCCGCTTTCGAGCTGGCGCAGGACGCTTTCAAGTATTCGCCGGGTCATCTCCTGAGTTGAATCTGCCATACCGCTTGCGCCTGTTATCGCTTTTCTATCTCATCGACTACGCCGATGATGGCCGAATCTATTGCCGCGCCCGGCTGCCCGGTTGCCGCCGTCGAAGCCGACCACCCTTCTCTTACCACAACGACCGTATCGCCGACGCCGGCATCCACCGCATCGAGCGCCAGCATCTCTTCTCCCGCCGGCGTGCCATCGGGATCAATCGGCTGCACGATCATCAACCGCCCGCCTTCATAGCGCGGGTCTTTTTGTGTTGAAACAACGTTGCCGACAACTTTTGCCAAAAGCATATCTTAAAAGTGACAGGTGACAAGTGACGAGTGACAAGTAGGATTGCGCCCGCCAAAGCTCTGCGGGATTCTGAGTGACCGCGTCTTGTCACTCGTCACTCGTCACTCTTAAAGACCGAATCCACAATGCCGACGATGGTGCAGTCGGTCGGCACTTCGACCGGCATGAAGGGGAACGACGCTTCTTTGCCGCGACACCAGAAGACGATTTCGCCCGTTCCCGCGCCCACCGAATCAATGGCGACCATCGGCTTGCCGGCTGCCTGTAGGCTGGCGTCGAGCGGCTGAATCACCAGCAGCTTGCGCCCTTCGAGCAGCTCGTTCTTGACCGTCGCCACGACAGTGCCGATGACCCGTGCCAGTTGCATATCAAAGTCCGATTTCGTTGCGCTTGACCAGGCGCACGCCTTTGATGACGACCGGGTCGAGCGGCAGGCTGCCATTGCGACCGACCGGCGCGCGGCTGATGGCTTCGACGACATTCATGCCTTGAATGACTTTGCCGAAGATCGAATACTGCCCGTCCCATTGGGGATTCGCCGCCGTACAAATAAAGAACTGACTGGTCGCGCTGTCAGGATCATTGTTGGTCCGTGCCATCGAGACCGTGCCGGCGATGTGCTTCAGCGTCTTTGAAAACTCGCCCGCGACTTTCTTCTGCCCCGGCTGTCCCATGCCCCAGGTCGCCGGGTCGCCGTTGATCGTGTTCGGATCGCCGCCCTGTATGGCGACGATGCGGTTTTCGATTTTGACGATGCGATGAAACTTGGTGCCATCGTAAAAATGATCGCGCGCCAGGTTCTTGAAATTGGCGATGTTCTTCGGTGCTGCCGCCGTTTCAAATTCGATGACGATCTGCCCATAGCTCGTCTCCAGCACGGCGACTTCGTTCGGGTCTTCCCGGTGGCTGCACGATGACGCGACGAGCGCCGCAACCAACAGCCAGGCGCACAATCCCAATCTATTTCTCATCAAACCTCGGTTGAATCAAGAATCGCTTTCAATACTTTATTGACGACCTGCGGATTGGCGCGGCCACCGCTCGCTTTCATCAACTGGCCGACGAAGAAGCCCATTAGCGAAGTCTTGCCGGCGCGGTACTGCTCCGCCTGTTTCGGATTGGCGGCCACCGCGGCTTCGGCCAGCCGGCGAATCTCGGCTTCGTCCGTTACCTGACCGCCGCCCATCGCCTTGACCACTTCGTCCGCCGTCCGCCCGCTGCGGTACATCTCGACGAGCGCCTCTTTGGCCATCTTGCCGCTGATCGTGCCCTCTTCGATCAGCTTGACGAGCGCCGCCAGATTCTCAGCCGCAACCGGCGCGGCCTGAATTTCGGTGTCGCTCGCTTTCAGTTCGCGCACCAGCTCGTTGAGTATCCAGTTGGCCGCCGCCTTCGGGTTGCCCGCCGCCCGCGCCGCCGTTTCAAAGTAATCGGCCATCGTCCGCGACTCCGTAAGCAGCGCCGCGTCTTCGGGGGACAGGCCATATTCATCGAGAAACCTTTGGCGGCGCGCTTCCGGCAATTCCGGCAGTCCGCGACGATAGCCGTCAATCTCAGCGTCGCTGATCCTTAGCGGCGGCAAATCCGGCTCAGGAAAGTAGCGGTAATCGTGCGCCTCTTCCTTCGAGCGCATGGGAAAAGTCTTCGCCTCGTTCTCGTTCCACAGCCGCGTCTCTTGCGTGATGCTCTGGCCGGCTTCGATGGCGACGATCTGCCGGTTGATCTCGTACTCGATGGCCTTTTGCAGGAAGCGGAACGAGTTGATGTTCTTCAACTCGGCGCGCGTGCCGAACTGCGGTGCGCCCTTCAGTCGCACAGAGACATTGGCGTCGCAACGCAGCGAGCCTTCTTCCATGTTGCCGTCGCAGACTTCGGCGTAGGCGAGCGCCCGTCGCACATACTGCATGTAATCGTAGGCTTCCCACGACGAGCGGAAATCAGGCTCCGAAACGATCTCGGCCAGCGGTGTGCCGCTGCGGTTCAGATCAACATAAGACTTCGCCGCGTCCGCCATGCCTTCGTGCAGCGACTTGCCGGCGTCTTCTTCAAGGTGCAGGCGGGTGATGCGAAAGCGCTTCGCTTGCCAGGCAAGAGGCTGGCCGTTGTCGTTGCGTAAGGCGGTGGGAATCTCGACCCAGCCGCGCTCGGAAAACGGGCGGTCGTATTGTGAGATTTGATAGCCCTTCGGCAAGTCTGGATAAAAATAGTTCTTGCGCGAAAAGATAGATTCACGGTTGATCTCAAGGTTGAGCGCGAGCGCCGCCTTCGCCGCAAGCGCGACGACGCGACGGTTCAAGACCGGCAGCGCCCCCGGCAGTCCCAGGCAGACCGGGCAGGTGTTGGCATTCGGCTCGTCGCCGACTTGCGCCGCACAGCCGCAGAAGATTTTCGACGCCGTCTTCAACTGCGCGTGTATCTCCAGTCCGATGACCGGCTCGTATTTGTCTCGAATCTCTTTCGCGGGGGTAGTCATCCGTCGCCCGTGAGTATAGCAAATCGATTCGCGGATTGATAAGCGCGGCTCGCCTTCACGGCTTGCCGGCGTCGCCTGCGGCCAGTGCGTAGCGATTCAGCCGCTTGCGGGCGAGGGCGTTCATCTTTAACTCGGCTTGCGGCGCCGCCTCTTTCATTCGCAGGAAGAGGCTGACGATGTCGCCGCTGTGGCCGAGCGCCCGGTGCATCTCCCACAGGCGCATGGGGCGGGTGACGACCAGATCAACATTCGCAATAGCAATCTCTGAAAAGTTGCCGCGCGCCCTGAGCGTTGCGCCGCCCAGCCAGTCGGCATCCAGCTCGATCTCACGCACGCCGGCCCAGGGAATGAACTGGCGCTCGCGCCCGCTGGCGGTTTCGCGAATGCCGTCGGGGCTCACTTCGACCGCCGTTCGTGCGTCACGCTTGAAAGCGATGAGCATCAACCCATACGTCAGCCACATCAGCAGGACCGGGATGAAGGCAAGAATGGGAAAGATAATCTCTTTTAGCACGTCCTCAAGGTCGGATTCGGTGAGAATCGCTAGCCCTGCGCCGAGGCCGCCATAGATGACGGTCAACAGCAACACCACCTGCCAGTACGAGCGTGTGTAGAAATAGCTGCCTTGCCGTTTTATGGTTAGCGATTCCAAACCAGGCTCACTCCCATCTGCCGCGTTGATCCACTGTTTCAGTGATTATACCAGCAAGGGCAGGCGATGTAATCCTTTGATTGGCGCGCCTGCCTGACACGCCGCGTGTGAATCTGCTATGATATTGGTTTCGCCATAGAGCGAAATGGAGGACATGGTGCAAGCAATACCGAATATACGCAATATCGCCATCATCGCCCACGTTGACCACGGCAAGACGACGCTGGTTGACGCGATGCTGAAACAGTCTGGTCTCTTCCGCTCGAATGAAACGACCGTCGAGCGCATGATGGATTCGATGGACCTGGAGCGCGAGCGCGGCATCACCATCATGGCTAAAAACGCCTCGGTGCATTACGGCCCGGTCAAGATCAACATCGTCGACACGCCCGGCCACTCGGACTTCGGCGGCGAAGTTGAGCGCGTTTTGAAAATGGTGGACGGGGTCATGCTGTTGGTAGACGCCAGCGAAGGGCCGCTGCCGCAGACCCGTTACGTCTTATCGAAAGCCCTGGCGCAAAAGCTGCCGGCCATCGTCGTCATCAACAAGATAGACCGCCAGGACGCCCGCGCCGAAGAGGTCGTCAGCGAAGTCTTCGACCTGTTCATCGATCTCGACGCCACCGAAGATCAAGTTGACTTCCCGGTCATCTATGCCATCGCCCGCGACGGCATCGCCAAGCAGAGCCTGGACGGCGACAGCACGGATTTGCGCCCGCTGTTTGACGAGATTATCAAAACGATCCCGCCGCCGCCGCCGCCGCGCGAAGCGGTCTTGCAGATGCTGGTGGCGAATCTCGATTACAACGACTACGTCGGGCGGCTGGCCATCGGGCGCATCTTTTCCGGCGCGGTCGCGGTCGGCGACCAGATCAGCATTTGCAAACTGGATGGCCGCATCGAGAAAACCCGCGTGTCGAAGCTCTACGCCTTCGAGGGCATGAAGCAAACGCCGATTGAGCGGGCCGAGGCGGGTGAGATTGTTGCGCTCGCCGGCATTGAAGACATCTATATCGGCGAAACCGTCTCGGCGGCTGACGATCCGCGCCCGCTGCCACGCATCACCGTCGACGAGCCGACCATCTCAATGCTCTTCGGTGTCAATGTCTCGCCCTTTTCTGGCCGCGAAGGCAAGTATGTCACTTCCAGAAAAATCCGCGAGCGGCTCGACAAAGAAGCGCTCGCCAACGTCGCCATCCGCGTCGAAGACACCGATTCGATGGACACCTTCAAAGTGTCCGGGCGCGGCGAATTGCAGTTGGCCATTATCATCGAGATGATGCGCCGCGAAGGCTACGAGCTACAGGTGTCGAAGCCCGAAGTCATCACTCACAATGAAGGCGGCAAGCGGCTTGAGCCCATCGAGCTGGCAGTGATCGATTGCCCGGACAGCTTCATCGGCATCGTCACCGAAGCGCTGGGGCGGCGCAAGGGGCGCATGATGAAGATGGTCAATCACGGCACGGGCCGCGTGCGCATGGAGTTTGAAGTTCCGTCGCGCGGCCTGATCGGCTTCCGCAGCGAGTTTCTCACCGACACCAAGGGCACGGGGCTGATCAACACCATCTTCCTACGCTGGGACGAGTGGCAGGGGACGATCTCGCAGCGCATCACCGGGGCGCTGGTCGCGGATCGTTCGGGCACGGCGACGACTTACGCGCTCTATAACCTGCAAGAGCGCGGCGAGTTGTTCGTCAAGCCGAACACAGAGGTTTACGAAGGCATGGTGATCGGCGAGAACGCCCGCGACGTAGACCTCGATGTCAACGTCGTCAAAGAGAAGAAGCTGACCAACATGCGCGCCTCGACTGCCGACGAAGCCATGCGGCTGGTGCCTTTCCGCGAGCTGTCGCTTGAGCAGGCGCTTGAATTCATCCGCGAAGACGAGCTGGTCGAAGTGACGCCCGCTTCGATCCGCATGCGCAAGAAGATTCTCGCCTCAAATCAGCGACCGAAAGGCCGCGCCACCGAATAGCAACGACCGGCGTAGCGCGGGCCGACGGGCCTGCGCTATCGCTTTGATTCTTGAAAGGCGCGGCACGGGGTTGTATAGTCTAAGCCGCTCCCCCCGGTATCGCCTCCCCAGATATTATTGCCGGAGTCGTTGATGAAAAGGATCATTAGCACGCTGATCATTCTGGCCTTGAGCGCCGGTGTGGCCGCGGCGCAGAAAGCGCAATCGCCGACCGCGGCGGCGCTGAATTTCTACCGCGCGCTGAAAGAAAAACGCTACGTCGAAGGCTTCCGCCATTCGGTCTATCGCGGCGCCGTCGAAGGCTTGTCGGCAGCCGAGCTGCAAGAGCTGGAGCCCGACTTTGCCCGCACCTTCGCGCAGATTCCCGACCGCATCGAGCCGCAGGGCGAGCAGGTTGCAGGCGATACCGCCACCGTCATGCTGAAGTTTGCCGATAATGATCAGCCGCAGGTGGTCGCACTCATACACGTCGGCGGCGAATGGCTGGTGGGCGATCAGGGAGCACTCGCAGAGGTCAACCAGCAGGGCCGCGCTTACTTTTTCAATGCCCGAATGATTGCCAACGAAGACGAAACGGTTGATATCCTTCAGCACATCATCGGCGCAGAGGTTCTCTACGGGCGCAAGTATGCGGGCCGCGCCGCCGCGCTTGCCGAATTGATCCGCCTCGGCGGCGTACCAAAGGAGATGGAGAGCGGCCTCGTCAACGGCTACCGCTTCGTGATGGCCTTGAGCGCCGATCAATCATCGTTCACCGTCACGGCGGTGCCAGTCACTTATGGCAAGAGCGGACGGCTGTCGTTCTACGCAGACATCAATGGCTTGCACGCTCAGGATTTGAAGGGCCAGCCCGCAACCGTCAATGCGCCGCTGTTTCAACCGAAGTAAAAGGAACCACAGATGAACACAGATGAACACAGATAGGAAGGAAAGAGGACGAACTCTGTCTCTGTTTCATCCGTGTTCATCTGTGTTCATCTGTGGTTCCTTTCTTCCTGGACTGCCATCGCCGCTTTCTTCAACAGCCCGAAGCCAATATAATCTAACCTTGAGATTGGCGAATAGCATCCCGCTTTCGAATTACCGATGAGCCTAGGCGTTAAGACGATATCGAGTCCGCTTTCGGCGGCGATAGATGGCCCGCAGATCACCGCCAAGCAGTGGACGGTGACCGCGGCTTACAAGTTCTGCGAGCGCTTGGCGCGCTCGCATTACGAGAATTTTCCCGTCGGCTCGGTGCTGGTGCCGCGCCCTCTGCGCCAGCATTTCTATTCGATCTATGCCTTCGCGCGCACGGCGGACGATTTTGCCGACGAAGGCTATGATCAGCCGTACAGCAATGACGAGCGGCTGGCGCTGCTCGACGAGTGGCGCCGTCTGTTGCGCGCCTCTGAGCGTGAGGCGGCAACCCATCCCATCTTTATCGCCCTCGCTGAAACGCGCCGGCAATTCGATCTCCCTCTCGCCTTGTTTGAAGATTTGATCTCGGCATTTTCACAGGATGTCACCAAGCGACGTTATCAGACTGAGGTCGAGCTGATCGATTATTGCCGCCGCTCGGCCAATCCCATCGGCAGGTTGATCTTGCTGCTGTTCGGGTATCGCGACGAGCAATTGCACCGCTGGTCGGACGACATTTGCACGGCATTGCAACTGGCGAATCACTGGCAGGACGTCGCCGTCGATCTCGCCAAAGACCGCATCTATCTGCCCGCCGAAGACCTCGCGCGATTCGGCCTCACCATCGCCGACATCGAGCGCAAAGAGGCAACAGCAAGGTTCGTGGCGTTAATGAAGCACGAAGTTAAACGCGCCCGCGAGCTGTTCATCCATGGCAAGCCGCTCTGCCTGACGGTCAGCGGTCGCCTGGGGCTTGAGCTGCGCGCCGTCTGGACGGGAGGCGCGCGCATCCTTGACCGCATAGAAGCTGGGGGCTTTGATGTGTTCACGCGCCGTCCGCTGATTACCACGACCGACAAGCTGCGCGTCGCGCTCAACGCCGCCAGCAAATCAATCTTCCGCCGTCGATGAGCCCAAACGCTTCAACAACCCTGGGCCGCGTGCTCGCCGCGCCGCGGCGGCTAGTCGGCGCTGCCGGATCGAATTTCTATTATTCGTTTCTGCTGCTGCCAAAAGCCAAGCGACGGGCGATCACCGAGGTTTACCGTTTCGCACGCCTGCTCGACGACATCGTTGACGAAGACCCGCAGGGCCGCGACCCCTACGCCGAGCTACAGACATGGCGCGACGAGATTGAATTCATCTATCGCGGCACACCGACCACGGCATTCGGCGACCGGCTGATAGAATCGGTCGAAGAGTTCGATCTGCCGAAGCAGCCTTTCCTCGATCTGGTTGACGGCATGGAGATGGATTTGAAGTGGCACAGCTATCAATCGTTCACAGACCTGCGCGAATACTGCTACCGCGCCGCTTCGACCGTCGGGCTGATCTGCATTGAAATCTTCGGCTACGAAAACGCCCGCACACGCGAGTACGCCGTCAACCTCGGTCTTGCCTTGCAACTGACGAACATCCTGCGCGACCTCAAGGAAGACATTCAGCGCGACCGCATCTATCTGCCGCTCGAAGACCTCGAACGCTTCGGCTACACGGCGGACGATCTGCGGGCGCACCGTTACAATCAGCCGTTTATCGAGCTGATGAAGCACGAGTATCAGCGGGCGCGGTCGTATTTCATGAAAGCGGCTGCCTCGCTGCCCGAAACCGACCGCCCTTCAATGTTCGCCGCAGAGATCATGGCGACGATCTATCGCGAGATACTCGAACAGATGCCCGGCGTGCAGTTCAATGTCTTCCGCAACCGCCTGACGGTTTCGAAGAAGCGGCGCATGAAGATCGCGCTGGAAATCTGGCTCAGGAGCAAGTTCAAGAAGTCATGACGGCAAAACGCGTCATCATCATCGGCGGCGGATTTGCCGGACTTGCTGCGGGAGTTGAGTTGAGCGAGCGCGGCGCGGCGGTGACCCTGCTCGAACGGCGCGGCCATCTCGGCGGTCGCGCTTACTCGTTCATCGATCAGCAGACCGGCGACGTAGTCGATAACGGCCAGCATCTGTTCATGGGCTGTTATCAGCAGACGATTGCCTTCCTGAAAAAGATCGGCTGCCTCGACCGGCTGGCATTTCAAGATCGCCCGCGGGTCGATTTTCTGGATCGCGAGCACGGCTACACGTCGTTCGAATGCCCGCGCTTGCCCGCGCCATTGCATGCGGTCGCCGGCCTGTTAAGAATGCGCGGCTTGACGCTCGGCGATAAGCTCGGCGTCGTTCGCGTCGGGCGGGCGATTCAACAAAACGGGCAGAGCAAAGCGCCGCAGACGGTTAAAGAGTGGCTCGCCGGCCTCGGCCAATCCGAACGCATCCGCGAGCGCTTCTGGTATCCGATGGCCGTAGCCACGCTCAACGAAGACCCGCAGGTGGCGTCGGCGGCGATGCTCAAGGTGGTGTTGAAAGAAGCCTTCGGTGGCGGGCGGAAAGCGACCAGCATCGGCATCGCCCGCGTCGGCCTGAGCGAGCTTTACACCGAAGGCGCGAGCCGATTCATCGAAGCGCGCGGCGGCACCATAAAGATCAACGCGACAGTCGAACGGCTGGTGATCGAAGGCCGGCGCGTTGTCGCTGTTGAGCTTAAGAGCGGCGAGCGCCTGGAAGCCGACGAGGTGATCAGCGCCGTGCCGCACGCGGCATTTTTGAAGATACTGCCCGAGGAATTACGCGCCGGCGAGTTCGCCGCGGTTGAACGATTGCGGGCGGCGCCGATTGTCTCGATCAACCTGTGGTTTGATCGCAGCGTCTTTGACCGGCAGTTTGCCGGCTTGATCGGCACACGCAGCCAGTGGCTGTTTAATAAGAGCTTGATCGTCAAGCCGACGGAATCATCTAATCAGCTCGCCGTCATCATCAGCGCGGCGCATGACTTTGTCGATTGGACGAAGGAGCAGCTTGTCGAGATGGCGCTTGGCGAATTACACGAGCTGTTGCCTGAAAGCCGCGACGCCCGCTTGCTGCATAGCCGAATCGTCAAAGAACGCGAGGCGACCCTGTCGCACACGGTTGAATCAGACGACTTGCGGCCCGGCCCGCGAACCTCGATTGACAACCTGATTCTCGCCGGCGGTTGGACGGCGACCGGCCTGCCCGACACCATCGAGAGCGCTGTCCTAAGCGGCCACACCGCGGCAGAGATCGCCGCCGCTGCCTGAGCCTTTACTCATTAAGCAATTCGGTGATCTTCGATTCGAACTCGTCCTTCGACTTCGGCAGGCCGAGGTGGCGATAACGAATGCGCCCCTGCTTGTCGGCAATCAACGTCACAGGCAACTGCGAATCATCGACGTTGAACGCGGCGGCGGTCTGCTTATCGCCGATAGCGACCGTGTAGCTCATCGGGTTGTCTTTAACGAACGGCTTGACCTTCGCCGCGCCTTCTTCATCCAGCGAGATGCCGACGATTTCCAACCCGCGCGCTTTGTAGTCTTTGATGAACTGGTTGAACATCGGAATCTCTGCTTTGCAGGGAACGCACCAGGTTGCCCAGAAGTTGATCACCGTCACCTTGCCGCGCAACTGGTCGGTGTTGAGCGCGCCGCTACTTAACAAGTTGAGGCTCAATGCCGGCAGCATGCTGCCGGCGCCGTCCGGGGTCGCATCCGAGAGCGGCGCTTTATCGTCGGCACGGGCTTTGGCAATCTGCGTAGTCGCGGGCTGGCCGGCTGGAACTTGCTTCATTCTGCCGAGAAAGAGGGCGGGCTTTTCGAAGCCTTCGAGCCGCAGCTCATCGCGCTCGTGGCCTGTCGCGTCAATGAAGACGACCGTAGGCACGCCGCGAATCCCAAACTTGTCTCTGGCACGCGCCGCCTCAGAGCCGTCGGCAGGGCTGGTCAGGTCGAGCTTCAAGGTCACAAAGCGCTCGGCCTCGCGCTTGACGGTCGGGTCGGTGAAGGTCGCCTGATCAAGCTCTTTGCAAGGGATGCACCAAGTCGCGTACGCATCGATGATGACGCCGCGGCCTTCGCGCTGCGCCTGAGCAACCGCCGCTTCGCTGTAGGGCTGCCACTCGATTTCCGCCTCGACCTTCTTCGGCACGACCAGCCAGATGGCGACCGCCGCCGCGCCAATGCCGATCACACGCAACAGCCACGCGAACTGTGCGGGCTTTGCTTTACCTGATTCGAAGAAGATCAGGTAGAGCGCCGAGAGTGCAAAGAAGATGACAAAGACGAGCGTTGTCCAGCGGCCCATCAGCGACATCAGAAAATAGAGCGCCATGCCGATCAGCACCAGGCCGAAGACTTTGCGCACCGTCACCATCCACAGGCCCGAGCGCGGCAGCGCTTTGATCGCGCCGGAGAAGGTGCCGAGAATTAAGTAAGGCAGGCCGAGCCCGAGCGCCAGCACGAAAAAGAGCAGGAAGCCATACGCGGCGCTGCCGCGCGCCCCGACTTCGACCAGCAGCGCCAGCACGAACGGGCCGATGCATGGCGCGGCGACGATGCCCATCGTCAGCCCCATCACCAGTGCGCCAATCAGCCCGCTGCTTGATTGCGTGCTGGAGTTGGCAAAGCGGTTCAATGCTTCGGGAACTTTGATCTCGTAGACGCCGAACATCGAAAGCGATAGCGCCACCATCACACAGGCAAGCGCCACCAGCACGATGGGATTCTGCAACGCCGCGCCGAACAAGCCGCCCGACTTGGCGGCAATCACGCCGAGAATCGAATAGGTGATCGCCATGCCAATCACGTACATCGAAGCCATCGCAAACGTGCGGCTCAGTCGCGGCTTGCCCGTGCCGGCGCTCTGATTGACGAAGAAGCCGATGGTGATGGGGATGATCGGGTAGACGCACGGCGTCAGGTTCAACGCCAGCCCGGCGAGAAAGACACCGATGAGAATCGTAACGATGCCTTTATCGAACAGGCTCGAACGCGAGCCGCCGCCGAACTGCGTCAACTCGCCCGCAGCAGTCCGGCTGGCTGAAGCATCGAACGCCGGTTGCGCCGCGGCCTTCGCGAAGACATCGGCATTCACCGCTTTGACGGCTGCCGCTGCCGCCGCGACCTTTACTGGGATGGCAAGATCAATCGTGTCGGGCGCCAGACAGACGCGGTCATTGCAAGCCTGCACGGTGTAGCGGGCGCGAATCTCAAGCGGCCCCGGCTTGATCGAGCTATCGGCTTCGGCGTCGGCTAAGACATAGATCGTGCCGTCGTGAACGGCCAGCGCTTCATCGCCGAGGCCGAGCGATTCGAGCTTGATGTACTTAGGCGCGGGATAGGTCGGCTCTTTGATGGTGATTCCGGCGACCGGCTCGAACTTGACTTCGGTGGCGATGAGCCCTGCCGACGGCTGGTGTCCCTGAACGTGATAGCCCTCGGCGATGTCGAGCGCGACGGCGATTTTGAATTTATCGCCGGGCCGAATGGCGTCTGTCGAAACATAGCCTTGCGCTTTGACGACGCCGGCGCTGCCGCGCGCACCCGTTGCCGCCACGCCGGCGCTTTGCGCCATCACCATGAGCGATGCCGGCAGCGATAACAGCAGCGCCAATCCCATTCGTCCGAAGAATGCGTTTTTCATCATAATCCGACTTTCATCACGATAGCGGTTTGCAAATGCAAAACGCCTTAGCCACAAAGTCACAAGGACACAAAGAATCACTATAAGCTTGGTGTTTCTTGGTGTCTTCGTGCCTTGGTGGCGATTCCCTGGCTAAAATGATCTAAGAACCGCTCTAAATTATTCAATGGCCGTGCCCTGTGGCTTGCGCCATCTCCGGCGTCACTTCGTTCAGGCCAATCACCTTGCCGCCGTTTGCCGCAACAAAGGTTTCGGCATCCGCGCGCGTCGTGAAAGCCAAGAAGTCCGGCCCCATCGGCCCTTCGACGCGGCTGCCATAGACGAGCGCCGCCTGTCGCCCATCTACCGGCTGGTGCGTTTGATAATCCTTGAACGCAACCCGCGCGATGTTGGCGCGTTCCTGCTGCGCCGCCGTGGCTTTGTACCTGGCGGGCGCGGTGTAAAACGCCAGCAAATCGCCGGGCGATTCAAACATCAGCTTGGTGCCGTCGTTGTAATAAATCTCTGCCGTCGTCTCGTCCGCACCGCTCACCTGCATGCCGCAAACAGGGCAGTTGCCGGTCGAAGCGTCCGCCTTCACCGTCGCCGGGCGAGACGGCCCACATGCGGAAAGACAAATGGCGAGGAACAGGAGCGACGCGGAGACGCAGAGACGCGGCGACGCGGGGAGACGGAAATCCATCCTCAATCTTGATGATTTAATCATTCGACCTCTAGCTGTGTTTTCTGTTCCCTTCCCCGTGTCGCCGTGTCGCCGTGTCGCCGCGTCGCCTTATTCGCCGACGGCTTCAATCCAGCCGCCGCCGACCACGCGGTCGCCGTCATAAAAGACCGCCGCCTGGCCGGGCGTGATGGCGGCCTGGGCTTCATCAAAGACGACGTGCACCCGGCCCGCGCCGAGCGGCTTGATCGTCGCCATCGCTTCCACGGCGCGATAGCGGACGCGCGCGGCGGCGCGCACAGGCTCTGTCGGCATCGCAATGGCGATCCAGTTCACGCCGTTAGCAGTAAATGATGACTGGTACAGCGCATTGCGCCTGCCGACGACCAGTTGATTGCGCGGCACATCGATCTTGACGACGTAAAGCGGCTCAGGCGAGCTGATGCGCAATCCGCGGCGTTGACCGACCGTGTAGCGATGCAGGCCGCCGTGCTCACCGATGACCTCGCCCTCGGCGGTGGTAATCTCGCCCGCCTGAAGCGTCGGGTCGTCGCCCTGGTTCATCTCATAGCGCGCGTACTTCTCGACGAAAGCCGCGTAGTTGCCATCGGGCACGAAACAGATCTCCTGGCTTTCGGGCTTTTCGGCGGTTTCAAGTCCGAGCCTGCGGGCAATCTCGCGCACCTCGGCTTTCGTCATGTCGCCGAGCGGGAAGACGGCGTGCGCCAGTTGCTTCTGCGTCATCTCGAAGAGAAAGTACGATTGATCTTTCGAGAGGTCGCGCCCCTTAAGCAGTGTATATCGCCCGCTCGGCTCGTCGTATTCCACGCGCGCGTAATGGCCGGTCGCGACGCGTGTGGCGCCGACTTCTTTAGCGGTGCCAACCAGTCGGGCAAACTTCAATTTTGTATTGCACGAAACGCAAGGGATCGGCGTGCGGCCCGCGAGATAGTCTGCGACGAATGGGCGCACCACGGCGCGCTCGAAGTCATCTTCGAGATTGAGAACGTAAAACGGAAAGCCGAGGTCTTCGGCGACTAGGCGCGCGTCGTAGACATCGTCGAGCGAGCAACAGCGGCTCGGCTGCGGCTCGTCGCCGGGCGCCAGCCGTCGCCGCTGATTCCACAACTGCATCGTGAAGCCGACAAGGTCGTGGCCCTGGTTCTTGAGAATCGCCGCGGCCACCGAGCTATCGACGCCGCCGCTCATTGCTACTGCGATTGTTGCCATAACACTTCATACTTTGCCCGCCCCGCAAGCCAGTGCTATGATCCTTTTTCACATGGCGCACAGTCAGGGACGCAGGCTGGTTCTAAAGTTCGAAATTATACACGAGTGGTTGCTGGAGAGCCAATTTCGCAGTCTTACACCAGGACGATGATCACCAAACACAAGACCGTTGAGCAAGACATCGAGAAGTACACACTGGCGCGCGAGCCCTATTATCTCGCCGTCGCCGATGAAGTTGAACTTTTTGAAGCGGCCTATCGCGCCAAGCTGCCGGTGATGCTGAAAGGCCCGACGGGGTGCGGCAAAACGCGCTTTATCGAATACATGGCGTGGCGGCTGTCGCGTCCGCTGGTCACGGTCGCCTGTCACGAAGACCTCTCATCAACCGACCTCGTCGGTCGCTTTCTGCTCGAAGGCGACGAAACCGTCTGGCACGACGGCCCGCTGACGACCGCCGTTAAGGCCGGCGCCATCTGCTATCTCGATGAAGTGGTCGAGGCGCGCAAAGACACGATTGTGCTGATTCACCCGCTGACGGACGACCGCAGAATTCTGCCGGTCGAAAAGCGCGGCACCATCTTGCGAGCGACGGACGATTTTCTGCTGGTGGTTTCCTACAATCCCGGCTATCAAAGCGTCTTGAAAGATTTAAAACAGTCCACACGACAGCGCTTCGTGTCGTTGGAATTCGATTACCCGCCGCCGCAGCTCGAAGCCGACATCCTGATACACGAAGGCGGCGTCGACGAGCAGACGGCGCGCGACCTGGTGTTGATCGGCGAGAAGGTGCGCAATCTGAAAGGCCACGGCCTGGAAGAAGGCGTTTCGACGCGCCTGCTGGTCTACGCTGCGCAACTGGTATCGAGCGGCATCGCGCCGCATATCGCCTGTGAAGTCGCCATCATCAGCCCCATCACCGATGACCGCGAGCTGCAACGCTCGATGCGCGAGATTGTCACAACGGTGATTTAAAGGCTTATCGCAACAAATCAAGAATTGCCCGCCGCTGCCGCCACTCGCGCCACTCGCGGGCGGCGCTCTTTTCAAGCTGCTCATTGATCGCTGCGCGCTGCTCAAGCTCAGGCACGCGCACCGGTGTAGCCGCCAGTGCTTCGGGCTGTAAGCGCGGGCGCGTGCCGCCGCTACCCGTCGGCAAATTGGCGAGAAACACCGCCGAACGCACAATCGCCCACCAGAAATAGACCATCCCATCGCGCGGCACAAGCTGAACAAATTCGGACTTCACCGCAAAACTGAGAGGGCCGCGGCGACCAAGCCATGCGGCGCGCGGCGTCACGATGATGTTGCCGAGATAGGCGCGCATCGTCCCCATCAACAACGCCCGCTCGCCGATCCGGCAGAACCTCGATGGCGCAACGTGAATCGCTTCTTGTTGATTCGCTTCTTCAAGCTTGAAGGTCAGATAATCGCCGCCGCTGATGTCGCCATATTCAATCGGGCGAAAGGGCGAAAACGAATCGCTAGCCGAACGGCGCAGGCCGCGCACCTCGACGTAATCGCCGAAAAGGAGGCTTGCTTTGGCCGACTGGTAACGGTGCGGATCCCAGACTGCGGGTTGCCACTGTCGCTCTTCGACAATGCGGACGAATAGTGTGCCGCGCTTGCTCATCCCAATCCTTCATTCAAGCCCAGAGCTTCGCGGACATCCTTGCGAGCGACGATCTCGGCCAACTGATTCGAGCTATCTTTCATTCGCCGGTTGAGCTGCACGCCGGCGGTCGGCGCGCTGGCAAAGACGGTTTGACGGCTTTGCCGCTCGGCCTGCGGGTCGCGCTTGTCGAGGATAAGAATGTCGGCGCGCGTCGTCGTGCGGGCTGCCATGTGAAAGATGCCTTCGGGCAGTGTGATGACGCCACGCAGATGCCACCGCTCTTCAACCGCCGCGCGCAGCCTGTGAAACTCGGCATTGACGATCAGCGAATGCGGCAGCAAACAGACCAATCGCCCGCCCGGTCTTAACAGATCGCAACAGACATCCAGAAACACCGCGTCACTCGTGCGGTAGCCGAGCGCGAACAGCCGGCTACGGCTCGGCACCGATTCAAGCGGCAGTGAAAACGGCGGGTTGGCGAGAATGTAATCGACGCGACCGCGCCAGCGCCTGAGCGGCGCAGCGAACTCATAAAGGTTCGCTTTGATCAACGTCCGGCGGTGATGAGCGGGCGCGGCTAGCCTTAGTGAGATTGCCGTGAGCGCCACGAGCGAGGGCTCGATCTCGTTGCCGATCAGGTGGCAACTGGCCTGGCCCCAACGCTCGGATGCGGCCAGCAAGAACCCGCCGCCGCCGCAGGTCGGGTCCATGATTACCGCCCTATCAACTCGTGGCAGCAAGCAGGCCATGCTCTCTGCGACCGGGCGCGGCGTGAAGAACTTGCCTGAGCCTTCGCGGAATCGCCGACCGACGAAATGCAAATACCAGTCGGCCAGTCGTTCGCCGCGGGGGTCTGCGCCGACTACGGCGTCAAGCAAACGCGCCAGCCCGGCTTCACGACGCAAGAGAGCCAGGGATTGTTTCGAGCGTTTGAGGAGTGCGGCCTGTGGCTCAGCCAGACGGCCAGCCGCCGGGTTCAGATAATGCGCGGCGAGAAGGCGAAAGGCCGCTTCGCCTTCAATGCCATGACGGCGCAGCGCACGTTCGAGCGCTTGTTTGTCATCGGTTGCGGTTTGCCTGATCATCGGCTTGCGTAGTCTGGCGCGGGCTTGCGGCGAGTCCTTGCGGCGCGCCGAAAGACCCTCTTGAAATCGTTTGCCGGGTGTGGCACTGTGTAATTGCTCTTTCGCCCCGATCTCGTGGCAGCGCTGGTAACGATGATTTAGAGTGAAGGTGTGGGCAGACGATCATGAACAAGGGTCAGCAAGCTTGGATCAGAGTGCGGGGAGCGCCGGACGATCCCGAATCGTTCGACCTCGCGACCTGGAACGGCATTGTCTGGCAGATCCCGCGCAACAATTCGCTCGGCGATGTGATCCATATCCAAATCCCCGATTACATGGTGGTCGAGACGATGCCGGCGACCACTAACCCGCACGACCTCTACCGCAAGCTCAGAGAAGAACGCGAGATGTAGCGTGTTCTGACCGCCTAACGCGCGGCGCGACCGGCCACAGGGTTGCGCAACTGCCCAAGGCTCGCAATCGTGATCTCGATCTGCTCGCCGCCCTGCAAATAGACCGGCGGGTCCATGAAGACGCCGACGCCCGAAGGCGTGCCGGTGCTGATGATGTCGCCAGGTCGCAAGGTCAAATCCTGCGAGATGAACTCAACCAGTTGCGGAATCTTGAAGATCAAGTCGCTGGTGTTCGACTGCTGGCGCAGTTCGTCGTTGACGCGCAGCGAGATGTCGAGGGCGTGTGGATCAGCGATCTCATTTCGCGTCACCAGCCAGGGGCCGCACGGCGCAAAGCTGTCCAATCCTTTGGCGCGCACCCACTGTTTTTCGCGGGCTTGCAGGTCGCGCGCCGTCACGTCGTTGACAATCGTGTAGCCGGCGACATAATCGAAAGCGTCTTCGGCGCTCACCGAGCGCGCTTCCCTGCCGATGACGAAAGCCAGCTCGGCTTCATAGTCGACGCGCTCGCTGGCGTGCGGTAATTGAATCGGCTCGCCCGCGGCGATCAGCGCGGTGACATTCTTTGAGAAGATCAATGGCGATTCAGGTGGCTTGATGTTCTGCTCGGCGGCGTGCGCCGCATAGTTCAAGCCGACAGCGAGAATCTTTCCCGGCCTCAGCACCGGCGGATTCAGCTTTATGGAGTCGAGAGGCAGAAGCGGTCCAGCCTCTTTGTGCGCTTCAACCAGAGCCGAGAGCTTTTCGACGCCCAGTCGATACAAGTCAAGCGCGTCTTCTAAGCGCGAAGGGGATTCGAGCCACTCGGTTCCTGACGTCGAGCCGGTCGCCGCCAAAGCCGTCACATCGAGCACTTCATCGCCGACGACGATGCCGGCGTGGTTAGCGTCGCCGATCTTCATGGATAAAAGTTTCATCAAGCCTCCGTTGCCTGCATTGATCGGCGCCAGCGGATTGCGCCGCAGGAAAGCGATGATGACGAAGCGCGCGACCGCCGTCAAGTCTTCAGGTTGCTCGGCGCTGCCGCCATCGCTTATGCTGTCACGTCAACATCATCTCGG
Source organism: Blastocatellia bacterium (assembly GCA_045807765.1). Lineage (GTDB taxonomy): Bacteria > Acidobacteriota > Blastocatellia > UBA7656 > UBA7656 > DATENM01. The sequence continues at coordinate 19,031 of JBJMGU010000134.1, forward strand.
AGAAAATAATGATCATCCCTTTCAGCGATATCCGTCACCTGATTCCCGGTTATACCTTTAACGAATACGGCCAGTTGACCGGCCATTATGTGCATGCCGAGCGCATCATCTGTGAAAAGATTGATGGCCGCGTCAAGGTATGGCTCGACCAGGAATCGTTCGACGCAAAAGACCCGGAGCGGCTCATCTGCGATTACGCCGAGTCTGACCTGCTTGGGAGGTGACAAGTAACGAGTGACAAGAAAGATTCGTTGTGAGTCTCTGCCTCTTGTCACCGGTCACTGGTCACTCGTTATTTTTGTAAATGGAACAGCGACTCACATTCATTGGCTTCGGTAATGTGGCGCGGGCGTTTGCGCGCATCCTTGCAGAACGTCGCGCCCGGCTGGAAACGGAATATGATTTAACGACGCGGACGACCGGCATCGCCACGGCGCGGCACGGCTGCATTCTCGCTTCAGAGATCGATCTCTGCGAAGCGGCTGAATGTGTCGAGCGCGGTCAGTCGCTGACGACGCTGCCTGGGGTGGTCGCGGTGGATGATGTCTTCAGCGTTATCGCACAGTGCGAGGCTGACGTCATCTTTGAAACGTCGCCGCTCAATCCAATGACCGGCGAGCCCGCCGCCTCGCACATTCGCCGGGCGCTGGCGCGCTCGCTGCACGTCGTCACGGCGAATAAAGGGCCGCTGGCGTTCGCTTATCATGAGCTGCGGTCGCTTGCCGCCGACAAGGGCGTACAGTTTCGTTTTGAAGGCACGGTGATGGATGGCGCGCCGGTCTTCAATCTCGTCAGCTCCTGCCTGAAGGGCGTACAGATTCTCGGTTTCAGCGGATTACTCAACAGCACGACCAACATCATCTTGAGCGGCATGGAAGCCGGCCAGTCGTTCGACGAAGCGCTCTCAGACGCGGTGCGGCGCGGCATCGCCGAAGCCGACGCCGATTACGACATTGACGGCTGGGACGCAGCGGTCAAGGCGGTCGCGCTCGCCAACGTCTTGATGCATGCGGACGCGCGCCCTATGGATGTCGCGCGACAGGGTATTCGCGAGATCACTGTCAAGCAACTGCGCCAGGCGTCAGATCAGGGCGGCGCGATTCGCTTGCTGGCGCGCGGCGAACGGACCGCGCGCGGTGTGCGTCTATCGGTCGCCCCGGAAGCCCTGCCGCTGAATTCGCCTTTAGGCGCGGCGCGCGGCGCGTCGAACGCCGTAACGCTCAAGACCGACCTGATGGGCGAGCTGACCATTACCGAAGACGATCCCGGCGTCGAGCAAACCGCTTACGCTTTGTTGAGCGACCTGCTGCGCATCTATTCCAGTACCAAATGACTAGCGGAAGGGAGTCAGGAGTCAGGAGTCAGAATAAAAGCCGAGGCGCGAGAAGTGTATTCACTGCCGCCGACTTCTTTTTCCATTCTGACTCCTGACTCCTGACTCCTGAATGCTGGTCTTGTCACCCCATAAACATTTCGGAACTTTGTGGTTAGCCGGACGTGTGTGAGAAAGGGTATAATGATGGAGGATCAACCCAAAGAGGAAACGCGGACTGAATGGCCACAGTCATCTCTCAGGCGCAAGCGATAGGATTCAGCGGCAGCCGCTCGGTCGAGGCGGCCAGCGACCACGAGTTGCTGGAAGCCATCCGCGATGGCGACGAGGCGGCGTTCCAGGAGATCGTGCGTCGTTACCGTAATCCTATCACCAACTTCATCTACCGGATGCTTGATGATTACGAACGCAGCGTCGAGCTGGCGCAAGAGACCTTCATCCGAATTTATACGAGCGCGTCGCGTTACCAGGCGAACTACAGCTTCTCGACCTATATTTATCGCATCGCCTCGAACCTCGCCATCAGCGAGTTGCGCCGCCGCAAGCGCCGCAAGCTGGTGTCGCTGTTCTCGCCGTTCACCAACGAGGATGGCGAAGCGATTGAGCTGGACCCGCCCGACGCCAACCCGTTGCAGGACGAGACGCTCATCCGCGACGAGCGTCGCAAGGCGGTGGCGCGTGCCATCTCGTCGCTGCCTGAAAAGTACCGCGCCGCCATCGTGCTGCGTGATGTTGAAGGCTTGAGCTATGACCGCATCGCCGAGGTGCTGAAGTTATCGGAAGGTACGGTCAAGTCGCGCATCAACCGCGCCCGCAACCTGCTGAAGGAAAAATTGAGCGCGTACATTTGAAGGTGACCGCTCTGGAGTTGAGTTATGAAAGTCTGTAGCGAAATTAAGAGGCGGATAGACGAGGCTGAAGATGTCGAGCTGTTCGACATCAAAGTCGCGCGGCACACGAATGCTTGCGGCGATTGTCGTCGCTTTGTAAGCGAGCGTGCCGCGCTGCGCAATCTGCTGGCCGCGACGGCGCGCGTCACGGCGCCGCCCAACTTTGACGCCGTGCTTGAGGCGCGGCTCGCCGAAGTCAAAGCGCACCAGCCGCTGGCCTGGCTCAACCCGACTTTCTATCTGCGCGTCGGCGCGGCGACGGCGGCGCTCGCCGTTGCCGTCTTTGTCGCGCAATACAACGGCCTGTTTGGCGCATCACCGGTTGAAGAGACTCAACCGCAGGCCCAGGCAAACACCTCTGGCCTGATCGCTGGCGCGATTCAAGACAAATTGCCATCGCAGTTCCTTACTCCCCAAACTCCGGCGAATGTCGGCATCACGGAGCGTGATATGGCGCGCGGCGAAATCGCGGTTGCAGCAGTGAACGGACGTGCAGGCAACCACGTGCGGGCAATCCGACGCGGCGCCGGCGTGCCGCTGCTGGCTCCTGTGGACGCGGCTTTTGTAGACAGTGGCGCGATCCTGATCCCCGGCAAAAATGGCGGGCGCGACGTTACCGTGCCGACCGTGAGCGTCGGCGCGCAGCCGATGCTTTATGTTAACGCGGGCCGGCAGCCGCAAACCACGCGCACCGTTCCTGTGTCGTTTTAGGTGGCGCAAGCTGTTAGCTTGTGCCACTTCAATTCCCAATGAGCAAAATAGCAGCCGTTTTATTTGTCGTCCTCTGCACGCTGACCGCCACGGCGCAGACGCTGCCGTCGCCTTCGGCACCGCCCAACCCGTGGACCGTTTCGGTCGTTCACACGGTTGATTTTCAGAAGCTCGTCGAGTGGATGAAGCGCCAGGGCAACGAGCGCATCGCCGTGCCGGCGTCGCCGCCGGCCTACGTTTATAACTTCGCCACCGGTCTGGTGATTGACGACCAGGGCCACGTAATCACACGGCTCGTCAATCTGACACCGCTCGATAAAGAGCCGCTCATCAACGTGACGGCGGCAGACGGCTCGGCGCACAAAGCAAGGCTGATCGGCCTGGATGGCGCCACCGGCTTCGCCCTGCTCGAAGTCACCTCGCTCAAGAGCGGCCAGCCGAAGCTGGCGCTCGCCGAGATGCTCAACGCCGGCGCTCGTGTGCAGATTCTCAGCACAGACATACAGCAACAGATGCAGACGACGCCGCAAGGCCCGCGTATGGTCTTTGCACCGGCGATCACCGTCGCGCAGGGCAGCATCGGTCAAAGCAGCATCTACGCGAAAGCGCGCGGCGCGCTGACGGTTTATTCCGGCAGCCTGCTGTCGCGCAACGACAGCAGCGTCGTCGTCACGCCCGACAATCAGATCGTCGGCATCGCGCAGTATGCCGGCTTCGGTCGCGCCTACCTGTTCCCGCTGACCTTCATCCGCGACACGGTTGCCCGCCGTGTGATGGAGAAGAAAGGCTTCGTGCCCGCCGGCTGGCTTGGGGCGCGCGGCGACAGTGTCGCGCAATTGGCTGACGATGAGTTCAACCAGACGGGGTTGCCGAGCCGCGCCGGAGTCATCTTGCGACAGGTCGCGCCCAACAGCCCCGCGGCGTTGAGCGGTATGCAGCCGGGCGACGTGATTCTCAGCGTTGACGGCTTCGACATAGTCAGCGCCGCCGATTTGATCGCTCTGCTGTCGATGTCGCCGGCGGGCCGCAAAGTGACGATTCACGCCTCGCGCAATCATCAATCCATCGACTTCACGGCAACCCTTGGGGCGCGCGCCGACAGCGACCCGTTGATTTCGTTCCCGACTTCCGAGCAGCAGTTAGAGCCGCTCGAAGTGCAACGGGCTCAGCTCGAAAAACGGCGGATGGAATTGGCCCAGCGTCACTTCAAATACAAAGAAGAGGCTAGCAAAACGGCATCGCGCGAAGCCGTCGAAGCGCTCAGCGAAATCGATTACGAGATTCGCAACATCAACGAGTCGCTGCGCATCATCGAAACCATGATGCACCAATCGTCAGCGACGCCGCGCCCCGACCTGACGAAAGAGATCATCGGCGGCGATTTCGTCGTCGGCGACCTGAATGAGCAACTCGCCGGTTACCTCAAGGTGCCGAAGGGCGGGGTGTGGGTCAAAGAAGTGGCCGCGGGTAGCACGGCGGCGCGCATCGGCCTGAAGGCCGGCGACGTCATCGTCAGCGTGCAGGATCAAGAGCTGACCAGCGTCGAACAACTGCTCACGGTGATCACCTCGAAAAGCGGCAAGATCACCCTCAAGGTCATCCGCAACAATCAGCCGCTCTCGATCAGTTTTGGAAATGATGAACGATGAATGATGAATCATGAACTGCCGGAGACAGGCGTCATTGCAATCGGCGCAGCTCTGTACTTCATCATTCATCGTTCATCATTCATCGTTGTCCTTGCCGATGGCCACGGCGATGTGATACTTACCAGATTCTTTCATGACTGGCTCGTTCAATCGCCGACACCTTCTGCTCGTCGCCCTGCTCTGCCTGGCGGCGGTTCCCTACTTCACGAGGCTTGGCGCATCCTCACTGTGGGATGCCAACGAAGCCTTCTACGCCGAAACGCCGCGCCGGATGATTGAATCGGGCGACCTCATCAATCCGAGCTTCAACGATCAGCCACGCTTCAACAAGCCGCCATTTTCATACTGGGTGGTCGCAGGCTTCTATAAGCTGTTCGGCGTGTCGGCCACCTCCGAGCGGCTGGCGATTGCTCTGGGCGCAATCCTTATAATCGCCACGGCGTTCGCGCTCGGACGCCTGCTCTATTCAACGGAAGCGGGATTATACGCCGCTCTGGCCCTGGCCATCGCACCGCGCTTTCTGATGTTTTCGCGCCGCATCATGATCGATGTCTACATGGCGATGTGGATGGCGGCGGCGCTCTTGTTTTTCGCGCTCGCCGAAGCGCGCCCCAACCAGCGAAAGCGCTATCTCATCTTGATGTATGTGGCCGTGGGCCTGGGTGTCTTGACTAAGGGGCCGGCGGCGGCGCTGCTGCCGGCGCTGGCTGTCATCATCTATCTGGCCCTGCATCGCGAGCTGAGGCGCTGGCGCGAGATGATGTTGCCGCTCGGCGCGCTGATTGTCGCCGCCATCGTCTCGCCCTGGTATCTGGCCATCTACGAGCAGCACGGCTGGCACTACATCTCGACGTTCATCTTGAAAGACAACCTGTCGCGCTACACGCAGCCGGTGTGGGGGCCGCGCCGCAGCGTCTTCTTTTACCTTCCTGTGGTTCTCGGCGACATGTTTCCCTGGTCGCTTTTTCTCATTCCCGTCCTGTTGATCGCCACTCGCGGCTGGCTGCAACGTTCAAGCCTCTTGGCAAAATGGCGCCGCAAACGAGAGCGAGGGTTAGAAGCAACTCCGCCCAACGCGAATGCGGTGATCGCCTCGTCAAGCGCGCGGCTCGAACGATTGTGCCTGATCTGGGTGGCGGTGATTGTCGGCTTCTTTTCGTTGTCACAGAACAAAGAAGACCTTTACATCCTGCCTATCTACCCGGCGGCGGCGGCGCTGGTCGGCGCCTTCCTGGCGCGCGCCATCGGAGTCGCGAATATCGAAGCCCATAATACCCACTCGTGGCGCAGTTGGGCGCGCTGGATGACGGCGGCGATAGGCGGCTTGATCGCCGCTAGCGGGCTGGGCGTTCTCTATCTTTTCGCGCACTCGTCGGCGGATTATCAGTTTGACGGCGCGCGCCTGATTGGCGCCATCGCGGCCACCGGCGGCTTGATCGCCATGGCGCTCAGCCTGTTCAAGCGCCGGCGGCTGGCGGTGCTGGCGACGGCGTTAACCGTCATTGCCTTCAATCTGGTATTCGTGGCACGAACGCTTGCGGACTTCGAGCGCTTTAAGCCGGTGCGCCCGTTTTGCGAGTTGATTCGAGCCGAAGCGCCCGCCGACGCGCTGATCGGTTATTACCGCTACGCGGCGCCGAGCATGGTCTTCTACCTGCGGCGGCAAGTCTTCGAGTATTACCGGCCCGAAGAACTGCTCGACGCCTGGGGCTCGGGCCGCGCCGTTTATTGCTTGATGCTCGCCGATGAATACGAAGCGCTCAGGCGGCAGTTGCCGACGCCGGCGAGGGTTCTTGCCAGCCGTCCGGTCTTTCAAGTAAAGTTGAAGTTTATACTGGAAAAGAAAGAGCCTCCCCAGTTGCTATTGATCACAAATCAAGGTGGTGCGGTATTCGCCGAATAAATAAAACCCTGTTTACGGTGCTGAAGATTGCCGTCAGCCTCGGCATTCTCGCCTACATCTTTCTGAAGGTGGTTGACTTCAATCTGCTCTGGAAAGAGTTGATCGCGGCGAACCCGCTTTACTTCGTCGCCGCCGTCCTGGTCTATTTTCTAGTCCAGGGGTTGAGCGCCTGGCGCTGGCACATGCTGTTGAAGCCGCAGAGCCTGGACGTGCCATTTCCAAGAGTTCTGGCCTATTACTTTCTCGGCATGTACTTCAATTTCTTCCTGCCCTCTGCTATCGGCGGCGACGTCGTCAAGGTCTACTACCTAAACAAGGAGACCAAACAACTGAGCGCCTCGGCATCGTCGGTCTTCTTCGACCGCGACATCGGCATGGGCGGGCTGGTGTTGATCGCACTGGTGACGGCGCTGCTTGCAGAGCCGGGGCGCATGAAGATCAACGGCGTGCCGCTGGTGCCGATCTTCGCGCTCATCGCCATCGGTTTTCTGGCCGCGAATCTGGCGATCTTTTACCGCCCGACCTACAACCTGCTGCACCGCCTGTTGAGCCTGTTCAAGATGAAGCGGGTGGACGACCGGATCGAGCGGCTGTTCAACTCGGTGAACGTCTATCGCAATCGCTGGGGAATGATCACGGCAACGATGGTCATGTCGCTGGGCGTACAGATTGGCTGCGCCATGGTGAACTTGCTGGCCGCCAGGGCCATCGGCATCAACGAGGCGGGGCTGGCCGATTACCTGGTCTTCATACCGGCCATTGGCTTGATCAGCATGATTCCAATTTCGGTCGGCGGCACGGGCTTGCGCGAAGCCTCTTACATCCTGATGTTTTCTTCCGTGGGCGTTGGACGGCCCCAGGCGCTGGCGCTTTCGATCCTCTGGCTCGGAGTCATCGCCATCACCAGCCTGCCCGGCGGCATCGTCTACATTGCGCGCGGCAGCGGCAAGGCCGATCATATCCCTGCCGACGTCGAAACGCTTGAAGCCGAGGCTTCGCAAGACCCGGGGATCGGCAACAAGCCGGGAAGTTCATTTCCGACACTGCCTGAGCAAGCGGAGGAGAGTCCGACGACGGTCTAAGCCGTCGTCACTGCAAATAACGCAACCTCGCCGCTTGACGGGCGTTTATTGAATATCAACTGGTTATGAGCATTATTAAGAAGTCATTCGCAACCGTTATCCCCTTTGCCTTCTTCGTCTGTCTGTCGGCGACCGCATCGGCGCAGAAGCAAAAACCTCACCCCGCCGAGATGCCGATGGATCAGCAGTACGAATTGGCTCGCAAAAACGCCAAGCCGCCCAGCGGGCCGGATTTTTACATTGAGCCGGTCACCGGCCCGAATATGCGATTCAGCATCCTGCTGACCGATAAGAACAACCGCTCGGTGCCCGGAACTTTCATCCGCCAGCAGATCGAGATTCTCGAAGACCTGCTGCTCGCCAGCAAGGCGTTCGCGCTCAATGAAGAAGAGGTCGGCACCGTCAGCAAGCCGAAGATCACGCGCTTCATGGATAAGCATGAAAAGGCGTTCATCATCGATGTGCAAAAGGCGGGCGACAAGACCCAATTCTTCCTGACGATTGATTCGTTGTTGGGAAGGCTCACAATAGACGCAGGGGTTATCAAGCGAGGCGTTAAGAAGCCAGGCGAGGCTGAAGAGCCGGAGCCGCTATTTTATAAGATCATCACACGCGTGCAGGAAGCCAGAAACACTGCCCTGACCATCCCTCAGGGCCAGTAAGCGCAACAGGCCGGGAGCTTTCAGGCATCGGATGATTCTGGCTCGCTGTTCAAGCGAATGGCTCGACCTGCCGGCTCGGCACCGTTTTTCGTCTTGCAATCAATTCTCCGACCGTCACCAGAAAGCCATCGAAGTCGAAAGGTTTTTCGGCGGCAGCGTCCGCGCCAGCGTCAATCGCTTCGCGCGCCACGTTCGCCCCGAAGGCGGTGACGACCAGCACCGGCGTCTTGTCGAGCAGATGATCTCGGCGCACACGCTGCACGAACTCGATGCCGTTCATATTCGGCATATGGATGTCTGTGATAATCAGATCCGGGACTTGTCCGATGGCCGCCGCTAATCCGGCTTCCCCATCGCCTGCCGAGATCACATCATAGCCGCTCATGCGCAACAGTTTGGCGAGGATGTCACGCGAGTCGCGATTGTCTTCGATGACCAGTATCTTTCCCTGTTCCCCGTTCATGGCCATACCTGTTCATCCCTAATCACTCACGCGTCTTAAGATGATTCTACTCCCAGTCGCCGCTAAACTGTACAGGCATTATGGGCCGCAATGAAGATGCAAGAATTTCTCTCCGCTGATTGGTTCTTCGTCCGTAGTCGTTGGTGCGGCATATTGATGCTCGGCGACAAGCCAGGGGAGGCAGTCAAAGGATCAAAGGCGTATGACCGATTCGTGGGCCAAAATGAAGAAGGGAGGGGATCATCTCCCCTCCCTCTCACAATCGCTTAGCTACGCCACGTCTTGTCTCAATAAGAGTTTTCAATATGCGACCGTGCGAGCTGTGGACGCTTGTGAGTGTTCGAGATTAAAATCCGAACTCGCGGTTATCATCATCAACCGTTGTGCCAGAGTCCTCGCCGGCTGCTGATTTTTCGCCAAGCACGGCGCTAACTTGCTCGTTCACACGGAAAAAAGCTCTATGGCAGGCCGATGACCGCTCCCTACAAGACTCAGGGTGAGTGATGAAAACCCATTCGCGCCACAATCATAGCTCAACCGTGAGACATTTATGCTGTCATCATAGGTCGAGCGTTGTCGAATTATTCAGGCGGTCAAGGTCGGGCACCCAGAAGGCGTAGCCGCGCTCCTGGTACTGTCGCTCTGTGCGCGTCAATCCAAGCTCCGGCAAACGCTCCTGGCTATGTCCGAGATAGGTAAAATGTGGCAGGTCGTTTGGCACTGTGCGAAACCAGCCATAGCGGCCCAAGACCTGCTCGACGCGCTCGTCCTGATACTCGGCAACGTCAAAAGCCAGCAGCGACAGATGCTGCGACGCTCCCGGCGCGGCGACCGAATAGAGAATCGAGCGGTCGAAGAAGGTGCCGAAATAGAGTTGTTCGCTTGCCTCGATTTCGAGGATGAGGCTGACCTGCTCGACCGGCGTAAGTTGACGAATCTGCGCGGCGCGTTCACTGGTCATTCGGCCTTCGGCTCCCCAGTGTTCAAGACCGCGTGTGACATTGCGAACCCAGAGATTTAAGGTGTCTTGATAAGAGCGCCCGCCGGAATCCTCGGCGCGCGCCGTGATCTGGCCTTCGTGATCGTTCATCTCTGAAGCGGCGCGGATCAGTGCGTCGAGAGCTTCGGACTGCAAAGTCATCTCGTAATCGCCGATGCGGGCGCGGCTCACGCTCAGTGTGGACTGGAAAGCGTCAACCTCCGCCGCATCGGCAAAGATGATCGTCGTCGGCGGCGTCGCCGTCGTCACAAACAGCGCGCCATATTCGGCAAACAATCGTCGCTCGACCGGCGACGCGAGCCGAGCCGCCATGGTTTCTAATAACGCATTCATCTATTCCTTGCTTCCCTTCTTAACGGGTGTGGGCAGCCTAGCATCGCCGCTTATGCCTTTCAACGCCTGTCGCGGAAAGCGCCGCTAAAATGTCAGGGCCGGTTGCTCGCGGCGCGGTCTGACGAGCAAACCGGTTTCGGCCAGCACATGCGCGAGGAGGGGCAAGCGTTCGAGGGCGCGCGGCTCGACTTTAATTGCGCCCGAACCGTAAGACTTGCCGACCAGCCGCAGGTTGGCGCCGGTGTCTGGATGCTTGAGCGCTTGCCAGAGCTTTTCGTTATCCGTCTCTCGGCCTGGGCGCGGATAGATGCAGAGAAAGCCGGTTAAGGGTACGACCCCGGCAGAGTTGCGGATGAATCGGGCATTGCGCCGTCCAAGATAAGCAAACAGGAATGGCGGCGCGCGGCGCGTTTCCATCTTGTACCAAGGTTGGCGCGTGGCAATCAGGGTGCGCTGGTGAATCCCTAGCTTCTCGCCTTGCAGAAGGTAATCGTGCACCGCCAGCGGGAATGAATCGAGCGGGCGGCCATTGGGAGAAAACAGCCATGTCGGTCTGCCCTTCTGCGCCAGCTCGTTTAGAGTCGCCTCGGTCACTGCTTCGCCGGTCACGTCGCGCGTGCGCCCGACGGCAGGAATCAGAAAGTTGCCTGGAATTCGCAAGGCTTGCGCTTGCCGGGCAGTAAGAAAGAAGAATTCATTCGCGCCGGTCGCGACGCCGCGCATGACGGTCACAAAATCGCCCAGCGTTGCGCCTGCGTGGGCCGTGGCCACCGGAGGTCGTGACAGGCCGGTATCGAGCGCCTCTTTCAAATCACGCTCAATCACGGCCAGTGCCGCGCCATTTGATTCGCTAAACCCCGACGCCAGCCAATCTGTCAAAGCGTGGCGGTCGGCGGCGGTTACCTCTGCCCATTGCAGGCGCGTTACCGGCAACGAATTCTCAATCAGAAAGATGACCGCATTGGTATCGACGGCGGGGAATGGCGAGGCCGCCGAAGCAAACGTGATGACCGCATCGAGTCGGAAGCGTTCAGTGATCCAGCGCCAGAGTGTCGTCGCAAAGACCCCTTCGCAGGTATCGGCGGGCATAATAAAGGCGAGCCGCCCGCCGCTTTCAAGCAGAGTCAGCGCCCGCAATAGAAAGTAAACATGCAGTCCGGCGCGTCCATCCAAAGGCTTGCCAAGCAGGCTGGCGCTGAACTGTCGCAACAGGGCTTTAGTTTCGTGGGAGAGGCGATGATGGCGAATATAAGGCGGGTTGGCAGCAATCGCGCGGAATCGTCGCGCCGGCGGATTGATCGCAAAGTCACGCATCTCGACCGCAGCCAGATCAGTAGCCGAAAGGCCGCTCGCGTGCGCCTGCGCGATAGCCTGCGGGTCAATCTCGGTGCCATAAAGCGCGACGGTTTTCCCGGATTGTGAGGCGATTCGCTTAGCCGCCTGAAACAAAGCCCCTGCGCCGACTGCCGGATCGAAAAGATGGTCGGCGCCATTGCCGAGAACATATGCGGCCATCGCATCGGCCACCCAGTCAGGCGTCCAGAACTGGCCTTTGACTCTGAGCGCCTCGCGCTCGTGCCGCATTGATCGTCGCGTTTGTGGTTGCAACTTATTCGTTGTCTGTCCTGGCATCGATCCGCCGGTGGGTAAAGCGCCGGGCCTCTGGGCCGGAATAGTCTGTGACCGTATGGCCTGTGCCGATGAGCTTGTACTTGTAGGTCACCAGCCCTTCCAATCCGACAGGGCCGCGCGGGTGCAGCTTCGCCGTGCTGATGCCGACTTCTGCGCCGAAGCCATAGCGGAAGCCATCGGCGAAGCGCGTCGAGGCGTTCCAATAAACCCCCGCCGCATCCACTTCGGCAAAGAATCGCTCGAAGGTCGCCGCCTCTTCGGTGATGATCGCCTCTGTATGACGTGAGCCGTAGGTGTTGATGTGGGCGATGGCTTCGTCGAGTGAATCAACCATCTTAACGGCCAGAATCAGGTCGCAGTACTCCATGCCCCAATCGGCTTCGGTCGCCTCGCTCACCTTTTCGCGACCGACGATAACCAGGCTGCGATTATCTACGCGCACCTCGACGCCGCTCGCTGCAAGCGCAGGGACCACAAGCGGCAGGAACTCTCGCGCCACGTCGCGGTGAACCAGCAAGGTCTCGACCGCGTTGCAAGCCGCCGGGTAGCCGAGCTTCGCATCCATCGTGATCGCGAACGCTTTCTCAAGGTCGGCGGCGCGGTCAACGTAGACATGACATAAGCCATCGGCATGGCCAAGCACAGGAATGTTGGTATTCTCCTGCACGAATCGCACCAGCGCATTCGATCCCCGCGGGATGATTAAATCGACCGAGCCTTCAGCCTTGAGCATCTCGCCCACATCTTCGCGCCGTTCAAGCAGAGCCATCGCGTCCGTGGGCAAACCTGCCTCTTTCGCCGCCGTTCGGATGATTTCGAACAAGGCGCGGTTTGAATGCCCGGCTTCGCGCCCGCCTTTGAGCAGCACGGCGTTGCCGCTCTTCAAACACAAGGCGCTGATCTGCACCAGCGCATCGGGGCGCGATTCAAAGATCACTCCGACGACGCCAATGGGACAGCTCACACGATAGAGGCGCAGGTTCTCATCCAGCTCCATCGCATAGGTAATTTCGCCCACAGGGTCAGTGAGCGCCGCGACCTGCCGGACGCCCGCGACCATATCACTGAGCTTCGCTTCGTCGAGTTTCAACCGCCGGTATAGCGCTTCAGCCATCTCGCCGGTTTCAACCATCTGGCGGGCGCGCTCAAGGTCGCGGCGGTTGGCGGCAAAGATCGCCTCGGACTGAGATTCGAGCGCGCCGGCAATCGCCGCCAGAGCGCGGTTCCTGTCAGTGCTCGTCATGCGCGCGAGTTGCGCCGAAGCGGCTTTGGCTTTTCGTGCGGCTTCGATTACTGAGGTCATTTTCATTCTCAAGGCGACCCGTCTGCGCCGCTTATCGAGTCTCAAGGAAGGCGATGTTGTCGCGGGTGATCAAGGCGTCGTAGTTGCGGTTTTCGATCAACTCATCGATGCGCGTCGAATGCTGGCCACTGATGCGGCGCGCTTCGTCGCTCGAATAGTTGACGATGCCGCGCGCGAATTCCTGCCCGCTTTCATCGATGACGCTGACGACGTCGCCGCGCTCGAACGCGCCGCGCACCTCGATCACACCTGCCGCAAGCAGGCTCGCCTTGCGCTCGACCAGCGCGCGTCGTGCCCCTTCGTTGACCATGAGCGCCGCTTTCACCGTGGTCGCGAAAGCGATCCAGCGGCGCTTGCCCGGCAACCCCGACTGCGGCAGAAAGAGTGTGCCGACTTCTTCGCCGGCAAAGATGCGGGTGATGATCTGCGGCAGCTTGCCGCCGGCGATTACCGTTGCGCAGCCGGAACGGGCGGCGATGCGCGCGGCTTCGATCTTCGTGCGAATGCCACCGCGTCCAACCTTCGACGCCGAGGCAGGCCCGCGCGCCAGGGCTTCGATCTCCGGCGTGATTTCCGACACCAGCGGAATCAGCCGTGCGTCCTTGCTGCTCGGCTCGGCAGTGTAGAAACCATCGACGTCGGTGAGGATGACCAGCAGGTCGGATTCAGTCTTGCTGGCGACCAGCGCCGACAGCTTATCGTTGTCACCGAAATTGACGCGCACCGGTGACGCGGCCTCTTCCGATTCCAGCTCAGCAGTCGCCACCGTGTCGTTCTCGTTGATGATCGGCAGCGCGCCCAGCTCAAGCAGCTTGCCGAGCGTGCCGCGCAGGTTCAGGTAACGCTGGCGGTTGGAAAAATCCTCTTCGGTCAACAACACCTGCGCCGTAGTTACGCCGAGGCGGTCAAAGCCTTCGGCGTAGAGCGCCATCAGCCGGCCCTGGCCGATGGCGGCGCAGGCTTGCTTGAGCGGCAGCAGTTGCAGCCTGCGCGTCAGGTTCAAACGTTGCGCCCCAAGTCCCACCGCGCCCGATGACACCAGCAACACTTCGCGGCCCGCGCGCTTGAGGTCGGCAATCGCTTCGATGAACGAATAGAAGCGGGAGAGCGCCGGGCCGCCATCTTCGCGCATCAGCACCGCCGTCCCCAGCTTGATGACAACGCGACGGGCGTCGTTGATGATGCGTCTCGGTTCTTCGCTAGCCATGCTCATTGGGTGGATGCGAGGTTTTCGGCTTGACCAAAACCCATAAGCGACGCGCTTCAGTGCGATTCGTTGCCGACGGTCTCTTTGGCCCGCATCTCGGCATCTTCTCGCGCTTTCTCTGGATTGATCGGCTGGGCGCGCGGCGTGTAGTAACGTCGCAGCCAGCTGCTCAGGCCGTCGAGTCCAGGCAGCAAGACGCGCTCGGTGATGTTTGCCTGGTCGAGCTTGTCGCGCACTTCCCATTTGGCTTCCGCCGGGATAATGATCTTGCGGCAAAGCTGCGGGTGCTGGATCAGCCAGTCGTCGAGCGCCGCGGTCGGCGACGACATCAGCGAAAAGAGGGCGAACTGATTGACGATGCGGTCGTCGAGCGACGGCGGCTCGAAGAAGACGACGAAAGGGTCAGGCGCCAGCCGGTCAAACTCTGATGGCGTCTTGGCGACGCTGTTCAGCATATCCACGGTGAAGGTGTACGAGCCTTCTTCGCGCAACACCTCTTTCAGCTTTTTGGGGATCAGCTCATTGGCCGCGGCAAAGTCTACGCTCCAGATGACGCCGTCGATCTCGAAGTCTTCGAGGCGCGCGGTCGCAAAGTGCATCGCCACATACGGCGAATAGGTCCAGTCAATCAAGCGCGTCGGCAAGCCGTGGTGCTGGCCGAGCGCCATCCAATCCCAGAGCGAATCCGGTGCCGAGTCGCGCCGCGCATACTTGCGAAAGTTCCGCAGCAGGTGGCCTTCGAGTTTTTCCGGCCCTCCGCCCAGGCGGACGAGGCCGCTCTTCAACGCATAATTCGCGTCGGACAGCCCACGGAAGGCGACGTTCGAGCGAAAGCGCGCAATCCCGGCCTCCCACGAGCCTTCGTAAACCCGCTCGCTCAAATCGCGCCAATCATTGATGCGAATCTCCTGCACCCTGTCAGCATTCATCATCTTCAGACCTTGATTTGAAATTCAGAAAAAGTATGAATGGAAAGGCGGCAGGAAAACAAGCCGATTGAGAAAGGGCCCACCGTGCTCATTGAAAAAAGAGGGACCGGCGGCTTCACGCAGCCGGCCCGTTTGTGGTGGTGTGCATCGCTAACCGGCTGACCCGGGACCCCGACTCAGCGCAGGAGGATGGAGTTCTTCGTCACGATGTCCTCGTAACGGTCGCAATCGCCGCTGGCGCACATTCGTATCAGGTCATCGATCTTTTGCAGCAACTGCGTACTGAAGTGATTCGGCTCGGCCTGCGGGTGCGGCGGCGCGTAGTAGTTGAAATAGCTGCGAATGATCAGGCTGTGATCGTCAATCGGCAGCGACTTCAGATTCTCGACCCACTTGTCGAAGGTGCCCTGGCGCTGCAAATAGAATTCGACGTTCGAGACATAGAAGGCCGAAACGCGCTCTTTGTTTTCCTTCAGGTAGGCGCCAATGGTTTTGATGGCTTGCGGCCCTGACAGATCACCCACAACCGGGATGATCAGATCGTCGGCTTCCATCTTCTTGAGGAATTGAAAATCGTCTTCCGAGTTGAAGTAGTTGTTCTGCTGGCCGGTCAGGTCATGTTCGAGCAGCAGCTCGCGATAGGTCGGATAGATCGAGCGCGGCGGGCGGTGATAGCTCGAATAGCGAATGTCGAGCCCGGAGGTGAAGAAGGCGCGATGAATCTTGTTGATCGTGTCGGTGTCTTGCTGCGACAGTGGCAATCCCAACTTCTGTATGTCGCCGCGTATGTCTTTGGCGTACTTCTCGAAGAGCTTGGTGTCCGAAGGCGTGCTGTCCATGTAATCGACCAGCTCTTTGATCGACTTCTGCTCCCAGCCCTTGGTCTTCGGGAAAGGCTTGCCAAAGAAGAGACAGAGGTATTCAACGCGGTTGCGGGCGCGCCCGAACAGCGCCTTGTAGAGCAGGTGTTGCAGCAGGTTGTCGCGGCGTATGTCGATGAGAATCGCCATATGCGGGCGGATGCGCGCAATGTAAGTAAAATTCTGATCCGGCCCGACCCCCAGGTAAACGCCCCCGGACGTGCCGAGCTCGCGCATCTTGATCAGCACATGCTGATAAGAGGTTTCGTTAGAGATCAGGTTATCGGAATCGAAGTAACCACCCGGCTCGGACAGGCGCGCCGACAGCGCGGCAAACGCCTTATGGTCTTTAGCGTTGACGCTGGCGGTGCCGGTGACCAGCAACGCGCTCAGCACGAAGGCGAGAAGGATGCGGTATAAAACAATTCTTCCTGGTTTCATTTCAACTCAAAACTCCCTTAGGGTTTAGCCTCCGGCGAACGCGCCGACAGGCGGCGGTAGTATTCTTCGATCAGTTTGCGGTAGCGGTCGGGGGCATCGCCGTCGCTGAGCGCCCCAGAGCCGTTGTTGCCGAGCTTGGCCTGAAGGCGGCGCGCCAGCTCGATCTCCATCTGGCGCAGTGGCTCGATGACTTCGTTTTTGAGCAGCGCCAGTTGCGAAGGATCATTGAAAGCGTCGGGATTGATTTTGCGCAACTGCTCGGTGATGCGGTTGAGGTCACGCGCCAGGTCTTGATTGTGGCCGAGGGCGCGGCGTAACTCTTCGGCGTCCTTGACGCGCTCGCGCAACTCGCTGGCGGTCTGCCGGTCGCCGCTGGCGCGCGGCGGGCCGCCGCCGGCTCTTTCGGATGCCTCTGGAGACGATGCCGACTCGCTCGACTGACTGCCCTGGCCGCTGGGCGAGCCTTGCTGGCTGGCCTGTTGACCTTGTTGGCCTTGCTGTCCTTGCTGTCCCCTCTGCCCGCGTTGCCCTTGCTGGCCTTGCTGTCCCTGTTGGCCTTGCTGACCGGCCTGCTCACCACTCTGCTGCCCGGATTGTTGCCCGCCCTGCTGACCTTGTTGGCCCTGCTGACCTTGCTGACCTTGCTGGCCTTGCTGCTGGCCCTGTTGCCGGCCCGCCTGCTGCCCGCGTTGGCCGCGAGACTGGCCCTGCGAGCCGCTTTGCCCCTGTTGCCGGCCCGACTGGTTTTGTTGCTGGCCAGCCTGTTGACCCTGGCGACCTTGTTGACCCTGGCGACCTTGTTGGCCCTGCTGCTGACCTTGTTGTTGACCTTGCTGCCCCCTTTGTCCTTGTTGTCCCTGTTGATTCGCCTGCTGACCTTGCTGTTGGCCTTGCTGCGACTGCTCGCCTCCCTGCCCTTCCATCTTGCGGCGCAGCGATTCCAAGTTATCGGCAAGCTCGCGGGCGCGGTTCAACGCATCTTCCAAGCTCTCGCCCTGCGTCTTGCGACTGGCGCCGCCTTCGGCAGCCTGGATATTTTTCAACACCTCTTCGATGTTGCCGCGAATCGTCCGCTCGCGGTCGCGCGCCTGATCCATAAAACCGTTCTCGATCAACTGGCTGCTGGCGCGAATGCGGTCGGGGATGCGGTTGTTGCGAATGGCGTTGGCCGCCTCGCGCAGCTTGTCGCCCGCCTGCTGCTTGTCCTGTCCAAGATTGCGCGCCGTCGAGTCGAGGTCGCGTTCAAGGCCGGTCATCTTGTCGGCGAGCGCTTGCTTGCTCTCGGCAACCTGCTCTTTCTTCTCCTGGCTGTTAGCGCCCTCGCCGTTGCGCGCCATCTCGTCTACCTTGCGACCGATCTCGTCTTGCTTGCGCAAGGCTTCTTCGGCCTGCTGGCGCAACTGTTGAAGGCTCTGCTGGCCGCCTGTGCTGCGCGACGATTCGAGCATGCGTCGCGCTTGCTCCATGCGTTGCAGGGCGCGCATAGCTTGCGCCTGAGCTTCCATCTGGCGCTGCTCGCCACCGCCGCCCTGCTGCGAATTTGCTTGCGACTGCGCCGCCTGCGAGCGGCGCATCTCGTCGGCGGATTGTTGAAGCTGCCGCGCCGCCTCTTCGAGCTTCGGGTCGCGGCGGTCACGCGCTAGCCGCTCAAGCTCGCGTGCTAGTTTCTGCGCCTCATCAACCATCTCTTGTTGCTGGCGCTGCGAGCCGCCGCCGCCGCCGTTGCCTTGCTGTTGCTGGCGCATGCGTTGTTCGAGCTGTTGCTGCTGTCGCCGCGCCAGTTCCTCCAGCCGGCGAGCAATCTCGTCCTGCTGCTGGCTCTGCTGCTGGCCTTGCTGGCGCTGCACGGTCTCGTACTGATTCTTCATCTTGTCGAGCTGCAACTCGAACATGTCGGCCATGTCCTGCTCTTGCTGTTGCTGCTGGCCGCCTTGCGATTCGCCGCGGGCGACCTGTATCTCGCGGAAGATGGCCTCGGCGCGCAGCAGTTGTTGCAGCGACCGCTGCTCCGGCGGCAACGCCTCTTTCGGCTTCTCGCCATGCAGTTGCGGAATCGCTTCAGTCATCTCCTTGGCGGCCTGCGTCACATACTCAACCAGCTTGGCGTATTGCGGCTGTGCGTTGAGCTGGTCGCCGAGACGCCGGCGGATGCGCTCGATCAGCGCGTCGGCATCGGTCTTTAACTTCTCCTGGCTGAGCGTCACGGCGCCGAAATTTTCGGCCTTCTCCTGCGGCGTGTAGTTGTTCTGCTCGCGCTGCAAGCGGAAGGTCGCGGCGATGATCTCGCGCTGCCGGCGAGTCAGCGCGTTCGAATCCTGTTCGCCCTCGCCCTGGCCGCCCTGCTGTTGCGCCTGCCGGAACTCGCGGTCAAAGGGACGCACTTCGAGGAAGTAAATATCGCTCGTCGAAGCCTGTCCACCATCGGCGCCGTTATCGCGCGCCTTGGCGTAGTAAGAGATAAAGTCGCCCGGCTGCAAGCCAAACTCTTCGAGGAAGAAGGTGTGCGCGCCGCTCAAGGTCTTCGGCGTATCGGTCTTCAGGTCTTGCAGGGCGACATGCTTTTCTTCGCCGCCATTCACGGAATAATAAAGCTCGATTGAAGTGACGCCGAAATCGTCTTCGGCGCGCACCTGCGAGAAGACCTCCTGAATGCTGGTGACTTTCATGTCGCGCCCCGGCTTGTCAATCGTCACCGTCGGCGCGTGGTCTTCGAGAAGCGTGATGTCGAATTCGTTCGAGCCGTTGTAGCGCTCGCCGTCCAGGCTGGTCAATTCAATGCGATAGGTGCCGTTCTGTTTGACCGTCAGGCTGCCGACAAACTGGTTCTCGCCGTCGGCGGTCATCTCGATCTTCGTTCCGTCGTTCAACACGATGCGCGCCGCTTTGGCCGTAGCCGACAGCTTTGCCGTCACCTGCACGACCGTGCCTTTGAGCGCGGCGACCTCGCCGGTGTTTTCAATCCGCTTGGCCGGCAGATGGGTGTAGCCGGGAAAGTTCAACAGCAGATCGATCTGCTTGACAAATGGCAGGTCGGCCACCGTCAGCTCGTATTCGTCAGAGCGAATGCCGCCCGATTCAACGTAGTAGCCAATCGAATCCTGGATGTTGAAGATGACGAACTGAAACTCGTTGGGGTTGCGTGCAGGCTCCATCAAGTGCGCTTCATAAACGTCCGCGCCGTTGCGGCGGATGAAGACCTGGGCGCTGTCCGAGTCAAAGCCCGCAAGGGTCGCTTTGATTTTTTGATCCGAGCCGCGCGGCGCGCGCGCTGTGCCTGGCGTCACGTTGATCGTCTTGGTGTTGGCGATAACGTCGCCAATTGAGTACAGCGAGCTCAGGCCCGAACTGAGCGGCGACGGCCCGAAAAAGAGCGAGCCCATCAGCACGAGCAAGATCACGGTTGAGGCGGCGCCATACAGATACGACTGCCGTGGATCAACCACATCATCGAGCCGCAGACGCGAGCAGCGCGCGGCGGTGTCTTCGACCAATCGAGAAACGATGGCCGGCGACGCGCCGCCGAGATTCTCATTGCAGTCGACGACCGTCGACAGGCGATCCGAAAGCGCGCTCTTCTCTTCGATGAGGCGAGCGATCTGCCGGTCGGCAATCCGCCCGCGCAACGGGCGGAAGATGAACAGCAAGCCCGCCGCAAAGGCCAGCGCGAGAGGCAGCAAGCGCAGCAGCAGCAAGAGGCCGGGCTTGTGATGGATACGCCCGGCCAGCAGCGCGGCAAGCACCAACGACGCCGCGAAGACGGCCAGAGTGATCGCCAGCCCTCGAAGCGCCAGCCGCGCGCGGATGCGCGAACGAACTTGAGCAATTAACTGATTGAGGCTCTTTTCGTGTGAACTCATCGCGCGTTCTCCTCTCGCTGATGGAGTGAGTATAGACAATTTCTTTTCTAGGGGCGACCCTTCATGGCCGCTCCGACAAGGTTCCTGGCCGTCACCCGACTAACTTAACCAGGCGGATGCGCCGCGCTAGCGCCGCTTCGGCGACAAACAGGGCCAGTGACAGCAAAAGTAATGGCAGCCACAAACGCTGCCGCGCTTCGGTCTCTTCGGCGGTCATGCGCGGCGACTGGATGGGCGGGGCCTCGCGGTCGCCCGGCGCGCTGGTCAGGCTGGCGACAAAGTCGTCCACATTCATCTTGGTAAAATCCGACTCGCGGGTGTCGAGATTGACCGCCGCGAATTCGTTGCGGTTGCGATAATGGAATTTGTAATAGCCAATCTCCGCGGCATCGAACGCCAGCTCGCCCGTCAGGTTTTGCCGCGCGTCGTTCAGCCGGCCACCTGCCGGGTTATCAATCGCCGGCTGTGAGCCATCCGTATCTGCGGGCGCGGCGATCACCTGGCCGATGGTGTAAGCCGTGGGCTGGGCGCGCCCGCCAAGATATTCGAGCATCTGTCGCGCCAGCGGCAGAAACATCGGCGTCAGCGGCAGGTCGTTCCAGGTGGTGTCGAGCGTCGTCGTCATCAACAAGACTTTGCCGCGTCCCGTAAGCCCTTCGACAATGATCGGGTTGCCATCGTCGAGCGCGGCAATCGTCGTCGCTCCATCATTGGCCGTGGCGCGGTGGTAGCCATAGACTCGCGTCGAAGCCAGCCGCCCGCCGCGCTGAAAGGGCGCAAAGATGGGGTGGTCGCTCTTGATCTGGCTCATCAGCGCGTAGCTGCGCGATTGCACGGCGTCGCCAATCTGCGCCGGCGCAAGGCCGGCAAAGGCGCAGTTGAACTCCGCGGCGTCTGTGTGTCGGCCAGCGGCAAGGATGACGCCGCTGCCGCGCTCGGCAAACGCTTTGATCGCCGCCGCCAGCCCTTCGCTCAGGCCGCCGGCGTCGTTGACGATGACGACGCGATAGGCTTCCAACTCGCCGGGGCTGGTGGTGCCTGCGGTCTTGACGGTCAGCGCGTACTGGTTGTTCTCGCCGGCGGCCAGCGATTGTTGCAGGAAGAAGCTCTCGCCGCGCCCGCGCACGGCTGTGTCAATCACCAGTACCTTGTTTTGATCTTCGCGGCGCACCGTGAAGTAGAATTTGTCGTCGAGCGTGAAAGCGTCGCCGCTGATTTCAACCGAAGCGCGGTTGGCGCCGTCGGGCACATTGAAGCCGCTGAACTCGGCGACGCCCTGTTCGCCGGCATCCAGTTTCAACTGCCGCCGCTCAACCGTCAGATCGTTGAGCTTGAAATCCACCGTCGCGTTGCTCACCGGCTCAGCGCCGAAGTTGGCAACGCGCGCCGTCAGCTTGCCGGCGTACTTTTGTTGATAGACGACCGGATCGGCTTTGACTTCGAGGACGGCAAGGTTGGTCGGCGGCGCTTCGGACACGTCAATTGGAATGAGCTTGATGTCTGCGGGCAGCTTGACCGGCGGGGCGCTGCGATTCCAGCCGGCCTCTTGAAAGTCAGAGATCAGGTGGATGCGCTTCTGTCCGCCGGCGTCTTTGAGCAGAGAGATGGCGGCCTGTACGGCTTGCAGGTAATCGGTCGAGCCCAGGCCGGGCTGCAATCCGGCGACGGCGGCGAGCGCTTCATCGGGGCTCGGCTTCAACGGCATCACCACATCATAGCTGCGCGAGAACTCGACGATGGCGAACTGTTCACCGGCGGGCGCATCGCTGACCGCGTTGCGCGCCGCCTGCCGCGCGCGGTTAAAGACATCGCCGTAGCGCATGCTGTACGACCCATCAACGAGGATGACGCTGCTCGTTTGTGTACTGGCCGCCGAAGCGGTGTTTGTGCTGGTGAAGTAAGGCCGCGCAAAGGCGAGCGCCAGCAGCAAGAGCGCCGCCGAGCGCAGCAAGAGTAACAGCAGGTTGCGCAGCCGGCGTTTGCGAATCGTTTTCTGCTCGATGCGGCGCAGGAACATCAAGGAGGGGAACTGCAACCTGACAGCGCGCGTTCGCCGCACCAGATGGACCAGCACCGGCAGCGTCGCCGCCAGCGCCCCAAGCAGAAAGATTGGATTCAGAAATGCCATAGGGTCTGCTTCAACATCACGGCTAACCGAGCTGCGAGCGCCGCGCCAGGTATGAAAAGAGCGCGGCGTCGAGCGGCTCTGAAGTCTTCAGCAATTCGTAATCGATGCGGTTGCGCGACGCGCTCTCTTGCAAAGCGTCAATGTGCAGCCGCATCGCCCGGCGGTACTCGTCGCGCAGCACGTCGGGAAGGACGTGCAACTGTTCCTCGCTCTCGGCATCTTCCAGAACGAGCGGCTCGTTAAAATCAAACTCGACTTCTTGCCGGTCAAGCACATGGAAGACAATCACCTCGTTGCCCTTGAATCGCAGATGCTCTAGCGCCTGCATCATGCGCTCCGGCTCGTCATACAGGTCAGAGATCAGTACGATGATGCCGCGCCGCGTCAGCAATTCGGCCAGCCGATGCAACTGCTCTGTCAGTTGTGTGCCGCCGCCCGGCTGGATGCGCTCGATGACGCCGAGCAAGGTGCGCAGGTGGCCTGTGCGCGAGCTGGGCGGCACATGCTCGATGGTCTCTTCGTCGAAGGTGTGCAAGCCGACGGAATCGTGCTGGCGCACGCCGAGGTACGCCAGCGACGCCGCCAGATATTGCGCGTATTGCAGCTTGGTCACCTCCTTGCTGGCGTAATTCATTGAGGCGCTGGCATCGATCAGCAGATGAATCTGTGTGTTGGTATCGCTCTGATATTTCTTGATGTAGAGCCGGTCGGTGCGCCCCAGCAATTTCCAATCGAGATGGCGCAGGTCATCGCCGGGCATGTACTGACGATGCTCGGCGAAGTCTGTCGAGAAGCCGAGGTAAGGCGAGCGGTGCAGGCCGGAGATGAAGCCTTCGACCACCGAGCGAGCGATCAGCTCAAGCGAGCTGATGCGCGCCAGCACCTCAGGAGCCAGAAATCGTGCCCCGCTTTGTTGCGTGAAGCTCTGCGCCATTCGTACCCTTTACAACCCGGACTTCGGCTCGGGTACGGTCTCGATTAAACGGCGGATCACGTCATCAGGCTTGACCCGCTCGCTCTCGGCATGAAAATTCAACAGGATGCGGTGACGCAGAATCGGGTAGGCCAGGGCGCGCACGTCTTCGACGCTGACGTTATAGCGCCCGCTCATGACAGCCCGCGCTTTGCCGCCGAGGATCAAGAACTGCGAAGCGCGCAGCGACGCTCCCCAGGTCACCCAGCGACGCACGAAATCCGGCGCCGTTGTCGCCACCGGGCGGCTGGCGCCGACTAGCCTGACCGCATAGCGGGTTACCGCCTCGGATGCCGGCACGCGGCGCACCAGTTTTTGAAAGGCGAGAATGTCGGCGCCCGAAACGTTCTGCTCTAAATTCAAATCCGCCACCGTCGTCGTGCGGTTGACGACTTCGACCTCGTCGTCTTCGCTCAGGTAGCCGATCTGTATGTTGAACATGAAACGGTCGAGCTGCGCTTCAGGCAGCGGGTAGGTGCCTTCCATCTCAATCGGGTTCTGCGTCGCCAGCACATAAAACGGTTTCGGCAGCGCGTAGGTCGTCCCCTGGATGGTCACCGCGCCTTCCTGCATGGCTTCGAGCAGCGCGGCCTGCGTCTTGGGCGGCGTGCGGTTGATTTCGTCCGCGAGGATGATATTGGCAAACAGCGGCCCGCGGATGAATTGCAGGGCGCGGTGGCCGGTGGCGCGGTCTTCTTCGATGATGTCTGTGCCGGTGATGTCGGACGGCATCAGGTCGGGCGTAAACTGGATGCGCTTGAAGGTCAGGTCAAGCACGTTGGCGATGGTGCGAATCAGCAATGTCTTCGCCAGCCCGGGAACGCCTGTGACCAGCGCATGGCCGCCGACCATCAGCGACATCATTGCCTGATCTACGACTTCATCCTGCGCGACGATGACCTTGCGTACTTCGTGGAGAATCTGCTCGCGCGCCGCGATCAGCTTTTCCAGCAACGCGTCTTCCTGAATGATTTCCTGCGTGTCTATTGCCATGTTTCCCCGATGATGAAGTATTAATGATGAATGATGAATTAAAGAAGAACCGTCGGTCGCAATGGGCACAAGCTCCGGCAGTTCATCATTCATCACTCATCATTCATCGTTTTCCTTATCAGTGCGTCAGCGCGTAAAAGACGTAATTGACTCCGAACTTGTAAGCGCTGTTGGTGTCTTCGATGGGCTGAAAGGGGTCGTTCGACCACTGCCAGAAATCGCTCACATCGTAATTAAAGTTGATGATCATCATCAGCCGCCCGTGCTTGTCTTCGATGCCGAAGAACTGCGGCGTATAGCCGCCGCGATAGATGGGCCGCAGCTCAAGCGACTTGATTGAGAAGAAGCAATTGAAGATCGGGTGCGAGACGTCGAGCGGCTTCATCTGGAACTCAGCCTCGGGCAGCGCCCGCTTCAGGTAGTACTGAAAGACGCTCATATCCTGCGCGCCGCGAAAGTCGTCTACGAGTAGGAAGCCGCCGCGCAGCAGGTATTCACGCAACCCCTGAATCTCGGCATCGCTCATGTCCATGTAGCCGACTTCGCACATATAAGCGAAGGGGTACTTGAAGAGGTTCGGGTCGTCGAAGCTGAAGATGTATTCGTTCTCTTCCTGCACAACGTCGAGCTTCGACAGCTCTTTGAGGATTTTCGAGAAGTGCAATCCGGCTTCGGGGTAGTCGTGCGACCAGGGCGCGCAATGATCGCCGATGCAGTTCCAGGGCGCAACCGGCCCGGTCTTGACGCGCGCAAACTTGAACTTGTCGGATTCGTCCTTCTTCTCGCCGAAGCGCTCGTCTTCGTACTTCGGCGAATGGTCGCCGGCAGCCGACATCGCAAACACCACGGACGAAAAAGCCAGCAGAATGAGCATGAGGATGAGGACATGTTTACGCATCAATGCCTAATTCCCTCCTCTCAGCTTGAGCAACAGTTCCTGCGCCTTGTCGAAGCCGGGGGCGATCTCAAGCGCCCTGAGGACTTCGCGGCGGGCCTCGGCGCGATTGCCGCCCGCATCCAGGGCACGGGCCAGATCGTAATGTGCCGCCGCTTGATCTGCCGGGGCCAGCGCCACGACGACGCGGAACTCGCGCGCCGCTTCCGTCGGGTTGCTTAAATCAAGATAAACATCGCCCGCGAGCTTGTGCAAGCTGGCATCAAATGGCTGAATGTAAAAACTTGTCTTCAACGTTTCGACTGCGCCCGCACGGTCGCCCACACTCAAGCGCAAACGCGCCAGCCGGGCCATCGCCTCAACGCTGGTTTCGCTGTGCGTCGTCAATTGTTCGAGCGCCGCGATGGCCGCGCGCTTGTCGTCGCGCGCTTCATACATCTCCGCCAGCAGCGCGTAAGGATTGCCGGCGCCGGCGTAGTAAGGATAGATTTCCGCGGCGCGCTTTGAATGCTCAATCGCGCCATCCATGTCACCCTCGCGCTTTAACAACGCGCCCAACCGCAGGTGCGCGAAGTAATCGTTCGGGCGCTGCTTGAGCGTCGCCAGCAATTCCTCTTTTGACGGCGCTTGATTCACCGGGCCATGCAGCGCGCCGCCGAGCGCTTCGATATAGCCGCCGACTTTGCCGCGCAGGTAATCGGTAAACGCCTTGTCAAAATCAGCCGGCGCGAGCTTCAACGCCCGTTGCAAAACATCGGGCGTGCGCTGCCCTTCTTTGTAGAGCGCCAGCATCCGCAGAATACCGTCGAAGCCATATTTTTCTTCGACGAACTCGCAGACCTGCGAGGCTTGAAAGTAAGCGATGGTGACGCCGTCCGGCGTGCGCGGTCGAGTGAATGCGGCGTCTAGCTCGCTGATGGGGGTGAAGCGGCCATCGGCGAATGCCTTCAGTCGTTCGGGCGACCAGTTATCGCCCCAACCCTGTCGAGCGCGGCGCTCCTCGAAGACCGAAAGCCCTTCCGAGAACCAGCGCGGGATGCGGTGATCGGTGGTTTCGAGCGTGATGACGTGCGTGAACTCATGCCAGAGCGTGCTGCCCCAGTTGAATTCGCCGATGTCGCGCGCCGACGGGCTGTCCATCGCAATCACCTGTCCGAAACAGACGCCGAGCGCCCCCAATCCCGGCAAGCCCAGGCTACGCACGGCGAAATCTTCGTGGTTGTCGAAGACCTCGACCGCAATCGGCGCGCGCGGCGTGAAGCGATAGCGAGCGGTCAGCTTCTTGTGCGCCTCTTCGAGCAGGTCGGCGGCATACTGAGCGATTGCGCCGGTCTCTTTGGGCGCTGTCTTCAGCAGAAACGGCCCGCGCACCGTGTCGTTGAAATCCTTCACCGAGTCGAGCAGGTCGAGCGTGTTCTTGGCCCAGAGGTTGTACGGGTCGCCGGCAAAGGTGCGCTCCAGCTCGGCGCGGCCTTCTGTAATTTTGCCCACACGGAGCAATTGAATGCCAAGCTGGGTGTGCGCCGCCCACAGGTGCGGCGACAGCTCGACGGCGCGGCGGTCGAGTTCGACCGCTTCGGTGTAGCGGCGGTTGTTGACCGCGAAGTGCGCCAGCGTGTCGAAGAATTCGCCGGCCTTCGGGTTGATCGCAAGCGCCCGTTTGGTTTCGGTCTCAAGCTCAGCCTTTTTGTCTGTCAGATAAAAGATCGCGGCGCGCACGGCGATGGCTTTGACCGAGTTGGGATTGGCGGCAAGCGCGCGGTCAACCGCTTTCGTCGCCGCGTCATAGTCTTCGCTTTCGAGCGCCATCCACGCGTCCATCGCATGGGCGTCGGCCAAGCTCGCGTTGACCGCGAGGGCATGAGCGATGACCGCCGGTGGCGTTTCGCTGGCCGCGCGGATCGATGATTTATCGCGCGACGAGCTGACACCACCGTTCTGCTTGCTCTCGGCCAGGCCGATCAGGGCGCGCGGCGCGTTCGGGTTGATCTTCAGCGCGTCTTCAAACAAAGACAAGGCTGCGTCATAGCTGTACTTCTCATTTAATAATTCGCCTTGCGCAATCAAGGCTTCGGCGTAATTCGGGTCGGCTTCGCGCGCGTCCTGGAAAAGCTCGTTGGCCTCTTTGTACTTTTCGAGCAGTCCCAGACCTTCAGCGATGAGCGATAGCTCTTCGGCACTGCGCGGCCCCTGGTCGTTGAAATAGCGCAC
>JBJMGU010000135.1:0-28516 GCA_045807765.1 Blastocatellia bacterium
ACGCTCGCGCGCCAACCCGCATCGCGCCGGATTGCGCGTCGAGATGGCCGAAGGCGATAACTTCCGCCTGCTGCGCGCCCGCGATAGCCGACTGCGTTCGGCTTACTCGTTCGCCATTAACAAGCCATTTTATGCTTCGACGCTGATGGTCTTTCGCTTCGACGCGAGCCACCGCATGCAGACGACGGCGCGCATCGAGGTTAAGCCGGTCATGAAGTGGGAGGCGCGCTTCGTTCACCGCCTGCTGGCGCTCGTCGTCTGTCGCATCATCCTGGAGCGCCGGCACTCAGGCACTCAACCGCTGCGCGGCAAAGAGCGACGCGGAGATGCTGAGACGCGGGGGCACGGCGACCGGAGATACGGCGATCATGGTTCGAGACGCTTGCGATGACCGACGCCTCGCAGGCCGCTTTCCCTTTCACCGCGTCACCGTGTCGCCGCGTCCCCGCGTCGCTTTAGTCCTTCATCCTTCAGTCGCTTCGTGGTAGACTTTCACTGCTCATCTAACAGAAATCATTTAACGAGGAGAAATTATGTCAGCGATAAAACCGGCGATTGGACGCATGACGCGTATTGTGCCGGCTGTTTTGATTCTCGCTCTGGTAATGGCGCTCGCCGGCTGCAACTCTGAGGAGAGCAGCAAGAGCAGCAGCACCGCCAAGCTGGCCGTGCAGCCCATTGCCGTCAACAGCATTGCGCAGAGCCTTGAGCAGATGAAAGGCAAAGTCGTCGTCCTCGACCTGTGGGCGACGTGGTGCGGTCCATGCCGCATGGAGATTCCCAGCTTCATCAAGCTTCAGGAGAAGTACAAGGCGCAGGGGTTGGAAATCGTCGGCGTGTCGCTCGACCCGATCACCCGCGGCGGCAATGCCGAGTTGGTTGGAAAGTTCGTGCAGGACAACAACATCAACTATACGATCTGGCTGGTCAACAATCCCTCGGCGCTTGCGAACTATCCGGCTGGCCAGGGCATCCCGACCACTTACGTCATCGGGCGCGATGGCCGCATCGTCAAACAATATGTCGGCGTGCAGCCGGAAAACGTCTTTGAAAGCGACATCAAATCATTGCTCTAAAGCACGGACGGCGGCAGCCGGTCGCCGACTGCTTTCGATTTTGTGATTGACTTAACTGTTTGATTCGCGCTCACGGCGCTCAAGGCTTACGCTCAGGGCTCAACTGGCAGGCGGCCTGGCATACAGCAGCGCAAACAACTGGCGCAGGCGGGCGAGGCAAAGTTTGAGCGCGGCTTTCAATCTCATCCTCATTTAATTCTACTCGCCGCCGGCCCGCGCCGAAAGCCGACCATGAAGCCCATCACCGAACAGGCGAACCCGCGAAGCCGCGATATTGATCGTCGCTCGACCCTTGAAATCGTCACCCTGATTAACAATGAAGACCACACCGTCGCTGATGCCGTAGCGCTGGTCTTGCCGCAGGCCGCTGATGCCGTCGAGCGTATCGTCGAGCGACTGAGCAAGGGCGGCCATTTGTTTTACATCGGCACAGGCACCAGCGGGCGGCTCGGCGTGCTCGACGCTTCGGAATGCCCGCCGACTTACGGCGTGCCGCGCGACCTCGTGCGCGGCATCATCGCCGGCGGCGTCGAGGCATTATACAAAGCGGTCGAGGCCGCCGAAGATGACCCCGCGCAGGCGGCGCGCGATCTTGACGCCGCCGGGTTGACGCCGCGCGACGCGGTTGTCGGCATCTCGGCCAGCGGCAATACGCCTTATACACTCGGCGCGCTTCGACACGCCAAAGCGATTGGCGCGGCGGCAATCGCTATCACCAGCAATCCTGAATCGGCAATGGCGGCGGCGGCAGACGTCAGCATCGCGCCAGTCGTCGGCCCCGAAGTCATCGCCGGCTCGTCGCGCATGAAATCCGGCACGGCGCAAAAGCTGATCTTGAATATGCTGTCAACGGCGACGATGATTCGCCTCGGACTGGTCTACGGCAACCTGATGTCGAACCTGCAACCGAACAATGCCAAGCTCGTGCGCCGCGCTTGCCTCATCCTTGCCGAAGAGACTGGCCTGAGCAATGAGGCGGCAGCGCAGCTATTCGAAGAAGCGGGCCGCGACCTGCGTCTCGCCTTTGTGATGGCGGCCACACACCTGCCGCGCACTGAAGCTGAAGCGTTATTGCGAGCCCACGGCAATTCAGTGCGACGGGCGATTGACAGCTTGTAGCCAATTTTCCCTGTGGCGCAATCTGTTAGATTGCACCACAAAGGCGACCTGATTCAGCGATGGGCCATCTTCTTCACAACGCCAAATTGATTCTCGACGGCGGCATTCTGCACGGCGGCGTAGTCGTCCGCGATGGCCGCATCGTTGAGGTCTTCACCGCCGAGAATGCGCCGTCAGGTTTCAGCGCCGATGAGGCGATTGATCTGCGCGGCATGCACCTCGCGCCGGGCCTGATCGATATTCACATTCACGGCTCGGCGGGCGTTGACGTGCAGAATGCCGGCGGCGAGCAGTTGCAGGCGTTGTCCGAGTTCTTGCTTTCGGAAGGCGTAACCGGCTACTTCGCCACCTTCGTCCCGACCGACGAGCGCGGTTATCAAGAAGCGATTGTTGCCATCGAATCGTTCATCGCCGCGCAGCGCGAAGCCGAAGCAAGCGGCCAGGCGCCCGGCGCCCGCCTGCTGGGCATTCACTTCGAAGGGCCGTTCGTCAGTCGCAATCGTTGTGGCGCGCTGAAGACGGCACACTTTCGCACCTACGACGGCGACCGGCGCTCGATTCAAGTATTCATCGGCAACGGTGAAAGTAATCCAGCCTACCCGCGCCTGATGACGCTCGCGCCTGAGATCAGCGGCGGCCTTGATCTAATACGCGCCCTGTCCGCCGGCGGCGTGCGCCCGTTTATCGGCCACACAGATGCCGATCTGGAAACACTTGATGCAGCGCTGGAAGCGGGCGCGCGGCACATCACGCATTTCCCGAACGCGCTTGCGCCGCTGCACCATCGCAAGCCGGGCACGATTGCCTGGGGATTGCTGCGCGATGACGTGACCCTCGATTGCATCGCCGACTTTCATCACGTCCATCCGTTGATGCTGAGCTTGATGGCGAAAGCGAAGACCGCATCACGCATGGCGCTGATCAGCGATGCGATTCAACCGGCGGGACTCGGCGACGGCACCTTCAAAGTGTGGGATATCGAGATTGCCGTAAAGGACGGCTTGACGGCGCTGGTCGAAGGGCCGGGCGCGGGAACGATTGCCGGCTCGGTCATCACGATGCGCGAAGCCCTGCGCAATATCACGCGAGCCGGGGTGAGGCTCACCGACGCCGTGCGCATGGGGTCAACGGTTCCGGCACGCGTCGCCGGCCTCGGCGGTGATTATGGCTTGCTCGAAGCCGGTAGCCGCGCCGACTTGATCGCCTTCGATGACAACATCGACGTGCAGGTCGCGCTGGTCGGCGGCACGGTCGCTTTCGATAATCGCTAGAGCGTCGGCCTGCCTTTAATCAAACTACGAAGAGGCGGAGACACAGAGTGCTTTCTCTGTGTCTCCGCCTCTTCGCGTCGGAGTGAATGCGCTCTGGCTTACGGGGCGACTACGAAGTCCGAGCCGGCGGCGGTGTCTCCGGGGAATAACAATCCCGTCCCCGCCGCGCCAATGAGAATCTGTGCGATGCTCTGCGTCGCGGTTGATGTAGCGCCGACGACATTGAAGCCGACCGCCGCATTCACCTTGGCGAGCGATAGGCGAATGATGATCTGGTTGCCGCGAACCTCACCCGAATCCGCCGCGCCGAGATCGGTCTGGGTGCGAACACTGTTCTGCACGACGATAGTGCCGTAAGAGAAAGTCGGCGCGCTCACGCCGTCTACGGACGCCGACACATAGAGCGTCGTCGTCGCGCTGCCCGGCAGTTTGAAATCCGACTCCTGTAACCAGGCCATGTTGGAAGTCGTGGTCGAAAGGTCAGCCAGCGTCAGAGTATAGACGATCTGCTGATTCGCGGCGTCGTAGGTGTATTGCGCCGACAGAATGTCTTGCGCGCCGGTGCCGAATTCATCGTCCTGCGGATCAAGAATCTGCGGGCCGCCGCCGTGCGGGAAGAGGTCTGCCGGATGGGCGACTGCGGCAAGCCCCATAGCGGCGCGCACGGCGTTGTGCGCGTCTACGTACCCTGTGCCGACGACGCTCGGCTCGTATGGCATCGGGGTTGCCGTCTGCCGCAAAATCGTCACCACATCATCAGGCGTGAGCAGCGGGTTGGCTTCGAGCATCAAGGCGACGACGCCCGACACCTGCGGGCAGGAAAAGCTGGTGCCCTGCGAAGTCGTGTAATAAGGCAGGTAGGCCGGCGGGATGGTCGTCAGGTCGTTCGCGCCGACGAAGATCGGCACCGCGCCGATGGTGTTGACCAGGCCGGCGCCGTGCGAGCGCACGCTCTTGATATCTACGCCGGAGTCCGTAATGTCAGGGCGCAGGTTGGGCGGCGCGTTCGGGTCGGCAGGCATGCGGGCGATGTCCGGATTGCCACCGTTGTTGACGCCGCGCGAGCTGAAGTCGGCAGGCGTTCCCAGCCCCTGTTTCTCGCCGGCGGCGACTGAAATCGTCCAGGCCATTGTTGAATAGGGATTGATCGCGTCGGCGGCGGTGCCGGCATTGCCGGCGGCAAAGACGACAGTGATGTTGAGATCGTGCGCCGTGCGCGTGGCGACGTTGATGGGATTGGCCGGGTCAAGCTCGGATTCGGCCAGCGACGAGCCCCACGAATTGTTAATCACGCGAATGTTGTAATCCCACTGATGCACCAGCAGGTAATCATAAGCACCGATAATGGCTACCAACGGCAATCCCAGGTCGGTGCCAGAATTGACGCCGACCAGCCGCGCGCCGCGCGCCACACCGCCATAGAAGCCGCCCGAGTTGCTCCCCAGGCCGGCGGCAACTCCCGACCCAAACGTGCCGTGACCGGATTCAACATCAGAGAAGGGCACGTTTTCGACATAGATCGGCGGCACAAAGCCTGTGTCGGCAATCAAGTCGGAAATCGAGATGCCGACGCCAAGCACCAACCCGCCGTCAGATACGACGCCCTGCGCCAGCGGCTGAATGACGTTCTGCGCCACTTTGCTGCCCAGCGGCAGGTCGGCGCCGGTCGCGTCAATCCCCGTATCCACGTAGCCGATGCCGATGCCGTGCCCAGAGATGGGTAAGCCCGGATTGGCGGTGTTGTGACTTTTGATTTCCTGGTCAGCCGTCATCGCGTTGACGCCGATGAACGGGCGGCTGGCGTTGGTCATCGGCTGCATCAAGCGATTGGCCCAGACCGAGCGAACGCCTGTCTGAGTTTGCAGGACGGCGAGTTGCGCGGCATTCATATCGGCAATCACCATCGGCAGCCGCTGGCAGGCGAAGCCTTTGCTGATGCCGAGGCTCTGAAGCTTGCCGAAGTCGGTCGCCGCCGGCCTATGATCGTAGGTGATAACCACCGGCGTCTTGGCATTCAGGTGGGTGTTAAAGAAGGTAAGCAGCTTGGGATCAACTTTGGCCCGCACCTGTCCGGGCAATGTGCCGGTTGCCGCATTCGCGCCAAGCATCAGGCTGGCCGCGGCGATGACAAAAACCATCATGAAAATCGTCGCCCTCTTCATAAACCATCCTCCATTCAGCTTCGTCGAAACGCACACCGCCCAGGCAGGGCGCTCGTGACGAGCGATGCCCTGCGATGGTCCAAATACGAACACCGCGATGGGTGTCTTTCACTGCTGGCAGGATAAACAGGATGGCTTGAAAAAAGCTTGAAATTACCTTGCGGCTAGACGACGGTGCGGAAATAGTTGATCGTCTCGCGCAGTCCGGCATCGAGGCTCACCAACGGACGCCAGCCTAACAGGCGCTCGGCCCGGCTGATGTCCGGCTGCCGCACCTTCGGGTCGTCAACCGGAAGCGGTTTGTACTCTATCTTACTCTGGCTATCGGTCAGAGAGATGACTTGTTGCGCCAGTTCAAGGACGGTGAACTCGCCGGGGTTGCCGATGTTCACCGGAAAGTGGATGTCGTTTTCCGCCGGTTGCTCCGCCGGCTTCATCAACAGGCGGATGATGCCGTCGACGAGGTCGCTGACGTAACAGAACGAGCGCGTCTGCTGCCCGTCTCCGTAAGCCGTGAGCGGTTCACCGTTGAGCGCCTGGACGATAAAGTTTGACACGACGCGCCCGTCGTTCGGGCGCATGCGCGGACCATAGGTGTTAAAGATGCGGACG
This sequence comes from Blastocatellia bacterium, assembly GCA_045807765.1. Lineage (GTDB taxonomy): Bacteria > Acidobacteriota > Blastocatellia > UBA7656 > UBA7656 > DATENM01. The sequence continues at coordinate 6,241 of JBJMGU010000135.1, forward strand.
ATGCGCGTGTCCAGCCCGTGATAGCGGTGATAGGCCATCGTCATGGCTTCGGCGAAGCGCTTGGCTTCGTCATAGACGCCGCGCGGCCCTACGGGATTGACGTGACCCCAGTAATCTTCGGGCTGCGGATGCACCTGCGGGTCGCCATAGGTTTCCGAAGTCGAAGCCAGCAGGAACCGCGCCTGCTTCTCTTTGGCCAGCCCCAGCGCCTTGTGCGTGCCGAGGCTGCCGACTTTCAAGGTTTGAATCGGCAGTTCGAGATAATCTACGGGGCTGGCCGGCGAGGCGAAATGCATGACGGCATCGAGCGCGCCGCTGACGTGCAGGTATTCGGTGACGTTCTGCTTCACAAAAGTGAAACGATCGTTACCGAAGTGATGCGCGACGTTATCAGCGCTGCCGGTCAGCAGGTTGTCGAAGACGATGACTTCGTGGCCTTCGCCCAGCAGCCGGTCAACCAGATGCGAGCCTAAAAAGCCCGCCCCGCCAGTAATCAGTATCCTCAAGCGTTCGCCGCTCCTTTCTGCATCCTGCGCCGAGGCGCAATCTCCTTAGTTTGGTAACATCAAACCGGCCCGGAAGCAAGCGCCGCGTTGTTTCCAGATTGTTACATTTTCTGCAAAAAACTATTGACCTATTCCTCATGTTGGGAATAATGGTAATAGCCTCTCAGCAAGTTAGGAATAAAAGCGATAGCCTCTCAGTTAACCCCGACAGAATTTCCCCCGATGACAAAGTTGCCGTGAAGTAAGCACTCCGGTCAGAGAGTGTCTCTGGCAATTTTGCTTGTAAAGAAAAGCGTAAGGAAACCTCATGAAACGTATTGCAAGACTCCTTTGGGTTCAATCCCTGTTTGTCGTCGTGGCGGGGTGCGCCGCGCCAGCCCTGGCGCAGACGACAGATTCCGGCTCAGCGACGCTGCAAGGCAGCGTGTCGGGCTACGTCGAAGTGCGCGCCGGCGGCGCTGCCTCGATCAGCACCGGCGGGACGATCACGAACAACAAAATCAAAGGCGACCGGCTCAACAGCCCGACGACGCTGACCATTGATTTCGGCGAAGTCGGGCCATCGAACGCCAACTCGTTCGTCACGGCGACGGTGCCGCTGCGGCTCCGCAGTAACGTCGCTTATACGCTAAAGATGAGCGCCGCGGCGATGACCTATGGCAGCGGCACGCCGGACGCCAGCTCCGTGACGCTGCCTGACATCGGCTTTGGCGTTCTCTCGTCGGCCCGTGACAGCGGCGGCGGCGTGGCGACCGGCACCGACACCATCGCGGCAACCGCCAGCGGCGACCCGACCTCCGGGTCGAAGGGCGCGGTCAATTCGACCTCCGGGCGTTACCTCTACAACACAGGCTATTCACTGGGCGATTACACCAGCAGCACGACCATCTTGAGCGGCCCGCGCATCATGAATGCGATGGTGCCGACCGCCAACATCAATGGTCTGGTCGTCAACACGACGTTTACGATCAAGCCGCAGTTCTTCACGCCCGGCAGCTTTTCAACATCGGTGACGTTTACAATCTCAAACCCGTAAGCGGCATGGTGAATAGACCGGATTCGATATCGGAGGAACACCTGTGAAGTCTTGCCTGATGCTTTTAATCCTGCTCATCATGATGCCGGCACTCGCTTTGGGTCAGAGCCAGGCAGGCGCGCCGAGCGTTCAGCCGGTGGCAGCACCTGCCAACGCGCCCAACCCGCCCGGCGAAGACGGTATCGGCCTCGCGCCGGCGCGCTTCGAGCTGCCCATGCGGCCCGGCACCGAGCATACGGTCGTCGTCAACATCATTTACAACTCGTCTTCGGCGCAGTCACAGCCCTGCCGCCTGATGGCGACGCTCGGCGACTGGACAATCCTGCCCGACGGCAACGTCGATTATTTCAAGGCCGGCACGCGGCCCGATTCAGCGGCCCCGTGGATGATCTACAGTCCCGGCGAAGTCACGGCACTGCCCGGCAAGATTCATCCCGTGCGCATCACCATCGTGGTGCCGAAAGATGCCACGCCGGGCGATCACCTGGCGGCGCTGTTCGTCGAATCGCGCCCCGATAACTTGAAGCTCGAACAGAATCAGAAGCAACTCGTCCTGCGCTTTCGCATGGCCGCGTTGTTCTACATCATCGTTCCCGACCTCACCCGCAAAGGGTCGCTCGAAAACCTCAAAGCGGTAGCCGATGACGAGGGCCTCACCGTCGTGCCGACGATCAAGAACACCGGCAACAGTCGCATCCGTCCGCAGCACTCGATCAAAGTCGTTGACGCGCGCGGCGCGGTCATCGCCGAGATGCCGGAGATTGAATCTTTGCCGATTCTCGCCGCTTCTACCGTCAGCCGCGCACTGCACATTGAGAAGTTGATCCCGCCGGGCAGTTATTCGGTGGTTTACCGCGTCGATTTCAAGGACGGCAGCCCGGTAGTTGAGGGACAGACAGAGCTGAACGTCAAAGCGCGCGTCGCCGAAAAACGCCCCGCGCCATCATCGCTCGCGGAAGTCAAAAAGCGCGACTCTGATCACGATAAATAAAAGTTTATGGCTTGTCGTTGGCTCCTCAGAATCAGTCTCGTGATCTGCCTGTTGGTATTTGGCAATCTCAAGCCGGCGCTGCGCACCGCTAGCGCCGTGCCGACCAAATATGACATCGGCAGCGGCGGCATGCCGACGATCAGCGGCAACCTCAGCGGCTCGGTGACGGCCAACGCCAGCGTGCTTTCCGACCTTGTGGTGACAATCGATTTCGGCGAGCTTTCGCCAGTCAACAAGAACGGCCTGGGAAGCGTCCCCGTAGTGAAAGTCGTCGTGCCGGTCGCGGTCCGAAGCACGGCACCATACCAAGTAACTGTATCCGTATCGCCTTCGGGATCGCTGTCGGGCGACGCCAACGCTGTGCAGTTGAGCGACATCGGTTTCGGGGTTCGCAACCTGCGCTCGCTCGGCGCGCATTCGACGGCCTGCGGCGGCAACTCGACGATAGTCAACCCGTTCAACAACGACCCTGCGCAATCGGCAACGATCAATAGCGCGACCGCCAGGGCCACCTACCCTTCAACCGTTAGCAGTCTGGGGGCGTCCAGCGTGGTGCTCTTCGGCCCGACCTTATCGATCTTCACGAACGTCCCGGATTTCAAAAGAGACCTGGACAATGGCTGGGTGTTCGACGCGATCTTGACGATTGCTCCGGGGTATTACAGTTCCGGCAGCTTCGGCCCGGTCGTGCTGACGTTCAGCATTGCCCCGGCAACCTCCTGCACCTGTCCGTGCAACTGAGTCAATCAAGCGGTTAATTGCCAGGGAAACGTTTGACGGTCACGTCGGGCGTCTTGCGCATGACGGGAAAGAGGGTGCTGCGGGTTTCGCCGCCGGGCTTGATCATCACCCGCAACGAGCCGGCAGCCGAGCGTTGCATTTCGGGCAGCGTCTTTTCATCGATCAACACGACATGCTCGCCGGGCGGTAGGTCGCTCAAGACGAATTCGCCCGCCGCGTCGGTCAGCGTGTCGCGACCGCTGCCGGTGACGATTCGCACATCCGCGAGTCCCGGCTCGCCGGCGTCCGGCTGGCCATTGCCGTTCAAGTCGAGCCACACCATGCCTTGCAGCCGACCGGTCTGCACCAGCCGGAAATCAACAATCGCGTCGCGCCCCGAAACCAGCACGGCAGTCTGTTCGCTGCCCATCAGCAAGGTGAGATCGGCGCGCACGGATTGCAATTCCATATAAACGGTGTGACTGCCGACCTTGACGTTATCGATGCGGAACTCGCCATTGCGGTCGGTGGTCGCAAAGAAGCTGCCATCCACATGGACGCGCACATCGGCCTGCGGTTTGTCTACGCCGGGGTCGTAGAAGCCGTTGAGATTCAAATCTTGATAGACCCTTCCGGAAAATGCGCCGAAAGAATTCAGCTCTGCCAGTGGCGCGCTCATGGCGGCCTCCTGGCGTTTGTGCGAGCCGAGCATTCCGCGCAGTTGCAGCATCAATTGTGCGCCATTCGTCGTGCGCGCGTAGTTGATTTGCAGGACGTGCTGGCCCGGCAGCGAGAGCGTCGCCAGCGCGCGCGCGGCCAATGTCAGTTGCCCGTTGCTCAAGCTGTAGCTCATGCCCGCGCCAAAATTCAACCACTTCTTCAGGAATGTTGAGTTGAGATAATCTGCCGAACCGCCGAAGCTGTGACCGCGCGCCGCGGCCTGGCTTACCTGCAACGACTGGCTGGTCGTCAATCGCAGCATCGCGCCGACGTTGATGCTGGTGCTCGGCAGAACCGGCGTCGCCGGCTTGCGGTCAAAGTCAAAGAGCAGCGCGGGATTGACGATGTTGGTGAAGCTGCCGAAGAGCCGCCAGCGCGAGAACTCTTTGGTGATGTTGAGCAAGGTGTAGCTCGACTGAGACTGCCCCCTGTTCTGGCTCTGTGTATGTGAAAATACAATGGCCGGCAGCCAGCCAAGCGACGAGATGCCGAGGCCTGCGGTCATCGAGCGTGTCGTCTGATGGTCGGCGTTGAAGCGCTCTCTGGACATGGCGTTGAACGAAGCCGAGAGCCAGCGCTGCGGGCGCCAGTTGACGCCGCCTGAATAAAGGTTCCCCGGCAGCAGAAAGCCGTTTGATTGCGGGCTGAGGAAATCCGCGCCGATGTGCGTCACACGCCCTTGCAGCGACAGGTTGTCGCGCAGGTTGAACAGATCATAAACGTCGAGCAGCGCCGCTGCCCCATCAACCTGACGAGCCTCTGCCGCACCGCTTGAGAAGACCAGCCCGGCGAAATGGCCCATGCCGGCGTCAAGCTGAAACTGATTACGTTGTGAGCTGTAATGCATGCCGCTGGTGAGCAGGTCGCCGCTCGCTTGCGGGCCGTTGAAGTGCATCGCGCCGGCGGCAATCATTCGGGTAGTCGCCACGCCACTCGCCGCTACGGGGCTGAAGCTGACCGAAGAGCCAAACACGTTGGTGTCAAAATGCAGGCCGGTATCCTTAGCGGGCTGCGCCGGTTCGATCCCCGGCACAGGCAGTGACCGCAGCAACGAGTCCGAGAAGGTGCGCCCGCCGAAGGCGCTGACGCGCAGGTCGCCGACCGGCTGCTGCACCCACAGGCCGCGCACCATTGACGAAAGGAACTCAAGGTCGTTGCCGGTTCCGAAATCGCCGGCAATCAGTCGCTGCCCATTGGTGCGGTCGTAAGCGAAAGTGGCGCGGCGAAACAGCAGCGGCGATTGCCCGCTCGAACCATCGAAAGCCGATAAGAAATCAAAGCGGCCATCGCGGATGCGTCCCGACGAATGCAGGCTGAAACTTTGATAGAACGAGTTTGAATAGATGTTAGCGCTGGCCAGGTAGTCGGATTGATAAATCTCCCACGGGGCGTGCGCCGCGCCCTGCCGCACTGTCTGATCTGGCGGCGTGCCGCGATGGATGCGAACCGTCTGGCCTGAATCCTCAACGATGATTGAAACGTCGAGCAGCGCCGCCGTGACTTCAAGCGGCAGCATCAACTGTTCGCCATCGAGCGGAAAGACGATCTCTGCTGCTGAAGAGACGAGCAGGATGACCGCGCCATTCTCGCGCACTTGATGTGTCTGGGCGCTGAAGTCTGCGGCGACGCCATTCTGCCTGCGGACGCTCACAGTGCGCGCTGCCGGGTTAACGCTGGCTTCGTCGCCGAGCGCCCGCGCGATGCTGATGACCGGCAGGAAGAGACTATCGCCGTGACGTTCGGGTGCGCTGGCCGGGCCGATCAAGACGCGCTCGCCGACGATGATCTTAGGATTAGCAGCAGTACCTGAATTGTCCTGATTTGTCGGCTGGCTGGCCTTAGGCTCGCCGTCCGCCTGATGGACTTGCGCGACGGCTGCGCCATCAGGCACACGCTGTCCCAGTCCGCAGACCGACAGGCCGGCAAGCAGAAATACCGCAATCCATAAAAGGCGTGCCAAGCTTCGCATAGACTCGTTGAGGGACGAGGAAAAATCGAGGAGCAAAAGTTAGGAGCAAGAGAAGCTTTTTGTCAGGAAGTTTCCAGGAGCCTCCCCATTGTAGGTAGTCCGTCCGTCTGCTTCAATACTTTTTTTAGTGACATGGTACAAAAAAATGAATGAATGGGCCGGTAGAAAACTATTGATCTTATGCCGTCTGTAAGAATAATAGTAAGAGAAGTTCACTGTAATTAGCCCCTCGGCCAATCCATCAAGGTATCTGGAAAGAAGAACAGCCACGTTCGCGGCGCAAGCGCGCCGGAACAATGACAAGGAGAGACTCAATGCATCGTGTAGCAACATCATTAAGCAGACTGCCCCTGGTCATCTTTGCGCTCGTGATCCTTTCGGTCGCGGCATTCGGGCAGAGCAACTCGGGCAGCATCACACTGCAAGGGACGGCGTCCGGCTATGTCGAAGTGCGCGCCGGCGGCGCTGCCTCGATCAGCACCGGCGGGACGATCACGAACAACAAGGCGAAGGGCGACCAGTTGGATAATCCTTCGGTGCTGACGCTCGACTTCGGCGAAGTCAGCCCGTCGAACACCAACGCTTTCGTGTCGGCGACGGTGCCGCTGCGGCTCCGCAGTAACGTCGCTTACACGCTGAAGATGACGGCGGGAACAATGACCTATGGCAGTGGCACGCCGGACGCGGATTCGGTCACCCTGGCCGACATCGGCTTTGGCGTCACCTCGGCGGCGCGTGACAGTGGCGGCGGCGTGATGGCCGGCACCGACACGGTTGCCAGCGGCAGTGGCGACCCGACCTCGGGCTCGAACGGCGCAACCAGTGGCACCACCGGTCGCTACGTTTACAACGCAGGCTTCTCGCTGAACGACTACAGCAGCGCCGCGACCTTGCTCACAGGGCCGCGCGTTATGAAAGCCGCAGTGCCGGCAGGCAATACCAACGGGCTCGTGGTCAACACGGTCTTTGCTGTCAAGCCGCAGTTCTTCACGCCCGGCAGCTTTTCGACCTCTGTGACCTTCACGATCTCCAATCCGTAATCATCGGATAGATCGCTTGAGGCGCCCCCGCCTCTTTTTCCACCCAACCACCCGACCTTCTCACATCAACTCTTGGCGGTTTCCGAAACATAAAGACAGGTGCATTAAGCCCTAACGTAACCCTGCCCGCGGCTGGGGCACTTCGTCCCAATGATGGCACCGGCAAGCCGCGCAAGTGAGGGCGCAGGCATTTCGGCCAACACTCCTTTCATCTCCTAAAAATTACCTTAGTGGGGAATAGGTTCGGCTTTTTTTTCGTGCTAGGATGGGCGTTCCTGGCAAACGCTGTCGTCGAGCAGCGCGATGCCATGCCGGTTTGCTTGCAGGAACAGGCTTTGCCTAAGCATCGCCTGCAAGCAAGCGAAGAACATGGGCAATCCTGACTGATCGCCTGATAGCGTTAACCGATTCCGGCTAGATCGCCGATGAATAGACTTCGTTTCACATTCCTGGCTTGTGCGCTGCTGGCCGTGTTATCGATCAATGGCAGCGCCCAGCAGAGCGCGGCAGTGCGCGTCAGTGGCAGAGTCTCACCCGCCCTCAAGCTGTCACTCGGCGGGCCGGCGTCAAACACGTTTGCTGGCGCATCAGCTTCAGTGCAGGCAACCGTCTACGAGCAAGGCAGCGAGCAGATCGTCGTCGCCTTGAGCGCGCCCGGTCAAACAGGACCACTCAGCATCTCATTTCCCATCGAAGCACGCACCAACATCGCTTATGAACTGTTGGCGGCTTCGACCACAGATAGCTGCACGCCGATCATTGCGGCGCGCGTCGAATCGGTGCGCGCGAGCGGCCCGCAAACGGCGAACGAGGCGGTTGAAGGCGCTCGCTTCAGCGCCGCGCCGGCAACGCTCGATGCCATCGGAGCTGCGCTGCTCAACGGGCCACGCGTCTCGAAAGCGGGAAACTTCGCGACGCCGACCAATGCACTGCTGATTAATCTGGTTGTGCGGCTCTCCGAAGCGCCGCAGGCAAGCTGCGCCCGGCAGGCAACGCTGCGTCTCTCGCTTCGCCCGCTAACCGCTAACCCCTAGTCCTTTTCTCCTTCAAATAAAAGAGTGCCAGCGAGCGCGCTTCGACCTCGTAGCGTGCGCCGCCGCGCACCAGCTTGCGGCGACCGCCAACCTGCCAATCGCGCGTATCAATAACCAGTTCCCATTCGGTCTTACGGCTCTGCTCGGGCAGCGTGAAGGGCAAGGGCTCATGATGCGCGTTGAAGAGAATCAGCAAGGTTTCATCCAGCACGCGATGACCGCGCTCGTCCACTTCATCGATCTGCTCGCCGGCCAGCCGTACGGTCAAGGTGCGCGCCGAATCATTCCGCCAGTCGGCTTCAGTCATCTCGACGCCGTCCAGGCGGAACCAGGCGACATCCTTGACCTCAGAGCCGCGAATGGGGCGACCCTGGAAAAATTTTCGCCGCCGCAAGACCGGATGGTGACGGCGGAAGCGGATCAGGCGGCGTGTGAACTCCAGCAGCTTGTGCTTCTCGTCGCCGAGGTTCCAATCAAGCCATGAGATTTCGTTGTCCTGGCAGTAGGCGTTGTTGTTGCCGAGTTGCGTACGGCTGATCTCGTCGCCGGCCTGCAACATCGGCACGCCCTGCGACAGCAGCAGCGTCGCCAGGAAATTGCGCTGCTGGCGGGCGCGCAAGGCGAGAACCTGCCGGTCGTCGGTCTCGCCTTCGACGCCGCAGTTCCAACTGAGGTTGTGATCGTGACCGTCGCGGTTGTCTTCGCCGTTCGCCTCGTTGTGCTTGTCGTTGTAGCTGACCAGGTCATGCAGTGTGAAGCCGTCGTGCGCGGTGATGAAGTTGATGCTGGCGTAAGGCCGCCGCCCACCGCCTTCGTACAGGTCGCTGCTGCCGGTCAGGCGATAAGCGAGATCATCAATCAGCCCGGCGTCGCCGCGCCAATAACCGCGCACCGCGTCTCTGTAAATTCCATTCCATTCAGCCCACAGCACGGGGAAGTTACCGACCTGATAGCCGCCTTCGCCCAAATCCCACGGCTCAGCAATCAGCTTGACCTGCGACAGCACAGGGTCCTGGTGGACGATGTCAAAGAACGCGCCCAGACGATCCACTTCATAAAGCTCGCGCGCCAGCGTCGAGGCCAGATCGAAGCGGAAGCCATCCACATGCATCTCCAGCACCCAGTAGCGCAGGCTGTCCATAATCAGTTGCAGCGTGCGCGGGTGGGTCATGTTCAGGGTGTTGCCGCAGCCGGTGAAGTCCATGTAATAACGTTTGTCATTCGGCACCAGGCGGTAATACGCCTGGTTATCGATGCCGCGAAAGCAGAGCGTCGGTCCCAGGTGATTGCCTTCGCCGGTGTGGTTGTAAACGACGTCGAGGATGACTTCGATGCCTTCACGGTGCAGCGTCTTGACCATCATCTTGAACTCGGTGACCTGCTGGCCCAGGTGCCCACTGTAAGAGTAGCGCACGTCGGGCGAGAGAAAGCCGAGCGAGTTATAGCCCCAGTAATTGGTCAGGCCACGCTCGGTCAGGTCTTTGCCGGAGATGAATTGATGCACCGGCAGCAGCTCAATCGCCGTGATGCCGAGCTTGTGCAGGTATTCGATGACCGCCGGGTGCGCCATCGCCGCGTAAGTGCCGCGCATCTCGGGCGGCACTTCGGGATGTTGACGAGTGAAGCCTTTGACGTGCAGCTCGTAGATCAGCGTCTGATGCCAGGGCGTGCGCGGCGGCGCATCATCGCCCCAGCTAAAAGCCGGATCAATGACCACGCACTTGGGCACCGCGCCGGCGCTGTCGCGGTCGTCTTTGGCGAGGTCGGCGTCCGTGTGGCCGATGGTGTAGCCAAAGACCGCATCGCTCCAGGCGACGGTGCTGGCGATGGCTTTGACATAGGGATCGATGAGCAGCTTTGCCGGATTGAAGCGGTGTCCGGCCTGAGGCTCGTACGGCCCGTGTATGCGATAGCCATAAAGCTGTCCCGGTCGCGCTTCGGGAAGATAGGCGTGCCAGACTTGATCTGTGTGCTCGGTCAAGCGAATGCGCGCCGTTTCGTGCGCCGCGTCGGGCTTATCGAAGAGGCAAAGCTCAACGGCAGTAGCGTTCTCGGAAAAGATCGCGAAGTTGACGCCCGCGCCATCCCATGTGGCGCCGAGCGGGTAAGGCTGTCCCGGCCATACTCTCATCTTCTGGTGTTGTCCTCGTTATGCGAATGCTGGGTGTCCCAGCAGCTCGGCAAGAATGGTTAGCGGCGAAATGGATAAGACGATCAGGTCAATGCCGCGCTGGCCGAAGTCGCCAGCGCCCACACCTTTAACTCTACAACACAGCGCGCGGGCTGACAATCATTGCCGTTAGCAACTGCCTCACATGGGTTGTGGAACGCCGATGGCTATATGAGCGATGGGAGGCGTTTTATGACAATCGAAACTCTATCTGAGGACACAATTCGCAGCCTCGCGGCCCAATTCAGTACACTGCCGGAAGCCATTCAAGCAGCAACCGGAATGTACTTGCCGCCTGAGAAATCGCCGGCTTATTACGAAGGTTACGTCAATGCAATCGTGATGCTGGCGCGAATGGTCAACGAAATGGAGGGGGCCGTCAATACAGAGGTGCTGATGGCGCTGGCAGGCAAGGCGGCGCAGTTGCGCCAGGCGCTGGTTGACGAAGAAACCGACATGGCATGGCTTGATCGCATTGATGCGTGGCTTGATGCCAACGTGCGCTCAGAGGTCGCCAGAACGCATTAGGAGAGTTGAAGCGCAGGCGAACGATAAGCTGACGTTCTGGTCTGCAACCTTGCGCTTTGCTCAACGCGCGGCGAGAGAAGAGAAAGGAAACCTGAAGGTGGACAACGCACGGGTCACGTCAAGCAGCGGTCATCAGTTGCGCACTCTGGTGGTGCGCCAACAGCGCCGGCCATCTCGGCATGCTTATGCATGGGCGGCGGCCCGGCGGCACACGCTGCGATGGATTCCCCGCCCGCTTAAACGACTGGCCGTGTGGATGACCCAACCGCGTGTGCTGGTGCCGTTGGCCGTAGTCCTGCTCGGACTGATCGGCGTTGCCGCCTATTACGCCGTGCAGTTCTCTCGCGAGATTGACGCCCGCCTCGAAGCCGGCTTCTTCGATCATTCGGTCGGCATCTTCACAGCGCCTTTCAAAGTTTCAGTCGGCAACCGTATGGCGCTCGACGAGCTGGCAAGCTATCTCGATGGCGCGGGCTATCAGCGTAACTTGCAAGGCAGCCTGAGCGGCGAAACGCGCGCTTACACCATCAACGGCAACGTCATTGAAATTCATCCCGATCCGGCAGCCGTGCAAGAGCTAGGCGTGACGCCGGTACGCGCAGAGATCGGCAAAGACAACCGCATCGTGACGTTGACAAATGCGCAGGGCGGCGTGCGATTGAAGTCAGCATTCATCGAAGGCGAGCCGCTGGCCAATCTGCGCGATGGCGACCGCCGCAAGCAGATCGCTATACAGTTCGCTGACGTTCCGACATCCCTGCGCGACGCCGTCGTCGCCATCGAAGACCGTCGTTTCTTCACACACAACGGCGTAGATTATCGCGGCATCGCCCGCGCGCTGTGGGCCGATGTGCATCACGGTGGCATGGTGCAGGGCGGCTCGACGCTGACCCAGCAATTGATTAAGAACGCTTTCCTGACCAGCGACCGCACCCTCGCCCGCAAGCTCAAGGAAGCGATGATGGCGCTCATCCTCGAATCGCGGCTATCGAAAGAAGAGATCTTCACGCTCTACTGCAACAACGTCTACCTCGGACAGAGCAGCACGTTCGCCGTGCATGGCTTCGCGCAGGCGGCAAAAGTCTATTTCGACAAGAACCTCAATGAGCTGACGCTCAGCGAAAGCGCTTTGCTCGCCGGGCTGATTCACGCGCCGAACCGTTACGCCACCACCCGCAACCTGCAACTCGCCATCGAGCGCCGTAATAGTGTGTTGGATGCAATGGCCGACACCGGCGCCATCACTGCTGAGCAAGCCGAAGCGGCCAAGCAGGAAAGCTTGCAGATCAAGAAGCAGGAGCCGCGCGAAGATTCTGGCGCCAGCTATTTCATCGATTACGTCGAGCGTTTTCTCGACCAGCGTTATGGCTCAAGCAATGAATCAGCCGCCCGCCGCGTCGTTACGACCATGGACCCGCGCCTGCAACGCGCCGCTCACGATGCCGTAGTCAAACACACAGCGCAGCTTGACCGCATGATCCATCGCCCGGTGCGTAAAGGCGAAGAGGTCAAACCTGTGCAGGCGGCACTCGTCGCGCTCGACGCGCACACCGGCGAAGTCCTCGCCATGATCGGCGGGCGCAACTATGACGAGAGCCAGTTGAACCGTGCCACAGACGCGCGGCGCCAGCCCGGCTCGACCTTCAAGCCGATTGTCTATGCCGCGGCGCTCAGCAACCATTATTACACGCCGGTATCGCTGCTCTCTGATCGCCCGCAAACTTTTACTTATGATGGAGGCCGCGCCGAATACACGCCGGCAAACTATCACGGCGGCTTCACGAACCGCGACGTGACGCTACGCGAGGCGCTGGCGCGCTCAATGAACGTGCCGGCAGTAGAGCTGGCGATGAACGTCGGGCTCGGCAACGTTACGGAAACCGCTAAGAGCTGCGGCCTTGATGTGCCGCACGTCTATCCTTCGCTGGCGCTCGGCACCAACGAAGCAACGCCGCTGGAGATGGCCGGTGCGTACATCGCGTTTGCCAATGGCGGGACGGCGCTGCGACCCATTCCCGTCAAGACCATTCGCAGCGCCAGCGACCGACAGGCGAACATCGCGGCAACCAGCGAGCGCGCCTTCTCGCCGCAGGTCGCTTACCTGTTGACGAGCATGATGGAATCGGTTGTCGAGCAAGGGACGGCGGCCCGCCTGCGCGGCTACGGCTTGCCCGGTGCCATCGCCGGTAAGACCGGCACCTCGAACGATGGCTGGTTTGTGGGCTATACGCCAAATCTGGTTTGCGCCGTCTGGGTTGGCTGCGACGACAATACAGACCTCAACATGAAGGCGTCAGAAACGGCGCTGCCTTTGTGGGCCGATTTCGTCAAAGAAGCGCTGGCGATCAGGCCAGAGCTGGGCGGCGACAATTTCACGCGGCCATCGGGAATTGTCGAAGCTGAGATCGATCCAACGACCGGGTTGCGCGCCACCGCCGAATGCGCTGAGCGGCGCACAGAGATTTTCATCTCAGGCACCGAGCCGGTCACCGAATGTACGCACGGAGCAACAGTCGCCGATGCCGGCACGGACGAGTTGTCGCCTGACTCCTTAAACGAGGACAAGCAGACAACCGGCTTGACGCTTGAGGTCTGCGCCGACAGCGGATTGCTGGCCTCATCGGCATGCCCGCACAGGCTGCGGAGAACTTTTGCGGCGGGAAGCGAACCGGGTGAGATTTGTAGTATGGAACACGAAAGGCAAGCGCCGCGCCCGACTGACGAATCCACGGTCGCTCCCGATGAGCGCCCGCCGTCGATTACCGAACCTGAGATGAGAAGCCGCTTGCGCCCTGCCCCGCGCCCACGCCGCCCGGCGCCGAAACCCGCCTGGCCGCCGCAGAATTAATGAACCGCTTTTCTGAGGCCGGCAAGCGCCAGTACGCCCGATTCACCGCTAACGACTTCCGAAGCAATCAAGCCGCGCTCGTCAACCAGCACTGCCGACGGTGTGCCGCTGGCGCCAAACCGTTGGCCGACGGCGAACTCGCTATCGAGCACGACCGATGATTGCAGGCCCGCGGCGCGATTCGCTTCGATTGAGCCTTTCGAGACAACCAGCAGGCGCGGTGCATGCGGCGGCGGGCTGGCTTCGATGCGCTTCAGCTCGCCGACCATCTTCTCGCAGAACGTACAATCAGGGCTCCAGAAAACCACCAGCGTGCGCTCGCCTTTGAAATCATCGAGCTTCACTAACGTTCCATTGAGATCGGGCAGCGCCAGCGGCGGCGCCGGCTGGCCGATTTGCATTGCCGATTCGCTCGGCTGCCCATTGCCGTTCATCTCAACGCGCAACGCGGCGAGGTTCGAGCCGGCGGTGGTGACGGCTTGGATGATCAAGCGGCGAATCGCCTCGCTGCCGCTGGCGAGCCGACTGGCAATGCTGCCGTCGGCTTTGACGATCAAAACTGCGGGCGTCCAACGGGCTTCATACGCGGTTGAAACCTCAGAGCCGCTTTGCAACAGCACCGTGCCGGCGTCGGCGAACTTCTGCTGATTCTCTTCGCGACTGCCCGAGCTGATGAAAGCAAACGTCATCAGCTCGCCGTACTGCTGCCGCCAGCGAGCGATGTCCGGCAGCATCGCCGCGCACGGCCCGCAGGTCGGGCTGACAAAGAACAGGGCCAGCGGCAGGTTGGGGCGCAATAGATCAGCCAGGGTCACCATCTGCCCATCAAGGTCCGAGAGTTGAAACGGAGGAGCCGGCGCGCCAATTGGCAAGCCACCCGATGGCAGCGCCACGTCCTGACGCACGACCGGCTCATCTTCGAAAGGGATTTGCGCTTCGGCCAGTGCCGCAAACAGCCGCTCGTTTTGATGGAGCAGGCGCACGAGCAGTGCAACCGCAACGGCAAGCAACACAACAGCGACCACGCCTATCCCGACGAGCGCGCGTTCGCCGGTTGTTAGCTCTGCAAGCCATGCAATCGCGCTCAGGCTGACGGTCGAATGTGGACTCAGCGCCAGCAGCGCGGCAAGCGCAACGAGCAAGAGATTGCGCAAGAGCGTGCCGCGACCAATCGGCCCCGCCGTCAACTGCCCGAAGCAGTGACAATCGGGAGTGCGCCCGCGCCACAGGTTGATGGCCATAGTCGCCGTAAACGCCGCGAGCAGCACAAGCGCCGCCACGCCAGCCCACCACGCCGTGGCCGCCGGCAGCAACAGCGCGGCAATTGTAAGCTCGATCACAGGGACGATCCATGCGAGCAGCGGCGCGGTCGCCGGCGGCAAGCCGAGGTCTGTGACGGCGCGCTCGGCGCCACGCCGATCCATCAGCTTGGCCACCGCCGCTACCGCCAGAACAGCGGCCAGAAATAATCTCACTGCCAATAAAATCATATTGTTCGTGACACCGGCGCGGCTTCAGCTAATGCCGCACCGTGCGACTTTACCATGCCGCGCCAATGCGCCAAAGCCGCCCTGGTTGCCGCACGCTTCAGCACCAATTGCCGCAAGCAGCGGCTTTGCCTTGCCCTCCTGCCGTTGCTTCATTAGGATAGCGCCTTCAGCTTTCGATTCCTTATGAAGACCGCCGCCGATCTGCCCTCCGACTCGCGAGCCTCACGGCGGTGGGGCCTGATTGTCTTCGCGCTTTTCGCCCTGCCGGCGCTTGCGGCCATCTGGTGCGTGCCTCATTTCGTCACGCAGGATGGGCCGCTGCATCTGCTCAACGCGCACATCACCCTGGAATTGCTCAAGCAGCCGGCGGCCTTCAATCACCTCTACGAGGTGCGCTGGTATCCGCTGCCTTACTGGACAGCGCATCTGATTCTGACCGGCCTGCTGTCGCTGGTTTCCGAGCGCATCGCCGACCGCACGCTATTGACCTTGACTTCGCTCGGACTGGCGGCGGTGCTGGTGTGGCTGCGCTGGCGCGTCGCCGGCTGGCAAGGCATGGCGCTGGTCGCGCCGCTGGCGCTAACGCTGTCGCTCAACATGCTCTGGCTGCTCGGCCTCTACAGTTTCCTGCTCGGCGCTTCGGTGATGTTCATCACACTCGGTGTCTGGTGGGCATGGCGAGACCGGATGAGCATCAGGCCGGCGCTCTGGCTGGCGCTGCTGCTGGTCATCGGCTATTTGAGCCACCTAGTCAGCCTCGGCCT
The DNA here is from genome assembly GCA_045807765.1 of Blastocatellia bacterium. GTDB lineage: Bacteria > Acidobacteriota > Blastocatellia > UBA7656 > UBA7656 > DATENM01. The sequence goes on from JBJMGU010000135.1 coordinate 22,057, forward strand.
GACGGTGATGGCGCTGGTCGTGCTGGCGCTGGCGACGCCGGGCGCGAACCGCCGTCGGCTCGGCTGGACGGCAGCCAGCCTGTTGCCGCTCGCGCCGCTGGCAGTGATTTATCACCGGCTGATGCAGGCCGGCGGCGACGTTCAGGCGGCCTGGTATGGCATGGATAGCTGGTTTTCGCCTCTCGCATGGCTCAATCATGCGCGGGGAGTTGACTTCCTGGCGATCCACGCCGATTATGACTGCCTGCCGTTTTCGCTGACGCGAACGGGATGGTTTGCTTTTGTCGGGCCGAGCCCGATTGTGCAGGCGGTCATCATCATTCTGCTGATTGTGACTTTCTTTACAATGCGCCGGGGTGAGGGGCGCGAGCGGCGTGGCTGGTTGATTCTCGCCTTGCTATTGTTCGCCGTCGCCTTCTTCGGCCCGGACAGTTTCGGCGAAGCGCACGGCAGCATCCTGCGCGAGCGCATCCTGCTGATGGCGATGGCGGCAAGCATTCCGGCGATGAACTGGCGCAACCGCCGCCCGCTTATTTCTGCCTGCGGCGTGGCATTAATGATCGCCGCCGCTCTGCAAATCGCTTTTGTCTGGGAATACGCGCTCTACTCGAACCGCCTGGTGAAGGATTTCATGCAGGCCAGGCCGTTTGTCGGCACCGGCCAGCGCGTCGAAGCGATTCAAATAGACACCAACGGCCCTTACCGCGCCAACCCGCTGCACAATCTAGCCAGCACGTTCGGCATCGGCACAGGCAATGTGGTCTGGAACAACTACGGCCCGTGCCTCTATTACTTCCCCGTGCGCTTCGCCGACACAGAGAGCAGCCAGCGGGCGATGGACTTGAGCGGCGCCGGCATCTTTCGCTTTAAGCTCTATGACGAAAGCGAGCATCTGCTCTGGTATGAAAAGCTACTTTCCGAATCGCGCCAGCAGATTGACGCGCTGATCGTCGTCGGCGCGCACCAGGAAGTAGACCGCATCAACGCCAGGTGGTTTGGCAGCGAGCCGGTCTTTCAAAGCGGCGCGGTGCGCGTCTTCCGCCGCGCCTTCTGATCACGCTCAATACGATAAAGCGATACCCCACGGCCCCTGACCCACCGGGATGGTTTTGATGACGCGGTTAGTGCGCGTATCGATGACGGCGACATCATTCGTTAGACCATTGGCGGTGTAGAGCTTTCTGCCGTCCGCCGTCAAGGCGATGCCCCACGGGCGGCCCTGTACGGGAATCATGGCGATCACCTGAAGCGTGCGCGCATCAATCACCGCAACGTTGTTGCCTCGCCCGTTGGAAACATACAGACGGCGGCCATCACGCGAGACCACTACGCCCATCGGTCTGACTTCGCGGTTCGGCAGTTGAATCATTTGTCGCACTGTGTGGTTTCTTACATCCACCAGAGCCACTGTGCCGCCGTTCTCTGCCGTCACAAAAGCGGTGCGGCCATCGGGGCTGAAGGCCACGTCGCGCGGGCGAGCGCCAACCGTGAACGTCGTCTTGATGCGGTTGGTGCGCGTGTCAATTACCGAGACATTGCTGCTGCTTTCTGCCGTCACATAGACCCAGCGCCCATCGGGGCTGAGCCTCACTCCCTCTGGCTCCAGGCCAACGACCAGCGTCGCGATGACGCGATTGCTCCTCAGGTTAGTGACTGAAGCGGTGTTGGCGTCTTCGTTCGACACATAGAGGCGCGCACCGTCGCGGCTGACAGCGAACTGCTCGGGGTCGCTGCCGGCATTATGCCGCGCCACAATGCGCCCGCTCGCCGTGTCTATTTCGACGATCTTTTCTGGATCGGCAAGGCGTTGATTCATCGGCCACGCCATCGCCACGAAGAGACGGCGACCGCCGGGGCCGAGGTGAAGGCCGCGCAGGCGACCGCCGACGGCAATCGTTTTGATCACCTGGTCGGTTGCCGTATTGATGACGCTGATCGTGCCATCACGCTCGTTGCTGACGTAGGCCAGCGGCGCTCGGCGCTGGGCGATAGCCGACGCGGCGATGAGCAAGATTAACGCTGTCGCAGCGATCAATTTCAGACAGGCGAATTGGCATTGCTCTCTGCGCCAGACATATCGGATGAGTCGGCGATTGTTTATCTCTTGTTTTATCATGGCTTTCAGCAATAACGAGATCATCGGTTAGATCACGGCTCCCACTTTTCCAGCTCCTCGACAGAGCAGCGCAGACATGGGCGCTCGGCGTCGCTCAAATCCATCTGCCGCCAGCTTACACGGTAGCGGCGCGCGCGCCTGCCTGCGAACTGGCGCAACAGTGACAGCGCCTTCATGCTCATTGACAATCGTTCGAGCAACGCCACAGGCCCGAGCAGATACTCGACGACGACCATCTCTCTGCCGCGCCGTTCGGCGCGCAACTCCTCAATGCGCCCGATCACCCGTCCGTTCAGCGCCCGCACACGCCGCGACAGTAGCGCTTCAACGCGAATCTCTTGATCGGCCATTGTTCATGCTCCCGGTATGCGCTTGATGACATGCTCGCGCACCCAGCGCTGCCAAGCCTGAATCGGCGTCCGCTTCACATCAAGATCAACTTCGACGGTGAGGCCGGTTTCGCGCACCTTCGCAACTGGAACCCGGTAAGGTTTGCCGTTGCCAATGCCCAGCCATCGCTCAAGCGCCGCCGCCCAGCGCTCAAATCGCGGGTGCAATCGCCGGCCCAGCGTCATTGCGCCGACTTCGATATAGGCGAGCCGCGGCGGCGCGTCATCGCGCCACTCAAGGACGAGGCCATCCACTTTGCCGATGCGCCGCCCGTGGCCGTCAACCAGTTGCTTGTCGAGAATATCGCGGATCACATCCGTCATCTCAGCCTCCGAAGATTTCCAGCGGGATCGAAACCACCGCCAGCACAAACGCCAGCACGATGACAAAGATGACTACCAGGTTACTGATCCAGCCGTTGCGATGTTCGCCCACATAATGTTTGTCGTTCATCAACACCACGAACGGCAGAGTGCCGAGCGGCAAGGTCGCCGCCGTCAACGCCATCGAGAAGACGGTCATCTTCAACGGATCAAGGCCGGCCAGTACCAGCAGCGCCGCCAGAAAGATCGTCACCGTATAGACCAGGCTGAAGCGCGGCGTGTCGCGCGGGCGCTGATCTTCGCCCCAATTCCAGCCGAAGCCCTGCGCGATGAAGTAAGCCACTTCAAGGCTGATCTCTTGCGCCGCGCCGAAACAGGCGATGCCGAGCGAGGCAGCAAACAGATAAAATCCCCACTGCCCGAAGACCGGCACGAGCAACATCGGCAGTTGATTGTAATGATCCACCTTGATGCCCCGCGGCAAAAGAATGACCGCGGCGACCACCAGCACGGCGACTGAGATCAGCGTGCCGAAGCTCATCCCCATGCCGGCAACGGCGCGATTGGTGCCAAGGTAACTTTTATCCCATTTGTCTTCAATAGCGCCCGACGAATAGAAGAAGAACAGGTACGGCGAGATGGACGCGCCGAGAATGCTGACGGCGATGAACCAGTAATGCGCCGAGTCGTGATCGGGCAGCGTCGGCAGCACACCTGCGGCCACTTCTTTCCACGGCGGATGAATCACCACCGCGGCGACGACGAAGCAGAGGGTCACCAGGCCGAGCAGCGAGGCCCCTTTTTCGATCACGCTGAAAGTGCCTTTCCAGATCAGCAGCCATGTCACCAAGGCCACCGGCAGCGCCCACCACTGGAAGCCGACGCCCGTCACCAGTTCGAGGGCCACACAGATGCCGCCGATCTCTGCGGCAAGCACCAGCAGCGTCACCAGGACAAAGCCGACGAGCGGCGCAACGAAGAAGCTGAAGCCGAAGCGCTCGCGGATGGCGTCGGGAATCGTCCGATGGCTGACGGCGGCAAAGCGCCCGGACATCTCGACCAGAAAAATCACGCAGAGGCCGCCGAGCGCAATCGCCCAGATCAACTGATAGCGGAACTCGGCGCCGGCCTGCGCGGCGGTCGTCAGCGAGCCGATCTCAAGAAAGCCGCCGATGCTGGTGACGATGCCAAGCGCGATTTCAAAAATCTTCTTCATTTCATGGTCTATTACTCTTTCTTCGGGATGATCGAGATGATGCCGGTGGTCTCAAGCACCGCGTACTTGATCTGCTCCATGCGCTCAAGTCCTTGCAGCTCGCGGGCGGCCTCCAGCACGTCATCTTCGGCGACGCGCACCGTGTCCATAATCTCTTTAAGCGGGCGGCCGTTCTCGACAATCACCAGCGGCATGCCATCAAACATGCGCTTGATGCCCTCTGACCGCTGCTTCAGCAACGACAGCCCGATGTTGATGCCGACGAGCGTCAAGACCACCAGAAAGGCATTCGTCAGCGAGTAATCTTTGCCCAGCACCGCTTGCTGCGTTGCCTCGCCAACGATCAGCAGCAGCACGAATTCAAAATTGCTCATCTCGCTCAAGGAACGCTTACCGGCGATCCGAAACAGCAACAGCAGAAAAGCGTAGACTGCCAGGGCGCGCAATACCGATTCCATAGGTTGCTCCTCAATTCAATTACGGGTCTGATCTCATGGATAAATGAACTGGCTGAAGTCGAGCGTGTCGCCGCCTTCGATGCCGACCTGCCCGCGCAGCAGGCCAACATGCGCGGGCTCGATGTGAAAGACAAGGCTCGCGGGCTGGCTCATATCCTGCACGGCGATGACGTAGACGTAGCGGTCGGCGGCAATCTCGACGCTCTGCGGCTCAGGCAAGATGTGCATCACCTGGACACGTTCGAGATAACTGCGACTCACCCACAGGCGCAGCGGCTGGCCGGTCACCGCGCCCGGTTCAACATGGATGCGCAGCGTCGTGCTTTCCGCCTGCAAGCGGCCAAATCGGTTATACGCCATCCACAGCGGCCCGCCTTTGGCGCCGGCAATCGAATCGCCCAATAAGCCCGGCCCGAATAAGCCGAGCAGCGTCGCGACGATCAAGAGCACCATCACCACCCAGGCGATGCGCTGCCGGCGCCACGACCGCCGGTGATAATCCATGTTCTGTTTGATGTCGAGATCGATCTGATGACTACGCGGCATTTATTCATCCCTGGCGCTTGCGGCGCAATCGCTTACTTCAAGGTATAGAGATAGCCGGCGATGTCGCGGGCGTCGGCTTCCGACACGTCGAGGTTCGGCATCGCCGTCAGTTGGTCTACCTGCTTGGGATTGCGAATCCAGCGGACAACGTTTTCCGGCGAGTTCGGCAGCACGCCGGCGACATAAACGCGGCTGGCGAAGTGCGTCAGCTCTGGCCCGACCAGCGCCTGCGCACCGTCAACACCTGGTATCGTGTGACACGCGCCGCAGCCATAGTATTGAATCTTGGCGCGGCCCCGCTCAGGATCGCCGCCGGTCAATTCAGCAGCGCGCTTGATCGTTTCGCTCTCTTCGCAAGCCGCCAGCAAGAGCGCCATCAACACGACCCAGAGCATGGTTACGCATCGCCTCATCGCCTTCACCCTTCGTCGCCGGTCGCCGCGTAGAGACGCGCTTGCTCGTTTCTCGCGGCGCGCATTTCAGAGTGGCGCAGCCAGCCGGCGAACAGCATCAGCCCGGCGAAGATGTAGACCAGGCCGGCGGGTATCCACATAATCAAGCCGCCGAGCTGTTGATCTTCCATCGGCGTCAGCCCCCACGAGGCCGTCGTCTGCTCGTAAGCCGGATACCAGAGCGAGCCGGCAAAGGTAATCAATGCGCCGAGCGCGCCGCTGTGAATCGAGGTGGTAAAGACATATAGCACCGCCGCACCATAGCTCATCAGCCCGCGTCGGCTGTGAATCACCGCCCACCAGAACAACAGCGCCGATAGCAGAAAGCTCAAGTGCTGCGCCGTGTGAATCCATTCGTTGTCGAGCGTTGCTTCAAACAGCGACGGCACATGCCATATCCACAACGCGACCGCATGAATAGCCCACGCGGCAAGCGGCAGGGTCAGCCATCGCCAGCCGCTCGCAAACCATCTTTGCTTGCTGAACTGCCCAAGCGCTTTTCGCCACGCTTGCGGCAGCGCCCACAAATAAGCGATCACCGGGCGGCCCAGCACCAGCAGCGGCGCGGCGACAAGCATCAACATTTCGTGCTGGGTCATATGCGCCGAAAACAGCACGCGCCCCATCGGGTGTAGCGGCGACACCAGCGCCACGAAGAGCGCCAGCCAGCCGCCCGCATAACACCACACCTCCCAGCGGCGAATCCCCTGCCCCGCCGCCGACTCCCGCCACAATCGCCGCACGCCGCGCCAGTATAACCAGCCCGCAAGCGCCAGGCTGATCAACACCACCGGCTCTAATCCCCATGTCGTCAACAGGTCGTGCGGGGTGTGCGGCCTGCCCCCATGCGCGCTCGCCACTCGCACACACAGGACAAGAGGCAGGCCCGACGCGGCGACGCAGCGAAGGAGCGACACGGAGACGCGGCGACGCGGCGACGCGGCGAGAGAAACAGACAA
>JBJMGU010000136.1:0-4638 GCA_045807765.1 Blastocatellia bacterium
GATGCCGCCCTGCGCATCGACGTCGAGGTCGCGGTCTTCACCGAGCGCCGCGAAGGCTTCTTCAAGTTCGCGGATCGTTGTCTCGGCTTTCTCCTGAAATTCAACATCGCTCAATCGGTCGCTCATCAGGTTTTCCTTTGCTGCAAAATCGAAGGGCAATTATAAACCATCGCCGCGCCGTTGCGCCCGCGCTTTGCAGCGAGCCCGCCGCAGCGGTCGCGCCTGCTTGTCCAGCGTGCGCCGCGTCGGCTATATTTATCGGTTATTAATTTCAACCCGAAGGAGACTGTATGGAACGCACTTTAGTTTTAATCAAACCCGACGCGGTGCAGCGCGGCCTGATTGGCCGCATCCTGGCGCGCTTTGAAGACAAAGGCTTGAAAGTCGCTGGCATGAAATTCATGAAGCTCACGGACGCCTTGCTGAACGAGCATTATAGCCATCTGGCCGACAAACCATTCTTTCCCGGAACCAAGCGCTTCATGACGCTGACGCCGGTGGTCGCTATTTGCATTGAAGGGCTCGATGCGGTTGAAACCGTGCGCCGGTCGTGCGGCATCACCAAAGCCCGCGAAGCCGCGCCCGGCACGATTCGCGGCGATTGGGCCATGAGCGTGCAGGCCAATCTGGTTCACGCGTCGGATTCGCTCGAAACCGCGAAGGCCGAAGTGGCGCGCTTTTTCGAGGCGGCGGAACTCTTCGACTACGATTCGGCGTTGACGCCAACCGTCTATTCCGAAGACGAGCTTGGGTAAGTCATCAAGGAATGAAAGAAAAACGCGGAGGCACAGAGACACAGGGATAGCCTGGAGAATCCTCTGTGTCTCCGTGCCTTTGTGGCTCTGTAATTAAATCGCCCCTGATGTTCAAGCTCACCCTGCTACCTGATAAGCTGGCGATCTGTCGCCTGTCACCTGATGCGGCGATTCCCCGCTGGGCGCTGGGCTCTGACTTTTACTCAATCACGCGCACGGCAGACGAGCTTTCCATTGTCTGTCATCAAACCGATATTCCCGACGACGTGCAGAGTGAAGGGGATTGGCGATGCTTGAAAGTTCACGGGCCGCTCGCCTTTTCAATGGTCGGCGTGATGGCTAGCCTAACAGCGCCGCTCGCCGCTGCCGGCATCAGCATCTTCGTCATCTCGACCTTCGACACCGATTACCTATTGGTCAAGCAAGCGCATCTGGAATCAGCCATTGCCGCGCTTTCAACCGCCGGTCATTCAATCATCCGACCCGTGTAATTCTTTGGCGCGCTGTTGTATCTCGTAGAGTTTGGTCAACGCTTCGACCGGGCTTAGCTCGTTGATATCGAGCGCGGCAAGCTGGTCGAGCAAAGCGCGGTGCGCCGGCGCGAGCGCTTCGGATGAACCACCGCCGCCGCGTTTCGCTTCGCTCGCCGCTTGATCACGTTCGTTTAACAGCTCGCCGGCGCGCCGCAGCACAGGTTTTGGCAAGCCGGCGATCTGTGCGACGTAAATTCCAAAACTCTTTTCGGCGCGGCCCGCTTCCAGCCTGTGCAGATAGTGTACCTTGCCGCCGCGCTCGCGCACCGCGACGTGATAGTTGCGCACCCGCGGCAGGTAATCACTCACATCGGTCAGTTCGTGATAGTGAGTTGCAAACAACGTCTTCGCCTGAAGGCGCGGCTGATTGTGCAGATACTCGATCACCGCCCGCGCAATCGATAACCCGTCGGCGGTCGAGGTGCCGCGCCCGATCTCATCAAGCAGGACGAGGCTGCGCGGCGTCGCGTGATGCAGGATGTGCGCGGTTTCGATCATCTCAATCATGAAGCTCGAATGGCCGCGCAATGTGTAATCGTTCAGACCGATGCGTGTGAAGATGCGATCCAGCAACCCAAGCCGCGCCGACTGCGCCGGCACGAAGCTGCCGATCTGGCCGAGCAGACAGATCAACGCCACCTGCCGCAGATAAACCGACTTGCCGGCCATATTCGGCGCGGTGATCAACATGATCTGTATGTCTTGGTTCGACAGCCGCGTATCGTTAGCGACAAACTCGCGCCCATCTAACATCTGCTCGATCATCGGGTGGCGACCCTTGATGATTGTCAGCTCGTCATCTTCGGTCAACTCTGGCCGCACATACTGGCGCTCGACAGCAAGCTCAGCAAGCGCTGTGAACAGGTCGAGGCGACCAAGCGCCGCGCCCACACGGCTGATGCGCTCGTGGTGCCGGCTGATTTCGTCGCACGCCTGCCGGTACAGTGTCGTCTCCAGTTCGAGGATGCGGTCGCGGGCGTTAGCGATCAGCGATTCGTGCTCTTTCAGTTCAAGCGTAAAGAAACGCTCGGCGTTCGTCAGTGTCTGCTTGCGCACGTAATCGACCGGCACCAGCCGCAGGTTTGGCTTGGTCACTTCGATGTAATAACCGAAGACCTTGTTATAGCCAACCTTCAGCGAGCGGATACCTGTGCGCTGTCGCTCGCGTTTCTCAAAGTCGGCAAGGAACGTCCGTCCACCGCCCAGTATGGCCCGCAACTCGTCAAGCTCGCGCGAAAAGCCTGGACGGATGATGCCGCCGCGTTCAAAGTCGCTCGGCGGGCGGTCGCTGATCGCGCTTTCGATGAATACGATTACATCGTCGCATTTTTCTAGCTGCACATAGTAATCCGCCGGCGCGCCGGCGCGTTCAAGCAGCGCGTGAAGCTCCCCGACATGCTTGAGACTGTGTGCCAGGCTCAAGGTCTCATAAGGCACGGCCAGGCGGCGGCGAATGCGACCAAGCAGACGTTCGACATCAAGCACGTTTTCAAGCAGCGCCCGACTGCGCTCGCGCGTCTGCCCGCGCTTGACGAACCATTCCACGGCATCCTGGCGAGCGCGCAGCTCACTAATCTCTAGCAGCGGGTGGCGCAGCCAGCGCCGCAGCAAGCGCCCGCCCATCGGCGTTTCGGTCAAGTCTATGGTCGCCACCAACGAGCCGGTCGGCGCGCCGCCGGTGAAGTCCCAGCCCTGAATAATTTCAAGATTGCGCAAGGTCTGCGGGTCGAGCTGCATAAAGCTCGTGGCGCGATAGCTCTGCAAATGAGTCAGATTACTGAGCGCGTCGCCCTGAGTGTCGCGCAGGTAAGCGATGATCGCCCCCGCCGCCCGCGTCGCCAGTTTCGACTGTTCCGCGCCGAAGGCGGCGAGCGATGCAACGTCAAAGTGTTCAAGCAGGGCGCGGCGTGCCGCCGTGAAGGAAACTAGCGCTTCGTCGAGCCGTGTGATCGAGCGAATCTCAAGCGTCGGCAATTCAACGTCACGCGGCGCAATCAGCTCTGCCGGGGCGATGCGCTCAAGCTCGCTGATGGCCTGCTCGCGGTTCAGCTCCGTCATGCGAAACTCGCCGGTCGAGATGTCGGCATAAGCGATGCCGGCATGGCGCTCATCAATGATGAAGGCGGCGAGATAATTGTTGGCGCGGCGTTCGAGCAATCCCGGCTCAATGATCGTGCCGGGCGTGATAATGCGCGTGACTTCGCGCTCGACCAACCCCTTGCCCGGCGGAGTAACTTGATCGCAGACGGCGACCTTGTAGCCGCGCTGGATGAGCTTGGCGAGGTGGCTTTCGAGCGAGCGCACGGGGACACCTGCGAGCGGGTGGGCATTGCCTTTGCCGAACCACTTGCGGGTCAGCACGATGCCAAGCTCGCGCGCCAGCGTCTGCGCGTCTTCGTCAAAGGTCTCGTAGAAGTCGCCGATCTGAAACAGCAGGATCATGCCCGGATAGCGGCGCTTGATCTCCAGGTATTGTCGGCGCAGCGGCGTGCTCATAAGTGAAACAATCAGCGCGAGCGCTTCAGGCCGCCCGCTGGCCTCTCGACAGCAGCAGCCAGATGGCGCTCAACAACAGGAAGAAAACGGCCCACATCCACAGGCGGTTGGCGACCATCGTCTGAAGATTGCGGAAGCAAATCGGGTCGGCCTCTGGCGCAACACTGCGGTAGCGCACCAGCCAGCTTGTGCCCATTTCGCTCATCAGAGCAATGAAGAAGAAGGCGAAGAAATGCTTTTTCATAGTGGCCTCGCGTCACGGCTTGGCGTTGAGCTTTTCGAGCAAGGCGCGCTGCGATTGCAGCGCCTCGTAAAAACGCTGCAAGTCGCCGACGCCGATCACCGTGATGACTTCCCAGATTTCGTGAAACGAGCCGGTCAGCCGCTTGCCCGCGAAGCGCGCCGAGCGTTCGTCGGCAACGATCAGAAACGGCAGCGAGCGCTGCGCATCGTAGGCATGCTTCAAGCGCGTCAGGGCGCTATCCACGCTGCCGGCGATCTGCACTTCAAAGACATGGCTGAGGCGCGGCGAGTTGATCGAATCACGCCAGACCACGTCATAGTAATCGAACTCGGCCTCGGCATGGCGGCCCAGCATCATGCCGATCTCGACAAGCATGGCTTGCGCGTCTTTGTGAGACAGCGTACGCGCGGTTGTGTTTAAGGCTTCGACAGGCTGCGGGCGCATGGCTTCGGCCTCGACGCGGTGGCGGCCACGGGCGGTGATCGTCCAGCGCGTGCGCTCGCGCTTCAGCTCACCTTTCTGTTCCAGCTCGCGCCCGGCGCGCTGGACGACGCGATTCCAGGCGTTGCGCCGCGACGGCGAGCGGCTCAATAAATCATCGGCGGTCAAC
>JBJMGU010000137.1:0-60593 GCA_045807765.1 Blastocatellia bacterium
AGGTTGTGCGGGAACTCGGTCGGGGTTTGAAAGCAGCGGGCGATCTCCGCCAGTATGAGGCAACGGCAGACAATGATGCCACAGACGACCTGGCAGATAGTAGCTTGCTGAGTTGGAAGTAGTCCTTTAGACACGGCTCGTGTAAACTTGCTGATGCGTTTGAGACGCATAAACAGCCTCCTTTGTGGGAATTGGATTTAAGCACCCAAATTCTTATCACAAAGGAGGCTCTCTCTTTTACTGGGCATGACTCAGGCCTTGCCATGCCTTGCGCCGCTCAATATGCTCAAAGTCATGGAACCAACGAAAGCCAAGATGACCGACGAGGCCATCGTCAGCCGCGTCGAGCAAGCGGTTCAGTCCAATGCTTCACGCGACGAAACGCTGCGCCAGGCCGTGCGCCTGTTGAAAGCCGAGCGCCCGCATTACAACTGGGTGGGCATCTACCTGCTCGAAGGCGACACGCTGGTGCTGCACAACTACGTCGGCAAGCCGACCGAACACACCCACATCCCTGTCGGACGCGGCGTCTGCGGCATGGCGGTCGCCGAGCGCGCCAACCAGATCGTTGACGACGTGACGGCGGTCGGCAATTATCTGGCGTGCAGCCTCGAAACGCGTGCCGAAATCGTCGTGCTGATCCGGCGCGGCGACGAGATATTCGGCCAGATCGATATCGATAGCGACACGCCTGCCGCTTTCACGGCCACGGACGAAGCGCTGCTCGCTCGCGTCGCCGACCTGCTGGCCAGCCAGTTTTAAAAAGTGAAGTGAAGCACAAAGGGGATTGCGGTGCGCTTGAGCTTTTACTTTATTGATCCAGAGATCAAGGTGATCCTCGGGCTATTCAGCCTGGCCATCGTGCTGGCAGTGATCGGTATCGCCGTCTCCTTCGTTTTAATCCGGCGCGACCGCAAGAAAAGCTGACCGCTGCGGCCACACCGAGTGCAGGTTATCTGGAAGGCAAGGTCAGCGCCGACAGTTGCGGCGCGTGGTTGTAATGGCGACGCTCCAGCATGCGGTGGCCGGCCATCTTCACCGCCGGCGGCAGCACCGTGCGCGCCATCGAGCGACCGAGCTGGTCGGCCAGCTTCAGCGACATATAAGTCAGTGAGCGCAGCCCCGAACGCAGCCACACCAGCCGCAGGTTTTGCCTTTCGGACTTCGCCCAGCATTCTTTGTAAGGCTGATCGCCGCCCATAAAATCGTACTCGCGCACCATTGGGTCTTCGACGCAATCCTTGATGCAGAGCATCAGCATGACCTTGCCGATGCTGTCTTTCGCATAAGCCGGCGAGAAGCCTACCTGAAAGCAATGCGCCGTGCCGTTGTCAAGAAAAGCCAACTGAACGGCGGCAATCTCGCCATCAATCTCCAACGTCCACAGCCGCAAGCGACTTTCGCCGAGCGCCTCGCTCGCCGCTTCGCGCAGCAAGCGCTCCAGGCCCGGCAGGGCAAACGAGCCGGGCTCACCTTTCATCTGCCAGCGCGCCTGATGCAGCCGCACCAGCGCATCCATGCCACGCTCAAGCTCGTCCGCCGTCTCGACGCGGGAAAAGCGGCACGCGTAGGTTTCAAACAAGCGCCGCGCCAGCCGCTGGGTGTTCTGCCGAGTCGTGCGGCCCAGCGTCTGCTTGAAGGCTTCCCAGTCGGTATCCGTGTTCACGTAGTGGGCATTCTGGCAGACCGCCGGTTCGAGGTCGGCGCCAAGCGCCTGTATGAGATGCGGCAGCACGATTGAAGCGGCGGGGATTTCGCTCAGCCATAGCTTGTCCCAGCTGCTATCCGCTTTCAACACCTCGGCGACTGCCTGCGCGACTTCTCGCTCATAGCCGCGTCGCGCGATCAGGTCGAGGTATTCGCTGGTCTGCGCAAAGACGCCTGTGCCGATGAAGACGATTTCGCGGATGTGATCGATGCCGGCGTTGGTGCGCTGCCGCCAGTAGAAGGGAGCAAGGCCGACTAGGCGGTCACTGGCGTCTCGACAGGTGATGATAAACAGGTGACTGTGCGCGGGCCGAAAGGTCTGCCACCAGGCTTGATTCCAGTGGCGGCGGAGGAAATAGACCTGCTGGTGGCTGGCGTCGAGCAATTGATCCCATTCGCTTCGGAGGTCGTCAAAGGCTTCGTCGTCAGTGTGAATTTCGGTGTGCAAGAACGTCGAGGTGTTGCCGGTTTCCATATACAGATTGACGCCTTTCGGGCAGCGGCAATGACCCTCTCTTTAAGAATAAAATGGTTTGTCGCGCATCTTTTCCAGAACTCTTTTCATCCCATTGAAACAGGTGGTTAGCCATCACATTGGCCGCCGCGCGGCTGGTGAGTAAGCACTGACTTATTACACGAAACCGTGTGGGCGGTCTCCCAAAACAAGAGGCGCTGGCCCCGGCAGATTGGCCTGCGATCTGTTCAGCCATCCGATTAACTTCAACTATTTTACAACTTAACTCCTAATCGAGCGCCGTTTATGCAATGGCACGCCAGTCGCTTTTAGATGGAACTGACTCTCAAGAGGATAAGGGGTTAGGAAGGACAAATTAAGGATGGCAACCAACGCGATTCCCATGCAAACGGATGGCGGCGTCACAGAGGCGCTGGCCGGCGAACAGATGAGCGGCTTCGAGGATCTTTATCGCAAGCATTATCGCCGCGTCTATTCGATCTGCCTGCGCATGACCGGCAACGTCGCTGAGGCCGAAGACCTGACGCAAGAGGTCTTCATCCAGTTGCACCGCAAGCTCGATTCATTTCGCGGCGAGTCGCAGTTTACGACCTGGCTGCACCGGCTAACGGTCAATCAGGTGTTGATGCACTTCCGTAAGCGCTCGGTGCGCTCGGAGCTGACGACCGACGACGGCGAGATGCCCGATTCGGTTGACCCGGACACGATCAACCCCGAGGCTATGCCGATTGTGGATCGCATCGGGCTGGAGAACGCCATCGGCCAATTGCCGACGGGTTATCGCACGGTCTTCGTGCTGCACGACGTCGAAGGCTACGAGCACGAAGAGATTGCCCGGATACTTGGTTGCAGCGCCGGCACGTCGAAATCGCAACTGCACAAAGCGCGCATGAAGTTGCGCCGCCTGTTGCAGCAACGCGCCTTAGCCGCCTGATCCGAACGAGAGATTCAACTTCCCTGGGCTGCCGGTCACGCCAACCGGCAGCCCTTTCCTTTGCCCCGCTGGCGAGATTCGCAAGATTTTCTTCGCTTTTAAAGGCGCGGATCGTTCTGCTACCATGCTATTTGGTTGTGCCATCTTATTGCCTCGCTGCCAGGCAGGATTATCAGGAAATGATCGAGAAGCAAGCGCCGGAACCGGGCGAAGACGTTGCGCCGCGCACAGACCGCGAGCTGATTGCCGCTTGTCTGGCGGGCGACGCGGCGGCCTGGGAAGCGATTGTCGCGCGTTATCAGCGGCTGGTCTATTCCATCCCGCTGAAGGCCTGCCTGTCGGCTGACGATGCAGCGGACATCTTTCAATCGGTCTGGCTCAAGCTCTACGAAAAACTCACCGGCCTGCGCGATCACGAAAAGCTCAGCTCGTGGCTGATCACGACGACGACGCGCGAAGTCTGGCGCGTCACGGCGCGCAAACGCCGCGATGCCGTGCCCACGGCTGGCGACGATGATGACCAGACGGACGCTCTCTCACAGATTCCCGCAACCGCGCCGCTTGCCGATGCCGAGCGCGAACTGCTTGAGCAGCAACAGCTTGTGCGCGCCGCCCTGGACGGCCTCCCCGAGCGTTGCCGCAACCTGCTGACGATGCTGTTTTACGAGAAGGACGAGTTGAGCTATGCCGAAATCGCCCGGCGTATGGGAATGCCCGTGCCGTCGGTCGGCCCGACCCGCGCCCGCTGCTTAGAAAAAATGAGGAAGTCGCTACAGGGGAAATTCTGACCTGCGCCGATGTATTTTTTCGTGACGCCGCGGCTCTGCTTAAACGGAAAGCCAGGTTGGAGACAACAACAGATGAAATGCCCCGGTTTTGAGCAAGTGATTGATTACCTCGACGGCAAGCTAGAGCCGGCTGAAGCGACGCGCATCGCGGCGCATCTGGCGAGCGATTGCCGGGCCTGCGCCGAAACGCGGGGATGGTACGAAGGTGTGCGCCAGGTTGCCGCGAGCGACGACTCAATAGCGCCGCCCGCCTGGGTCTTCAAACAAGCCGTGCGCATCTTCGACACGGCGCGCCGCCCGCGACTCGGCGAGCGCATCGGTGAAGCCATTGCCCGGCTCGTCTTCGACAGCTTTGCGCGTCCGCAGATGGCGGGCATTCGCTCGACCGAAACGGCGAACCGGCAGATGCTTTATCGCGCCGGCGATTTCTCGATTGACTTGCAGATTGCGCCGTCTAGCGAATCGCGCGGCACGATCATCGGGCAGGTGTTGCGTGAAGGCGATGCGACTTTTGAATCGGTGGCGAACCTGCGGCTCGAAATCGCCCGAGGCAATGAACGCCCGCTTACGGCGGTCACCGATGCCCGGGGCGAATTCAAGATCAGTGATATAGATTACGGAAGCTATGATCTGCGCATCGAGCTGTCGGGTGGGCGAATCACCATTCTAAGATTGCCGGTGACGCAAGATTGACTGTCATCTTTAGGGCCAAGCCGGCCCGCCGCCTTCAACGCGAAATCCGCCGGAGCGCTGGTGTGAAGAGTCGGGTGAAGGATTGCCTGAGACAGGCGTAACGTGCAGCCGTGAGCAAGGAACTCGCAGACAAGTTAATCAATGCATCCAGCGCCGAGGCGTTCTTGCGCGAGCAGAACGGCGCGGCGGGATGGCAAATGGCGGCGGCGCTGAAGACGGAGATTGACCGGCTGGTCGGCTGCGATCTGGCCAGCGCCGGTCATCTGGCGGCGCGCCTTGAACAGCTCGCCGCGGCTCTCGGCGACCGCCGCGCGCAAGCCTTCGCCGACGCCAGCCGCGCCCGCGTCCTGCACTTCAGTGGCAGCTTTGCCGATGCCGAGCGGCTCTATGAGCAGGCGAGCCAATCGCTCAGGTCTGCCGGACTGAAGACCGAAGCCGCCGCCTTGCAGACGCAGGTGGTCGGCGTGCTGATCGATCTGGGCCGCTATCAAGACGCCCTGCGGTTGGCGAAAGGCGCCCGCCGACGCCTTGCCGCCGAGCCGGTTCAACTGGCGCAGCTCGAAAACAACATCGGCAACATTTATTACCGGCTCGACCGTTACCGGCAATCGCTGATCCATTACGACCGGGCGCGCGAAGTCTTTGACGTTGCCGGCGACGAAACCATGCGCGCCTTTGTGGATTTCAACCGCGCCAACGTGCTGGGCGAGATGGATCGCCACGCCGAAGCGCTGGCGCTTACCGAAAGCGCGGCCACAGGATTCGAGCGCGCCGCGCAGCCCGCCTTTGCTGCCGAAGCGCGCTTTCACATCGCCTACCTGCAATTCCTGCGCGGCAATTACAACGAAGCGCTGGCCGTCTATCACACTGCCCGTGACCGTTTAAGCGCCCTCGGCAGTCGCATGCGCGTCGCCTGGTGCGATCAGGAGATGGCCGAAGTGCTGCTGGCGCTCAATGCTTTTGACGAAGCCGCCGAGAGCGCCGCCGCCGCCCGCGCCGCATTCGGCAAATGTGATATGCCTTACGAAGCGGCACAGGCCGCCGTCGTCCACGCCCTTGCATGCATGGGTCAGCGGCAGTTCGACGCCGCGCAGGCAGATTTGATTGAAGCGCGCCGGGTCTTTAACGAGCGCAATAACCCGACGACCGTTGCCACCGTTGATGTCTATCTGGCCGAGCTGGCACTCAGGCGCGGCGAGTTGCGCGAAGCCGAAGCGCATACGAGCGCCGCCTTGCGCCTCTTCAGCCGCCAGCGACTGGCGACGCGCGCCGCTTATGCGCGGCTGCTTGGGGCGCGCGTCGCTTATCAACAGAACGATCTGAAGAAAGCCGCGCGCTTGTCGCGCCAGGCGCTGACCGCCGTCGAAGGCTTGTTCGCGCCCGCCATTGCGTATCAATGCCATCACCTGATGGGCTGCATCGAGCGTGACCGCAAACACCGCAAGCCAGCGCTCACCAGTTTTCGCCGCGCCGTTGACACTATTGAACAGTTGCGCGGCGGCATCGTCGCCGACGAATTCAAAGCGACCTTCCTGCGCGACAAGATGCACGTCTATGAAGACGCCATCGGCGCCTGCCTCGATGCCGGCGATGATGAGCTAATCGAAGAAGCTTTCCGGCTGGTCGAATCATCGAAGTCGCGGGCGCTGGCCGACCTGATGGCCCGCTACGCGCGCAAGCCGGCGTCGAGCGCGCTCAAGCCCGACACACGCGAGCGGTTGGCGAAGCTGATCGAAAATTTGAACTGGTACAGCTCGCAAGCCGGCCTTGCCGATGATAAAGGCGAGCAGCGCAGCGCCGAGATCGCCGACCGTTACCGGCAAAATGCCGCGCGCTGCGAGCAGCAGATCGCGCGGCTCTACCGTCGCCTTGAGCTTGAATCGCCCGGCCTTGCGGCGATTGAGCGCTATGCTTCGATCAAGGCTGCCGATTTGTTTGATACTTTACAAACGGACGAAACCGCCGTCGAATACTTCGCGACCGGCGAGCACGTTTCGGCGTTCGTGGTTACGCGCGGCGGCTTGCGAGTGGCGCGGCACATCGCCGCCCGCCGCGAAGTCGAACAGTTGCTCGCAACCTTGCGCTTTCAACTCGAAAAGTTCAACTATGGCGCCGTCTATGTCGAAGCGCATTTTGGTCAACTGCGCCGCGCGACGAACGAAATCTTGAGCGCGCTCTACGAGCGCCTGTTCGCGCCGCTCGAATCACTGGTTACCGGCTCCAAGTTGATTGTCATCCCGCATGGTGAGCTATATTACATCCCGTTCCAGGCGCTCAAGGCGGGCGACCAGTACCTGATTGATCGCTACGAAATCTCTTACGCGCCGAGCGCTTCAGTGTTGAAGCTCTGCCGTACCCGCCGTGATCAAGTGTCGTCAGCCGACCGCGCCAATGATGGGCGGCTGGTGGCGCTTGGGCTTGCCGAGAGCGGCACGCCGAGCATCGAAGAAGAGATACGCCAGCTCGCGCGGCTCTTCCCCGATGCTCTGACGCTAACGGGTGAAGCAGCAACGCGCGACAACCTGTTCAAGGCCGCGCCCGAAGCGCGCTTTCTGCACCTGGCGTCACACGGATATTTCCGGCGCGATAATCCGATGTTCTCTTTCTTGAAGCTGGCCGATGCGCCGTTGAATTTTTACAGCCTGCTCGATTTGCAGTTGAACGCCGAAATGGTGACGTTGTCGGCCTGTCACACCGGCGTCAATAAAGTATTTCCGGGTGACGAGCTGCACGGCTTGATGCGCGGCTTTCTTTACGCTGGCGCGCCGTCGGTCGTCGCCAGCCTGTGGGCGGTCAGCGATCATTCGACAACCGAGCTGATGCGCGAAATGTACGGCGGAATTCGTGCAGGCTTATCGAAGCGCGCCGCTCTGCGCCAGGCTCAACTGGCGACCAAAGAGGCGTATGGTCATCCGTACTACTGGGCGCCGTTCGTGCTGATGGGCGACCCGGAATAAGCTGTGACCGCCATCACAGATTGAGAGATGGCGGCGTGGTAGATTGAAAAGATCGATGGTTTTTATTCGCTATCAATCGGACGAGTTGTTTAGTCCAAGCGCGCGGCGGACAGGCCGCAGATGGGTTCAGTTATGAGTGACAAGCAGTATCGGCTAGCGGGGTGCTTCAATGTCATTGCGCTGGCATTGATTCTTTTCTTTGCCGCAAACCTGCTGCCCGTACGGGCGCAGACGGCAGACGTGCCGGATTTCATTCGCGGCGAAGTGCTGGTCGAGATCAAGCCGGGCGCTTCGATTGATGCGCTGATTGCGCGCTTCGGCATGAGTTTGAAGCAGCGCATCTACGGCACAAACTTCTACCGACTGGGCACGCCGAATAATAAGAAGGAAGCCAAGTACCGTAAGAAGCTCGCCAAAGACTCGGACGTTTTAAGCGCGGCGCTCAATCCGGTGATCACGACGCCGGTGAATGTCTTTGGGCGCTCGGTCTTAAGCTTCCCCGGCGACCATCCGACGCCCGGCCAGGCTCGCCATCAGTATCTCGCGCAGCAACTCGCCAGCGACCTCGTCGCGCTGCAAGCGCGTTCGACCGGCGCCGGCGTCATCGTCGCGGTGATTGACACGGGCCTTGACCGCAACCACCCTGACCTCCGCAGTCATATCTGGACTGATCCGAACGAGACGCCCGGCGACAATCTCGACAATGATAACGACGGCCTCGTTGATGACGTGTACGGCTGGGACTTTTTCGATAACGGCAACGACACGATGGAGCAGCCGGCCAGTACGCAAACGACGGTTGCCGGTCACGGCACCTTCATCGCCGGCTTGATTACCTTGATCGCGCCCGACGTGAAGATCATGCCGGTACGCGCTTTCTCCCCCGAAGGCTTGAGCGACGCCTTCACGATTGCCCAGGCCATCAAGTACGCCGTGGATCATGGCGCGAAGATCATCAACCTGAGCTTCGGCACGCCCGAACCGTCACAGGTGATGCTCGACGCCGTGAGCTACGCACAGCAGCGCGGCGTGTTGATGATTGCCGCCGTGGGCAACGAGAACAAAGGCAACGACGCCGCGCCGCAGTTCCCGGCCAACTGGAGCACGGCGGTGATGGGCATCGCGGCGCTCGACGCCAACGACCGCAAGGCCGACTTCTCGAACTTCGGCAGCAATGTTTCAGTGAGCGCGCTCGGCGTCGGTCTTGTGAGCGCTTACCCGCAGACCAACAATACGCCCGATTATGCGCTGTGGAGCGGCACCTCGTTCGCCGCACCGCTAGCGACAGCCGAGGCGGCGCTGCTAGTTGAAAAAGCGCCGCTCGCACAGAGCGTGCGCGACATTATCGAAAGCACCGCTGCGCCAATCGATGGGCGCAACCCGGGGCTTGCCGGCAAGCTCGGCAAAGGCCGCATCGATGCGTTGGCGGCGCTCGCCAGCATCAACCCCGTAGTCAGCAACCGCGGCGAAATCGCTTTGAAGCCCACCGGCGTTGAGCCGACTGCGACGGGCAAAGCCGAAGTTTCAGTCGCCGGCACCGAGCAGAGCTTTGAGATCGAGGCCGAGCAACTGGCGCCTTATGGCAAGTACAAGATTCTGGTTGACGGCAACTTGATCGTTGACGGCACGAGCACGAGCGACCCCAACGCCACCGCGGCGCGGGCCAGTAACTTCGGCACATTCAAGATCGAGTTCGATACGCCAAAAAAATCGGATCACCCTTTGCTGCCTGCCGTGCTGGACCCTGTGACCAATATCAAGCTGGTCGAAGTGCGTGACGCGCTGGATCGCGTCGTGTTGAGCAACACCTTCAGCGCCCCGCAGACGGGCGGCGGTGGTAGCGTTGTCGAAAAAGAAGCGCGGCTCACCTCAAACGGGTCGGCCCGTGGCAGCGCCCGCGCCGAAGTCGAAGCCGAGCGCCAGAAGCTGCGCGTCGAAGGCGACGGCTTGCAATCGGGCGTGGCGTATCAGATCGTCGCCGACGGCATCAGCCTCGGCAGCTTCACGGCGCAGTCAAACTACTTGCGCGTCGAATTCACTAGCGACGGCTCAAGTGGTCATGTGCTTCCGGCGTCGCTATTGCCTGTGACAAAGATTGCCCGCATCACCGTGCTTGACCCGGCGGGTCAAACGGTGCTGGATGGAACATTCCAGAGCGGTGGTGATGACTTTGGTGGTGGCGGCGGTGGTGATGATGGCGGTGGTGGTGGTGGTGGCGGTAGCGGCGGTGGCAGCGGTGGCGGCGGTGGCGGCGGTTCGACGCAGATAAGCAAACAGGCCAGCCTCTCGCCCACTGCTGTTGACACCGATGCCCGAGGGAAAGTGAAAATCACCGTGCAGGGCAGCCGTGAAGAGCTTGAGATCGAAGGCGACAAGCTCGACTCAGAGGCGACCTACACGGTTATCGTTGACAACTTTGTGCTGGCAACGCTTGAGACCGACGGCTCCGGCTCGTTCAAGCTGAAGCTCACGACCGACGATGGCTCGCTGCCTTCGGCGGTGCGGCCTATCAGTAACATTCAACACATTGAAGTGCGCGACGCACAGGGTCGGGTTGTGCTGAGCGGCGGCCCGCCGACGTAATACGCGACGCGGGGACGCGGGGACGCGGAGACGCGGCGAAGGGAGCCAAAAAACGGACTTGAATGACGATGGTTCTATCACCGTGCCGTCGCGACCCCGCGTCACCGCGTCTCCGCGTCCCCGCGTCGTTTTTTCCTGGTGCCTTCTGCCGTTCCTGCTGCTGTCTTGCAGCGCTCATCGCGCCGAAAGATTGTTGCCGGCAACGGCGATTTCAAATGAAACTGCCGCGTGGCTGCTCAAACAGGTGCGGGCGCGATTCGAGGGCCGTCGCCTGGACGCCGACGCCACGCCTCAGGCCGTCACCACGGCGAGATCAACGATACTCTTCATCACAGCGTTCCGGCACGGTCAGGCGGCACGCCCGCTCGCGGCTACCGGCACGAGCGTGCTTGCGGCGTTGAAAACCGCGCTTGATTCGATTGACCCGAAGGCGACACGCTCTTTGTCCGCTCCTGACCGCATCCAGATAGACCTGCTCGATGGCGAGATCGTACCGCTCGACAAGCCCGCCGAAATCGAGCCCGACGCTCATCTGTCCGCCGCGCAACTGCTCCAGCCGGGCGTCGAAGGCATCGCGATAGAAGCGCAAGGTCAGACGTTCTATCTGCTGCCCTCGCAACTGATCACCAACCGTATCTTCGCCGACGATGCCGACGCGCAACCGGCGGAAGAGCTGCTCGACCGCGTCGCCAAATACTTCGGCGTGGCTGACTGGCGCGGTAGTGAAGTGCGCTTGCGACGGTTTCGCACACAGGCTTTTGTCGAAGACCACGAGCACCGGACGGCGCTCGACCTGATGGCCAGCGGTTTGCGCCAGGAGATCAACCGCGCGCGACTCAACCAGGCGGCGCGCGCCGGCGGCGATTACCTGATTCGCGCCCTGAAAGCCGATGGTAGCTTTCATTACCTCTACGACCCGGCTGTCGAAAGCACCGGCGCAGGCGATTATAACATCGTGCGGCACACCGGCACGGCGGTGGCGCTGCTACAGCTTTACGAAGCGACGCGCGAGGCCCGTTACCTTGAGGCGGCGCGGCGCGCCATCGTTTTCTTGAAGCGCCGTTTCCGCAAGGCACGCACAGCCGAGGCGATTTATGTTCTGGATGATGACGGCCAGGCGAAGCTCGGCGCCAACGGGCTGGCGCTGATCGCGCTGGCGCTGCAAGCGCGGCTCGACCCCGGCGCGGCGGATCAAGTGAGCGCCCGCCGCCTGGCAAACCTGATTCTAAGGATACAGGCGGGCGACGGCTCGTTTGCGAGCTATTACGAAGTGAAGGGCGAGCCACAAGAGCGCGCCTCGCTCTACTACCCCGGCGAAGCGCTGCTCGGATTGATCGAGCTATACAAGCAGAACGGCGACTGGCGATTGATCGAGGCGGCGCGGCGCGGCGCCGATTACCTGATCAATAGCCAGCGCGGCCTGACACGGCTGCCGCCCGATGCGTGGCTGATGCAGGCGCTCGAAGCGCTGTTCGCCATCACCCATGACTCGAAGCTTTCGGCGCACGCCATCAATATTGGCGAAGCGATGATCAGCGAACAGTACACGGAAAGCAACATGCCATTTTACGCGGGCGGTTATGGGCCGGGTGTGCCGCGCGCGACGCCCGCCGCGTCACGGGCTGAAGGCTTGCTGGCCGCTTTGCGGCTGGCGCGCTCGACTGAGGATGGGCGCGCCGCGCGGCTCGACGAGGCGCTGAGACTCAGTGCGCGTTTTCAACTGGCGCAGCAATTCAACGAAGACAATAGCTATTGGCTGGCTCATCCTGAGCGTGCCGCCGGCGGCTTCCGCGAGAGCCTGACTTCCCCGCGCATCCGCATCGATTATGTGCAGCACAACATCTCGGCGCTGCTCGGCATCGCTCGAATCATCGAGCCGTGAGGTAAGGATGCCGCGCCGCGCCGCTTCAATTACAATGAAGGCATGGCGGAAGCGGCGATTTTTCTGGATCGCGACGGCACGATCAACGAGGACATCGGCTATGTGTCGTCGCCCGACGAGCTGACCATTTATCCTTACGCGGCGCAAGCCGTGCGGCTCATCAATGAAGCCGGGCTGAAAGCCATCATCATCACCAATCAATCGGCCATCGCGCGCCAGCTTTGCGATGAGCCGATGCTGGCAACGATTCACGAACGCCTGACGACTGAGTTGGCGTGCGACGGCGCGCACATCGATGCGATCTACTATTGCCCGCATCACCCGCGCATCGGCCAGCCGCCATACCGTCAGGCTTGCGAATGCCGCAAGCCGAGCCCTGGCATGTTGCAACAGGCGGCGCGCGAGCATGCGCTTGACCTTTCAGCCTCATACGTCATCGGCGACAAGGCGAGCGATATGAATCTGGCGGCGAACGCCGGGGCGCGCGGCGCGCTGGTGCTGACCGGTTACGGGCACGAGACACTGGCGTCTCGCGAGCGCTTGCTCTCAGCTCCGGCGATCATCGCTGACGATCTGCTCGACGCCGTCAGACAGATACTTGACAGAAGCCAACCCCCGGTTGTCAGATGATGTGGGCAGTGGCCAGAAGTCAGGAGTCAGAAGTCAGAATGGAAGAGGAAGTCGGCGACTGTGAATACACTTGTCGCGAGTCCGCTTGTCGCGAGTCCGCTTGTCCGCCCCCGCTTCTATTCTACCGTTCAGACTCCCTTCCTTTTCCCGTCAGTCTTCTGACTTCTGACTCCTGACTTCTTAGGTATGCTGACGCTGCTTAACATTTCCAACATCGCGCTGATTGACGAGCTGCGCGTCGAGTTCGAGCCGGGCTTGAACTTGCTGACCGGTGAAACGGGGTCGGGCAAGTCAATCATCGTAGACGCGCTCGGCTTGCTGATCGGCGG
The DNA here is from genome assembly GCA_045807765.1 of Blastocatellia bacterium. Classification (GTDB taxonomy): domain Bacteria; phylum Acidobacteriota; class Blastocatellia; order UBA7656; family UBA7656; genus DATENM01. Next base: position 12,979 of record JBJMGU010000137.1, read on the forward strand.
ACGCTTCGCTTCCGACCTGCTCAAAGCGGGCGCGGCGCGTGGCTCTATCGAAGGCTTGTTCTCGGTGGCACATAACCCGCAGATGGAATCGCTGCTGGAATCCGCGGGGATAGGCATCGAAGACCGCGAGGCGCACGAGGTCATCATTCGCCGCGAGCTGGCCGCTAACGGGCGCAACAAGATCTTCATCAACAATCAACTGGCGACGCAGGCGCTGCTGCGCGACCTGCGTCCGTACCTTGTTGACATTCACGGCCAGGGCGACCAACAAACCCTGTTCGACCCCGACACCCACCTTGAGCTGCTGGACGGCTTTGCCTCGGTCGCGGCGCTGCGGCAAGAGGTCGCCGCGGCGTATAAGCGATGGGCAACGCTCAAGCGCGAGCTGGACGCGCTGCGCCAGGACGAGGCCGAGAAGTTTCAGTTGATCGATATTCTGCGCTTTCAGATTGATGAGTTGGAGCGCGCCGAGCTGAACAGTGGTGAAGACGAGCGGCTCGAAGAAGAGCGCCGCCGCTTGATGAATGTCGAGAAGCTGACGACGCTTGGCGGCGAGAGCTTCGCGTTGATTTACGAAGACAACGATTCGGCCATCACGCGGCTGCGGCAGGCGATGAGGCGCGTCGAAGAGTTGAGCCAGTACGAGTCGAGCTTTCGCGGCTACCTCGAAGGGTTGGAATCGGCGCGGGCGTTGTTGGAGGACTTGGCGTTTGCGCTGCGTGACTTCACCGACGGCCTGGAGTTTTCGCCCGAACGCTTGGCCGAGATCGAAAGCCGGCTGGCCGAGCTGTCGCGCCTGAAGCGCAAGTACGGCGGCACGATTGAGAGCGCGCTTGAGCATCTGGCGCGCTCCGCCGAACGGCTCGATCAGGTCGAGCGCGCCGACGAGCGTGAGTCCGAGTTGCGCGCCGAACTCGATGCGGCACGGCGGGCATATATCAAAGTAGCGCGGCGGCTGCACGACGAGCGGGCGAAGGCGGCAAAGAAGTTCGAGCGCGCCGTCGAGCATGACTTGACGGAAGTGGCGATGGAGAACGCGCGCTTTGAAATCCGCATGGCGATGCCCGCCGATACTGAAATGGCCGACGATGATGGCGAGGCGGCGTTCACGGCACGCGGCATGGACACAATTGAGTTTTATTTTTCGGCGAACGTCGGTGAAGCCGTGCGCCCGCTGGCGCGCGTCGCATCGGGCGGCGAAGCGTCGCGGTTGATGCTGGTGCTGAAGACGATTGCCAGCGCCTCGGAGTTCCCGCGCACCATCGTCTTTGACGAGATCGATACGGGGATCGGCGGGCGCGTCAGCGAAGCGGTCGGCGTCAAGCTGAAGAAGCTCTCGCAGACCAATCAAGTGCTCTGCGTGACGCATCAGCCGCAGATCGCCCGCTTCGCCGATTCGCACCTGCTGGTTCGCAAAGAAGCTATCGCCGGCCACACCGAAGTCAGCCTTGAACGACTCGACCGGCGCGGTCGCATCGAAGAGATCGCCCGCATGCTGACCGGCGCAGAGATCACCGAAAGCGCCCGTCGCCATGCGAGAGAGTTGTTGAAGATTTAGTTGGACGACCGCAGAGGAGAAACCTCATGTCTGAAAAAAACAACGTCTATCGCATCGGCATTCCCGTCTATGAAGGTGTCGACCTGATGGATGTCGCCGCGCCTTACGAGATTTTCAACTGGATGGGTTCTTACTGGGAGCAAGACCCGGTCGCGCCGCGATCCGTAAAAGTCGAGTTGATCGCCGCCACTTGCGACACCCTGCGGACGCGGGACGGCATGGTCTTGACCCCCGACAAAACATTCGATGACATCAAACAACCACTCGACCTGCTGTGGGTGCCGGGCGGCGGCCCCGACCACCTGAGCGTGATGATGCAGGACCCCGCTTACCTCGCCTTTCTTCGGAAGCAGGCCGCCGGCGCGAGCTACGTCACGTCGGTCTGCGAAGGCGCTTTGCTGCTGGCGAGCACCGGCTTGCTCGACGGTTACGAGGCGACGACGCATTGGGCCTTCATCCCCTGCCTGAAGTCGTTCAGCCAGATCAAAGTAGCCGACGGCTATCCGCGCTTCGTCGTCGACCGCAATCGCGTGACCGGCGGCATCTCTTCGGGAATCGACGAGGCGCTGGAACTGGTGGCGCGCATCAGCAGCTACGAGATCGCCAAGCAGGTGCAACTGGTCACGCAGTACTTCCCGCGCCCGCCGTTCAGCGGCGACATACCGGGCTCCGACACGTGCCCGCTCGATTCGTAAGACAAAACCTATGCAAACACTCAATGGCAAAGTCGCACTCGTTACGGGTGCTAGCCGTGGCGTAGGACGTGGCGTCGCCCTTGAATTGATCGAGGCCGGCGCGACCGTCTATATCACGGGCCGCTCGGTTGCTGACATGCAATATGTCAACGGCAAAGGCACCGCCATCGAATGCGATCATCGCGACGACGAGCAAGTTCGTGCTGCCTTCCGCCGAATTGCCGACGATCATGGGCGCTTAGACATTCTGGTGAACAACGCCTGGGGCGGCTACGAGAATATGGTTGAAGCGGGCGAGTTCACATGGTCGCGGCCCTTCTGGCAGCAGCCCGTCTGGCGCTGGGACGCGATGTTTCAGGCAGGCGTGCGCGCTGCTTATGTCGCCGGTCAGCTAGCGGCGCAGATGATGGTTGCCCAGCAGAGCGGCTTGATCGTCAACATTTCATTCTGGGCTGCGCAGAAATATCTAAGTAATGTTGCTTACGGAGTCTCGAAGGCGGCAACCGACAAGCTGACTGCCGATATGTCACACGAGTTGCGCGGGCAAGGTGTCGCGGTCGTTTCGCTCTACCCCGGACTGGTGCGCACCGAAAAGGTGATGGAGGCCGCCGCCTGGCTCGACCTCAGCAACTCAGAATCGCCGCAGTTCATCGGGCGCGCGGTCGCGGCGTTGGCCTCTGACCCACAGGTGATCGAGAAAAGCGGCGGCGTGCTGATTGCCGCAAGCCTCGCCCGCGAGTACGGCTTCACCGACATAGATGGGAAAACGCCCGTGCCGCTGACACTCAGCAACCTGTAAGGCGACGAAGACTTGTCCTGCGATTGACCGCGGCGCGCCGATGTGATGAGATGACACGGCCAATCATCCCCTCGCAAAGGAGAGCCGCAATGAATCCACGGACGCGCATCATCTGCTTGAGTATCGCGCTGTTGCTCTGGAGCGCCACGGCGCGGGCGCAGGCGCAGATGCCCGAAAACCCACAAGACTTGCTGCGTAACGGCGACCGGGCCATCAAAGTCAATGATTCGATCTATCTCGTGCAGGGCTTTGGCAACACCTTTCTAGTGACCACGCCCGAAGGCAATGTCGTCATTGATACTTCGAATGCGGCGCACGCGCGCACACACAAGAAGCTGCTCGAAGCCATCAACAGCGGCCCCATCAAATACATCATCTTGACGCACGGGCATCAGGATCACACCGGCGGCATCGCGCTCTGGAAACAACCCGGCACGCAGATCATCGCGCAGCGCAATCACGTCGAGTTCGTCAATTATCAAAAGCGGCTGGAGCGCTTCTTTGCCCTGCGCAACTCGGCGCAGTTCGGCTTTCCCGAACCGCAGGTGGGGGCGTGGCCTGGGAACTACGCCGCGAAGATCGAGCCGACGATTCTCTTTGACGATAAGTACGAGTTCACGCTCGGCGGTTTGACTTTTGTAATCTTGCACACGCCCGGCGAAACGCCCGATCACTTGAGCGTCTGGGTGCCGCAGCTCAAAGCCGCCTTCACCGGCGATAATTATTACGAATCGTTCCCCAACATCTATACGCTGCGCGGCACGCCGCCGCGCTGGGCGCTCGATTATGTCAACTCGCTCGACCGCGTGCTGGCGCTCAAGCCCGAGCTGGTCTTGCCAAGTCACGGCCAGCCCATCGTCGGCGGCCAGGAAGTCGCCCGCAGGCTCAAGCACATGCGCGATGCGATTCTCTACGTTCACGACGAAACGGTTAAAGGGATGAACGCCGGCAAGGATGTCTTCACGCTGATGCGCGAAATCAAGCTGCCGCCGGAACTGGCGCTTGGCGAAAGCTATGGCAAGGTGAGCTGGTCTGTACGCGGCATCTATGAAGGCTATGCCGGCTGGTTCGACCTGAACACGGCGACGATCTACGAGCAGCCCGCGTCGGCGGTTTATGCAGATGTTGTGCGGCTGGCCGGCGGCCCCGAGGCAATTGTAAAGCTAGCTACAGAACGCTTGCAGGCGGGGCAGACGCTTGAGGCGTTGCGGCTCAGCGAATTTGCGCTGGCGGCGGACAGTGCGCAGCCGCAGGCGCTTGCCGTGCGGCTCAAGGCATTAGAGGCGTTGCGCGAGCGTTGCCGCAATACCAACGAGCGCGGCTGGCTCGATTACGCCATCCGCACGACCCGCGCGAAGATGGCGGAGAAGCATTAACCCGCCGCGATTGACGGTGGGCGTGCGGTTCAACTAATCTTCAACTCGTCGCACGGCTCTCATCGGTCGCCATCATTTAAGATTCGCTAATCGCCGGGATGCTGACTCACGCGCTTCGCTTCAGCCTCCGAAGGAGTGCCAAGATGAATAAATCCATTCTGCTCGCCGTTGTCGGTCTCTTCGGCGCAATGCTCTTTGCGACGGCGTCAACCAGCGCCGGCGGCAATAAACCCGCCATCGTCTTCACCAAAGACATCGCGCCCATCCTGCAAAAGCATTGCGAAGAGTGTCATAGGCAGGGCGGCGTCGCGCCGATGTCGCTGGTGACCTATGAAGAGGCGCGGCCCTGGGCGCGCGCCATCAAAGAGCGCGTCAGCCGGCGCGAGATGCCGCCTTTTCATGCGACTGGCGTGCAGGGCCGCTATATTGGCGACCCGCGATTGAGCGATGCAGAGATCAGCGCGATCAGCAACTGGGTGGACAATGGCTCGCCTCGCGGCAGCGACAAAGACGCGCCCGCGCCGCGCCAGTGGAAGAATGACTGGGCGCTCGGCACACCCGACATCATCGTCAAAGCCCGCCATCCTTACACCGTGAAAGCCGGCGACAAAGATCAGTACGTCTTCTTCATGTTCGATTACGTTTTCCCCGAAGACACCTGGATCAGCTCGATTGAAACGCGGCCCGGCAACCCGCGCGCCGTGCATCATGCGAACACCCATCTGGTGCCGCCGGCGATCAAGGTTCCTGAAGAAGGCTACATCGCCGGCGACTTTGACCCGACCGCGCGCGGCACAATCATGGTGGCAGGCTGGGCGCCGGGCGTGACGCCCGTAATGTTGCCCGGAGGCACGGCGGTGCGCATTCCGAAGGGGCTGCGGCTCGGCTTACAGGTTCACTACGCGCCGACGACGAAAGAGACGACCGACCAGTCAGAAGTTGGCATCTATCTGGCAAACGGCCTGGTCAAGAAAAATCTGCGCGTGCTATTCGGCGACCGTAAAGACATCGAGATTATGCCGGGCGGCGCCGACCAGTCGTTTGTGGCAAAGAATACATTTCAGACCGATGCGGTGATTCGCTTCATGCACGTTCACATGCACCTGCGCGGCAAGGCGATGGTCATGCGACTGACTTATCCGGATGGCCGCAAAGAGGATGTGCTGGAAGTGCTGAACTATAATTTCAACTGGCAGCGCGTCTATATGTTGAAGGAGCCGCTACGGGTGCCGAAAGGCACGACGGTCGAATATATCGGCACCTACGACAACAGCCCTAAAAACCGGTTCAACCCCGATCCGGCAAAGACTGTGCATTGGGGCGAGAAGACGACCGACGAGATGATGCAGGGCCGCATCTTTTACGAGGCGGCGGACGAGAATCTGAATCTCTGGGTGAAGAAAGGCTGCGCCGTCAGCGCACCTGAAGCCGCAAGCAAAGGCCAGTAAGCCTCACCGTCTTCTTTGAACGCAAAGCGCCCGGATTCACTCCACGCGAATCCGGGCGCTTTGCGGTTTATGCACTGCCAGTCATACGGCAGGGTGAACCGGCGCTACTTTTGTGGCGCGGCGGTCGTCGCTTTGCTGTGTGATTGTACGATGCGCTCGATCTCGTCAGGTTCGGACGGGATGGCGCGGCTCAATTTCAGCAGTCCTTTTTCTGTCACCAGGTAATCGTCTTCAATACGCACACCGAGTTTCTCTTCAGGAATGTAGATTCCCGGCTCGATGGTGAAGACCGCGCCCACCGGCATGTTGCTGTAACCACCAACGTCGTGCACATCCATGCCAAGCCAGTGGCCGAGGCCGTGAATGAAATAGCGTTCGAGCGTATTGCCCTGGCGGTCACGCAAAGGGCTGGCTTTGATCGTATCGCGCGCCACCTGATTCATTTGCGCGATGGTTGACTGCCCCGGCTTGAAGGCGCGCTCGGCGGCGCGCTGCGCGTCCAGCACCAGTTGATAAATCTCGCGCTGGCGCGGCGTGAACTTGCCCGACGCCGGGTAAGTGCGAGTGATGTCGGCGGTGTAGTAACTGAACTCGGCGCCGATATCGACGACGACCGTGTCGCCGGCGTCAATCTTCTTGCGATCCTGATCATAGTGCAGCACGGTCGAATAGAAGCCCGAGCCGACAATCGAAGGGAAGCCCGGTCGCTCGGCGCCGTTGCGTGTGAACGCGGCTTCGAGCGCCGCCTGCACTTCGTACTCGAAAGCGCCTGGGCGAATCTGCGCCGCCGCCTCGCGCTGGGCCTCACCGGTGATGTCAATCGCTTTTTGCAGCAGCGCGATCTCTGCCGCGGATTTCACCTTGCGCATCTCGGCGAGGATAGGCGAGACCTCGACCACTTGAAGGCCGGAATAGTTCTGGCGCAAAGTTGCGACGAAGCCGGTCTCGCGCTCAATATCTGCCGTCGAGCCGCGCGGGATGATGGTGTAGAGCTTTGCCGCCGGTTTAGCCGTGGCCGGTTTGAACGCCGGCGATTTGAGTAGTTCGTTAAGCAGGTCGTTCAGGCGGGCGCTGCCGGAGACTTCCTGAAAACCGTAGGCGGCCTGGCCTTCGGCGCCCGGCCCGATCTGCGGCCCTGTCCATTTCTCTTGAAACTGGTTGCGCGCCGGAATGAGCAGCGTTTCTCTTGCCGGTCTATCGGCAATCAATCCTTCCGGCACAAGCACCAGATAAGCCGAGGGGGTTTCGACGCCCGTGAGGTACATGAAATCGTTCTTCTGGCGGAAGCGCCCGACCTCGCCGAACTCGTCTTCGCGCGCGCCGATCATCACGACGATGCCGTCTTTGATACGCGACATCAACTGCTGACGGCGGGCGCGGTACTCTGACTTGGCAATGCCTGCAAGCAAGCTGTCATCAGCCGCTCTTGCGGGCCGCGCGGCGGGTGGCACGGTGCTGAAGATGACAAAGACCGCGAGCGCGATAAGCGCGCCGCGCACACCTGTGCGGCGGGGGTGAATCGTGCGAGTCATGGGGTTCTCCTCAGAGGCGAAAATGATAGGCACCAATCGTAAGCATACCCGAAGCAGCGGTCAGTTGTCAGTGGCCATTGCCGTGCTACAATCTAGCCATAGAGGCGCGGGAATCATCAAGAGCGAGCAACCAACGTGGCAAAGAAGACGGCAAAGATTACGATTGAAATTGAAAAAGAGAAGCTCCGCCCGCGCGAGCGTGCCCCCATCCTGCCGACCAAGAAGATCGAGGACAAGCGCCGCCGCGAGCAGCGCCAAAAGCACAAGAAAGACTTGCGCCGCCTGACCGACGAATCCTGAGCTAGCGCCTTCGCTTACCACACCACCGGCTTGCCGTCACGTTTGTAAATCACACCACTCTTCATCACGAAGCTGACGTTCTGGAGCAGCTTGATGTCTGCGGTCGGGTCGCCTTTGACGGCAATCAGGTCGGCGTAGCGCCCTGCTTGAACGCTGCCGATGTTGGCCGGCTGCCCGAGCAAGTCCGCGGCGTTGCGCGTCGCCGCGAGAATCGCTTCGACCGGCGGCATGCCGGCTTCGACCATATACTGAAATTCTCTGGCGTTCTGGCCGTGCGGATAGACCCCGGCGTCCGTGCCGAAGGCAATCTTCACGCCGGCGCGGTAGGCTCTGCCGAACATGGCCTGCATCAGCGGCCCTGCCTTCAAAGCTTTCTCGGCGATGCGCGGCGGGAAAAAGCCCGGCTGTTTGGCGGCGCTCTCAACCGTCTTGCCGGCGATGATCGTTGGCACAAGATAAGCGCCGTGCTCTTTGAAGAGCGCAATCGCTTCGTCGTCGGTGAATGTGCCGTGCTCGATGGAATCGATGCCGGCGCGCAGAGCAGCCTTGATGCCGGCAGCGCCGTGTGCGTGCGCCGCGACTTTCATGCCGAGCAGGTGTGCCGCGTCAATGATGGCTTTCATCTCTTCGAAGGTGAGGTGCTGTTCAAGGCTGGCGTCCGACAGCGACAGCACGCCGCCGGTCGCGGCAATCTTAATCAGATCGGCGCCATACTTGGCGTTGTAGCGCACGGCGCGCACGCCGTCTTCGGGTGAGTTGACGACGCCGTGGCGATAATCAGGCTCCGGTAACAGGTCTTCGCGGACGCCGCCGGTGGGATCAACGTGGCCGCCGGTGATGCCGAGCGCCTGGGTGGCAACGAACATGCGCGGGCCGCTGACGGTGCCGGCGTTGATCGCATCACGCAGGCTGACATCGACAAAACTGCCGGCGCCGACATCGCGGACGGTGGTGAAGCCGGCCAGCAGCGTCGTGCGCGCATAGACCGTCGCGGTCAAGGCAGTGGCCGATGGGCGGCGCACGAGGCTGGCCAGCGGCGCGCTCGTATCGCGGCCAATTTGCATGGTCAGGTGCGTGTGACAATCGATCAAGCCCGGCATCACCGTCGCATCGCCGAGGTCAATGACTTCAGCGCCTTCGACCGTCGCCCGTCCATCGCGCACTTCGCGTATGCGGTCTTTATCGATGATGATGCTGACATTAGTGCGCACTGTGTTTGACGTGCCATCAAGCAAGCGCCCGGCATAGACGACCTTGACGTTGATGGCTTGCGGCGACTGGGCCGCGGCTTGCGGCAACTGGCAAACGAGAAAGACGGCGAGCAGAACAAAAGCGGTGAGCGTCCGGCGAATTGAAAAGTTGTGCATGATTTATCCTCATCTGAGCAGGCTGCGAAGGTCGCGGGCAATAGCCACATCAAGCAACGTCGGGCGGTTTTCGGCAAACGCCCACTCTATCGCCGGGCGCAACTCTGCCGCGCACGACACGCGCCGCGCCGCCACGCCCAGAGATTCGGCCAGCCGTGTGAAGTCTACTTCCGGCTCGGTAATGTCCATGCCAATGAACTGACCGCGCCGCGCCGATTCGCCTTGTAACGCGATCAATCCACCTTTGAGAATCTGATAGCTCGAATTGTTAAAGACCACGAAAGTGACGCCAAGTCCGTAACGCGCCGCCGTCCATAAGCCTTGAATGGCGTAGAGCGCCGAGCCGTCACCGACGGCGCAGATGACCTGCCGGTCGCGTTGCGCCAGCTTGACGCCGACCGCGAACGGCAAGCCGAATCCGAGCGAGCCGCCTTTGGCGAAGAAGTAAGAATTCGGCTCGTTGACTTCGAACAGCAGCCGCAAGTAGGTCGTCGCCGTCACCGCTTCATCAACCAGGATGGCGTCGCTTGCCGCCATCTCGCGCAAAGTGCGAGCGACAAACCCTGCGGACATTGGGCCGTCTTCGCCGGTCGCAATGGCTTGCTCGGCAAAACGCGCGCGGGCTTCGCGGATGGCGAATTCCAGTGCCGCGCGGCGCGTGGCGACCTCAGGACCGGGCGCTTCACCTCTTGCATCAATCGCCTCAAGCAAGGCTTCGACACAGCAACACGGGTCGCCTTGAATGGCAATCTCCGCAGGAAAGTTCTTGCCCAGCTCGCGGTCATTCAGATCGATCTGAATCAATCGCGCGCTCGCTGGAATCATGCGGTGACCGGTGTAGACAAGGGGCGATAGATTGCTCGCGCCGACCGTCAGGATCACGTCTACGCCTTCGAGCATCGCCGCTGACTGCCTGGCGTTAGGCACAAGCGGCCCGGCGTAGAGCGGGTGGCCGGTCGGAAAATCGAGCAGCGCGTTTAACGGCTCGGCATAGACACGAGCGGCGACGCGTTCGGCAAGCTGCGCCACCGCCGCCAGTGCTTGCGAGCGGGCGCAGCCGTCGCCTGTGATGATGACCGGATTCTTTGCGGCGGCCAATATCGCGGCGGCCTCTTCAATCTTCGACGGGTCGCCGCGCAAGCGCCCATCAACCCGTGTGCGAGCGATTAACTCGATGTCGGCGCGCTCTTCCATCGTGTTGACCGGCAGCGACAGAAAGACCGGGCCGGTCGGCGGCGTCTCTGCCACCTTGAAGGCGCGCGCCATCGCCGCGGGAATCTCTGCGGCGTGGTGAACTTCATAGGCCCACTTCGTAAACGGACGCGCCATGCCGACCATGTCGGCGCACAGCAAAGGCTCGTCAAGCGTCGCGCGGGTGTCTTGCTGACCGGCGGTAACGACAAGCGGAGTGCCGGCGCGCTGCGCGTTGTAGAGGTTGCCGAGCGCATGCGCCAGTCCGGGGTTAGTGTGCAGGTTGACAACCGCGGCGCGGCGGCTGGCGTCGGCGTAACCGGCAGCGACGGCGAGGGCCGAATCTTCGTGCAGCGCAAGAATGTAATCAATCTCACTGCGAGCCGCGAACAGATCCATCAGCGGCAACTCGGTCGTGCCGGGGTTGCCGAAGACGTAGCGCACCTGTTGACGCACCATCATCTCGTACATCGCCTGCGCGCCATTCATCTCGGCCATATCATTCTCCTGTGCAGGTGAGCAATCATTTGCCAACCGTAAGCCGCCGCCCGGTCAGCTCGACCGGCCCGACTCGCGCCCGCAGAGTTCCGTGACCAGGCGTTCGAGCATATCGATCTGGCGCTGCTGCATAAGGACAAGGTCGGCCCAGTAGTGATCGCGCAGGTCGTTGAACTTTTCGTGCAACTGCATGATCTCCATTTCGGCCTTCATGTTCACTTCATAGTCGCTCTTTGATTGCAGGCGGTCTTTTTCGGCCTGGCGATTCTGGCTCATCATAATGATCGGGGCAGCGTACGCGGCTTGGAACGACAGCGCCAGGTTGAGCAGGATGAACGGATAAGGATCCCAGTGGTTGATGTAGGCCGTCAGGTTCAGCGTCACCCAGATGGCCAGGATGATGCTCTGCGAGATGATAAAAGGCCATGACCCCATGACGGTGGCGAAGCGGTCAGCGACGCGGTCGCCGAGCGATAACTGCTCAGCGAATTCGCGCTCGACGTTGCGCACCACGCCTTTGCGGTGGATGAAGCGGCTGACGATCTCGCGCTCATGCTCACTCAAGAGTTCCATCTCCCTGGCGATAAACTTCCTTGCCGTATCGTGTCTCGAAACGGTCATCTTTGAATTCCTCCTGGGGCCGATGCGGGGAGAGATTAGCGATTGCGGATTGTGATCAGCCGCGGCGCTTGAGCAGCACCTTGGCCGTGTAACTGACCACTACCTCGTCGTGCTGATTGACGACTTCGTTGAGCATGGTGACGATGCCGCTGCGCTCATCGCGCTCGGATTTGCCTTCGACTTTCTGGCGGACGCGCACCGTGTCGCCGATGAAAGTCGGCTTGACGAAGCGCAAGCGGTCAAGCCCATAGAAAGCGATGATCGTGTCGGCGGTCTGGCCCATACGCACAGACAGGCCGGTGGCGATAGAAAAGATCAGCGCGCCGTGGGCGATGCGTTGTTTGAAGGGGCCGCGCTCGGCCAGTTCTTTGTTGGTGTGAATCTCGTTCCAATCGCCGGTAATGCCGGCGAAGTTGACGATGTCGGTTTCGGTGATCGTGCGGCCTGCGGTCACGGCCTCTTCGCCGACCATGAAATCTTCGAAGTATTTGCCCATACGGCTCCTCTCAAAAGTGATGAGTGATGAATGATGAGTAAAAACGTCGCAGCAGTACGCCCGCAGTTTTTCACCTACTTGTCACTCGTCACTTTTTCTATTTGAAACAGGGCGTCGGTTGCTTCGCTGAATGTATAGCATGAGTTGCGGAGCTGCGGCATCCAGTGCAAGACCATCTGGCGTTTGCGGGCCGGATCGTCGGCGACCTGGCGCAGCGCCGCTTCGGCTTCGGGTCGCTGCTTGGCGGCGAGGTAATTCATCTGGAAGGCGCAGGCCGCCATGTTGGTCACCAGCGTATGCAGGTGGTTGCAGCTCGCCGCGCCGCCGGTGATTTCGCCGGCGCGCTTGCGAAAGCCGCGCCCGATCCGCTCGCCGACAAAGCCTGCGAGCGCCGCGACCGAGCCAGTGCAGATGCCCGGATACGGCATGCGGGTTAGCTCGCCCGTGGCTTCGCGAATCGAGAAGTCAGGGAAGCCGACGACGAAACGCGCCCGCAGCGAATGCACGTTATCGTCGAGCTGGCCGCGAATCTCGAAGCTCGTCGGATCGAGCCAGTCCATCTCAACATTGATTGATCTGGAAAAGGTCGCCATAGTGAGGGGAAATGATGAACGATGAATGCTGAATGATGAACTGCCGGAGGGCAGGCGGTAGCCTTAAGGCTGCCCTAAGCCTACCACGCCCATTACGGCCCAGCGGTCTTCTGTAATTCATCATTCATCATTCATCATTCATCATTTTCTATCCTTCAGTCTGCCGTTTCGGATTGCGACTTGCGGCTGCTGATCTCGTCGCGCTTGGCTTCGATTGATTTCAGCAGCTTCTCGAATGGCTCGACGAACAGGCGGACGGCGTCGCGCAAGACTTCGTCGGTGACATCCGCGAGGCTGATGCCGAAGCTGTGCAGCTCGGCGAGCCGCGCCCGCTCCTCGTCGAGATTGTCTTCGATGGTCACCCTGGCAACGCCGTGATCGCGGAAGGCGGCGAGCGTCGCCGGAGGTATCGTATCAACCGTCTCCGGGCCAATTAAGGATTCAACGTAATAAACATCACTGTAGGCCGGGTTCTTCGTCGAAGTCGAAGCCCACAGGGGACGCTGCACCTGTGCGCCGGCGGCTTTCAATTTGTCGAAGCGCTCGCCGTGGAAGACTCGCTTGTAATCCTGATAAGCCATCTTGGCGTTAGCGATGGCAATGCGCCCCATCAGTGATTTAAGCGATTGCTGGTCGCTGGCGCTGGCGGCCACCTTGATCGCTTCCTGCAAGCGCTTGTCAGTGGCGGTGTCGATGCGGCTGACGAAGAAGCTGGCGACCGAAGCGATGCCGCTGACCGGCTTGCCTTCATCGAGCCGGCGTTCGAGGCCGCGAATGTAGGCGCCCATCGTTGCCTCGTAGCTCGCGAGCGAGAACAACAGCGTGATGTTGATATTGATGCCCTCGTAGATGCACTGCTCGATGGCCGGTGTGCCGGCTTCGGTGCCGGGAATCTTAATCATCACATTCTTGCGACCGACGACCTGCCACAGGCGGCGGGCTTCTTCAATCGTCGCCTGCGTGTCGTGGGCCAGCAGCGGCGAGCATTCAAGGCTGACATAGCCGTCCAGGGCATTGGTCTTTTCGTAGACGCGCAGCAGCTCGTCGGCGGCTGATTGAATGTCGCGGATGGCGAGCGCCTCGTAGATATCTATGGGGCCAGCGTCTTCGGCCACCAGCTCGCGCAACTGGTCTTCGTAGAGGTCCGAGCCGCTGATGGCTTTCTCGAAGATGGCCGGGTTCGAGGTGACGCCACGCAAATCGTCTTCGTCAATCAGACGGCGCAGCTCGCCCGAAGTGATGAGCTTGCGCTCGATGTTGTCGTACCAGACGGACTGGCCGAGCTGGGATAATTGCTCCAGTGGATTTGCGCTCATGAAAGTCTCCTCTTTAGATGAATTGTCTGCCTGCCGCTATTATGTGCGCTTGCCGGCACGGGCGCAACTTGTCGGCGGCGCGTCGACTAATCGGTTTCGGCGCGTGCTTCTTCACCGTCGGCTTCGGCAAGCCGGCGACGCAGCGGCTGATAGAGGAATGAAACCAGCAACAGCACGACGCCGAGCAGAATCAGCGCGACGATGCGATAGAGCTTCGCCAGCGCCCAGATGTCCAGCACGTAGACTTTCGCAATGGCCAGCCCCAGCAGCAGCAGCGCCATCAGCCTGAGCATTGGGCGGCGGCGGACTAATCCGACCGTCAGCAGCACGCCGCCATAGACTGTCCACACCACGGTCAGCCACAACTGCTTTGCCAGTTGCAGGTCGCGCACGTTGTCAGCGCTACCGCCCTTCATCGCCAGGCGGGCGTCGAAGTAGCCGAGCGCTTCAAAGCTCAGCGCGATTACCGCCAGCGCGTTGGCGACGATGACCATGATGGAGAGCCAGGCGCCGCGCTCGTCCTCAGTAATCCCTTCGGCACGCGCATAGAGCCATGCACAGCAGCTCGTCGCCGCGATCAAGGCGACGAAGGCCGCAAACGTCGGGTTGAGTAACGGCCTGTGCCACACCGCGTCATAACTGCGTAAGTCCAGGACCAGGACTTTGCATAAAGCAATCGCCAGCAAAAACAATCCGGCGACGCGCACGACGGTCAAATGGCGACGGACGCCGACGAAAAGCATCGCCGTGGCATATCCCACCCAGAGAATCGTCAGGCTCAGCGCGCGGTAGCTGTAAAGCCGCTCCAACTGATCGCTTGCTGAAAGCGCGCGCCCTTGTCGCTCGAAGTAGGTATTGACCTCCAGGCTCAACAGAACCACAACCAGGAGGTTGCCGCCAAGCGCGCAGAGGCTGGCGAGTGCCGCGCGCTCGCCAGCTTCGACGCGCTCGCCAATCCGCTTGTAGAATGACGCCGCTACGAGCAGCGCCGCGACCAGCACCGCGCACGACAGCGCTCGGCGATTCCATAACGGCGCGATGTCGCCGCTCGCTTGATAAACCGCATCCAGCGCGTCGCTCGCCAGCCAGTGCATCGCGGCGATGCCGAAGATGATCAGCGCGCCGTAACGCGAAACGCGGTCACCGACGCGCAGGCCGATCCAGGTCAGGATCGCGCCTTCTATTGCCCAACCCATAGTGATCCAGTTCTGCTTGAACTGAATCGGCACGGCGAGCACAACGAACAGAATCGCTAGTCCCCAGAAGGTGTAAAGCAGCAGCCGGTCTTCACGGTCGCGCTGGTAAGTGAAATAGCCGAGCGCCAGATAAAACGCCGACACCAGCACGGCGAAGAGCCCGAGGCGGGCTTGATATTCTTGTTCGAGCAAGCTGTAGCTGGCGGCGAAATAGAGCAAGGCGTTGGCGAAGACCATGCCGAGGTCGAGCCAGCGCGTCTGCCGCCGGTTGACGACATTGTATAGTACCGCGAGCAGCGCAAAGATGGCGAAGAAGAGCGTCAGGAAACCGATGGTCGGCCAGAGCTTTTCCACCGCATACCAGGCGTCGTACCACGCGATGAACATCATCACCGTGGCAGCAAATGCCAGGTAGTTGAGCGCTCGCCATTGCTTGGAGTAAGCCAGGACCAGCACCCCCAGGTCGAGCATGGCGATGTAGCTGAAGAGGCCGACTTCATTATCATGCCCGGTTGACAGAACAATGGGTGTAAGAAAACCGCCGATCAGTCCGAGCACGGCTATCGGCAAGGCGTTATAGCGCGCCGCCAGCAGCGTCGCCGTCACCGTCACTAGCACCATGCCGACGAAGGCCGGCACCGGCTCCCATAAATGCAGCAGGCCGTAAGCCGCATAAAAACAGGTGTAGAGAATCATGATGCCGAGGCCGGTCAGGCCATAGGCGTAATTGTGATAACGCGGGCGCAGACGCTCGGCGCCGACCAGGAAGGCAACGCCGATGGTGATGCAAATCCACAGCGCGCCATTCTTGCCGATCCATTCATTGTCATAGGCATATTTCAAAAAGTAGGCAATGCCGAGCGCTACAGTGATCACGGCGATGCGCAGCAGCCAGTTGCTGCCGATGCGCGCTTCAAGGTCGTCGCGCGATTTCGCGCGGGGCGGCGCGAAGGCCGGCGACGTGAAGGACGGCATAGGCGGCGGTGCCTGCGGGCGGGCGCTGGGGGACCTACCTGGTTGATGCGAGCGGTCGTTGAACGCGTCACCTGGCGTTTGCGCATTTGGCGGCGGCGCAACGAAAGGCGGAAGCGCCGCCGGTTCCGTGTCTCTGCTTACCGAAGGCGGCGCGGCTGACGGGGGCGGCTTCGGGCGCGACTGCGGCGGCGCGGCGAGCGGCGTGGGACGCGGCGGCGCGCCGCCGAGCCGTTGTTCCAGGTGATAGATGCGCCACGCCTGCTGGCGCAGCGTCTCATCCATCTGGTTGATGCGCTGGATGAGCTCGGCGATGCGATCTCGCGAAGGGTCTTCGTCGGTCATAGTCTCCTGCACCTGTGCGTGAGTTGACTGCGGCTAGCATTATACTGCCAGCGCCGCAGAATTCGCCGGTCTAATCACGCATGATGCCGCCTATAGATGAAGAATTCGCCCGGCGGGTTGTGCAGAGGCGATCTCAAAAGAAAACGGGCACAGAGTGAAGGCTCTGCGCCCGTTCTGGTTTTTTCGATATCCGCCGGCTACGACCGACGAAAGTTACTTGCGCCATTCAATTGGAAACATCGCGCCGGCCTTCTCCGGCTCGATCTTGAAGCCGAGGATTTCCATGGCGCGCGCCAGCACCGGGTCGCGGTTAGCCGCCATGTCTGCTGCGGTCGGCAGCATCAGTTCATCCGGGGTGACGCCAACGCCTTCGAGGCTCTTGCCGTCCGTCATAATCACATCGGCTGATGTAATACTTGCGCCATAGAAAATGACGGTGTCGGTGCCGATCTGCATCGGGTAATAACGCGACTCCATCACCGCGCCCGCCGAGCGGTCACCGATGACTGTGCCGAATTTTTCAAGCTGCGCCATGCGGGCGAAAACCTCGGCGCACGAGCCGGAGCGGCTGTCGATCAAGATGACGAGCTTGCCTTTGAATCCTGAGTTGCGCGTTTTGACCATCAGCGGCTTGGTCTCCTTGCGCCGCTTCTCGTCGGCCACCTTGACGTTGCCTTCGACGAAATTGCCGAGCAGCGCTTGCAGCCCCTTGATATAACCGCCGGGGTTGCCGCGCAGGTCAATGATCAGCGCCTTGTGCTTTCTCGCCTTGCTCATGATCTCTTCGCCGCCGTCATCGAGGAAGTCGAACTGCGGCATCTTCCAGATGAGCAGGTCGTCGCCCATTTCGTAATAGCGATGGCGATTCAGATGATCTTCGGCTTCGGCATCGCGAATCAGGTCGAACAGATCTACGCCTGAGCCGCTGGTCAGATCAAGCATCCGTTTGCCCTGTTTGACTTTCGCCACCAGATCGAGCTGGTGGGCCTGTTTGGCGCCGGGACTGGCGACTACGACCTGCAAGCCGGGTTGTGGCCGCAAGGTGTTAAAGAAGTACTGCATCTTCCACATATTGTCGCGGGTCGGCTGAAAGCCGTTGACCGACAGCACCTCATCGCCCGGCTTCAGGCCCTTGGCTTCGGCGTCGCTGCCCGGTTGCACAGCAGTTACAAAACACTTGTCGCCGATCATCTGCATCCGCCAGCCATAATTGGTGCGCGCGGCTCGCGACGGCGGAATGAAGCTGGTGTGCGAATCGTTCAGATCCAACACCGCCTGGGCGATGATGCCGTACATCTGGCCGACCGAGGTTGCCGTCTTGACCTTTTCTTCAGCAGTCTTGAAGCGCGCTTCCAGGTCAAGTCCGTGAAAGTTTGGATCATAGTAATTCTTCTTGATCTCGTCCTTGATGTTCTTGAGTATCATCAGGGTGCGGGCGCGTTCGAATTCGTCGAGCTTTTGTCCGCGCGCTATGCTGTACAAGCCGACATTCAGCAAGCAGGTTGCGACGATCAACGCTGCCAGCCGCCGATACGCTCGCGGTAAAAAGAAATGATGCCTATTCATAGAGCCTCCCTAACTTCGTTGATTGTGAATGGGCCACAATCGCGGGCCAAGTGCGATTTTAGCGGCCATGAAGAGAAAGCAATCTTAACACGAAGCGTACTGAATGTGGAGAGGCTAAACAAAAAAATTCGTGCGCCGGACTTGCCGAAATGCTTGGATAGGAGAGGAGCTTGCCTTACTTTTCGCTTACGCCGGCGGCGCGCCGGTGCGGCCCGCACTGTGCTTGATCGAAATGATGAACGAGCGGATCTCGCGCTTGTCTGATAGGTACATTGCCAGCAAACGGCGGATTGGCTTTTCGCCATCAACGATCAGGATCGAAATATCTTTTTTACTCGACCGGGTTAGGGTTTTTTTGCGCCAGCCGGGGCGCGCAGTGTTTTAATGGCCTCGCGGATGGTGTCGGCATTCTTGACCCCCGGCGACATCTTCAGATACTCCTCCAGGTGGTCGGCGGCGCGCCCAGGCTCGCCTTTCTTATCGTAAAGCCTGGCCCACTGAAGGTGGACCGCTGCCAGTTTCTTGCCGCTCAATTCGAACGCTCGGGTGAGGGTCTTGTCCGCCATGCCAAAAGCGGCCTCGCGCTCGCTGGCCGCCGCTTTTGATCTCGCGGGATCGATGACGGCGGCGTGTTCGATGAGCGCCTGCGCGCGCATCAGCAGAATGCCTGGATCCGTCGGGTTCAACCGCGCCGCCTCGGCAAAGACCTGCGACGCCAGCGCGTACTTCTTCTGCCGCATCAGGATATGACCGAAGGCTTGATAGACGCGGTCATCTTTCGGATTGATTCGGCGTGCCTGTTCAAACGCTGCGATGGCTTCGTCCAGACGGCCAGCCTGCATCAACCCGCTGCCCCGCAGGAAGTGTGCGTCAAAGTAATCTGGGTAAGCCTTGATCGCCTCGTCCAGGGCGGCGAGCGCTTCCTCTTGATTATTCTCTTTCGTCAGCTTGATCGCCCGGTCGAGCGCCGCGCGCGCCGCCTTCGGGACACTCTGGCCGGCGACCGTTCGGTTCGATAGAGCCTGCGTGCCCGCCCCTTTTGTGACGAGTGTGATCTCGACCGTCCGCCGTTCGCCGGGGTCGTTCGCGCCGACGGTTCTTACGAAGTCGACGTGCTCGCTTACCGGCTCAAAGTCGGGCGCAGAGATCACCAGGATGTAGCTGGTTTCCGACAGCCCCCCGAAAAAGAAATCGCCCTCGTTGTTGGTGGCGATGATGTTGACGGGCACGCCATTGCCGGTTTCGAGCTGGACGATGATTTGCCCGACATTCCTGCCCATTGAATCGCGCACCTTGCCCCTGATCGAATTCCCCTGTGGCCGCGCGCCCGCGCTCACCGACAGGCAGATCGCGGCGGCCAGTGCGCAGAGACGATTGCTGATCACGATGGCTCCCTTTCAAGATGTGGCGGCTCAAGCCAGCCTGAGAAAAACCTTGACGGCGCGAAAGGAGGTCACGGAGAAAGCGGCGCGTGGCGGGCCAAAGTCGCCGCCACGCGCCGCTGAAGCAAGCCGCCAGTCGCTTAGAAGACAAACTTCAAGGCGAACTGGAAAGCGCGCGGGCCACCCGTACCGAAGATGTTCGTCGTGCGCTGGGTCGGCTTGAAGGTAGTGAAGTCGCCGGGGCCGGTGATATCGTCTTTCGCCGGTATCGACGTGTCCCCGACATTGGTGAGGTTTGAGATGTTGAACAGGTTGAAGACCTCGCCGATGAAATCGACCTTCATCCTCTCGGATATGTGGAAGGATTTCGTCAGCCGCAGGTCATGCGAGATGAGCGAATCGCCGCCGATGGGCGTCCCCGTCGGCAACTCCGCCAACTCGCGTAGCTCTGTGCCATATGGGTCGACCGGCACGCCGCCTTCGATGCGGGCGGCGTATTGCGCCCGGTTGGCATTGTAGTCGCGGATGATCGAGTTCAACTGGCTCAGCGAGTTGATCCCGCGACCGATCTGGCCGGCGCCAGCGCCCGGCAGGTAAGAGAAGAAGGAGCCTGTGCCCGCCAGGTCAACGCCATCCGGCAGGAGGGCGCTCAACGGCAGCCCGCTTAACGCCGTCGAGATCGTCGAGATCGTCCACCCGCCTAGCGCGTTCTTCTTGAACCTTGAAGTGCTGTTCTTGAAGAAAGGCATCTCCCACACCGAGCTGATCACCAGTCGGTGGGTGCGATCCAGCCCGCCCGGCCCATACTCCTTGCGGAAATCGTTCTTATCCGAGATTGTCTGGCCGAGTCCCAGCGCGTCGCCGCCGAAATTCTTCAGCCGCGACAGGGTGTAGCTGGCGGTCAGTTGAAAGCCGCGCTCGAAGCGGCGGTCAACGCGAAGCAGCAGCGCCTTGTAGACCGAGAACGCCGACGAATCGGCGTACGGCACGCCGAAGTCTATGCTGGCAACGGTCGGCGTCGGGTTGCCGGCGCGGTCTACCGAATCGATGAAGTTCGCGTCGTAGGTGATGACCTCGTGCACCCCTTTGCGGTAGTTGAAGTCGGCCTGCACGACGATCTTGCCGGGCAGCGCCTTCTGAATCCCGATGGCGTACTGCAAGGAGTACGGAATCTGGAATTCAGTCGAAAACAGCGGCCCACTGACGGCGTGGAAACATTCGATTGAAGTCGGCAGCGTGCAGTTGAACGCCCGCGATTCGACATCGGAGCGCACCGCCGGCGCAATCGCTAACAGATTGCGCAGCGTGATGTAGCCGCTTGAGGAACCGGGGGTACTGCCGAATTGGCCATTGCCACCCGGCAACAAGGTGCTACGAATGTCGTTGCCGACCAGGAACAGCTCGGCGCCCGCCGGACCGAGGTCGGCGCGCTCGAACAGTCGCAGATTATCGATTGTGGTGTCGTAGTACATGCCGGCGCCACCGCGGATGACCGTGCGGCCATCGCCCTTGATGTCCCAGGCAAAGCCGAGGCGCGGCGCGAGGTTGTTCTTGTCCGGCGGACTCGCCGCCGTGCCTTTGCCGAATAGGGGCGCGACAATCTCCGGGCGCGTCTGGTCATGATTCCACAGGTTCGTGTCATAGCGGTAAGCCAGACCGAAATTGAACGTGACGTTGTGCGAGACGTGCCACGAGTCCGTGCCATAGAACTGGAAGCGATTGTTGAGGGTCACGCCCGATGGCGTGTTGAAGGGCAACAGGTCCTCGCCGACTCCGAGGCTGATGTCGCGCACCGGAGAGTTGAGAAAGTCGGCCTCCGACGAAAGGACCGGGAACGGCCCGCCGAAGCCGGGGCCATAGATGCGGATGCGGGCCGGCTTGGCGAAGGCAAACTGGCCATCAATAGTCGTGCGCTCCCAATCGATGCCGAAGCGAGCCGCATGCTTGCCTTTGCTCCAGCTCAGGTCGTCACGAATCTGGTTGCGGCGCTGATCGGTCACCTGCGGCGTGATGTAGTTAGCGCCCGACTTCCAATTCTGGTCGGGGTTGATGACGCGAAGCTCCGGAACGCCGGGCGAAGCCGGATCGATGCGGTTGTGGAAGTCGTTGATGGCGTAACGGAAGTCGTTGACCAGGGTAGAGGTCAGGCTCTTCGTCATGCCGAAGACGCCGCCATCCGAGCGATTAAGGTCAATCTGGTCGTTGGTCTGGAAGATGCCGCTCGCCGAATCGCGCGGCAGAATGCCAGTGCCAGGCGCAAAGGGCGCCTGCTGGTCGTTGTTGTCATGCGAATAGCGGAAGAACAACGATGTCGAGTCGCTCCACTTGTAATCGATCTTGCCGGTCGCCAGCAACTCGTTGAACGGCTTGCCGGTGAAGCCGTTGAAGCCGACCAGGCTCGGAGACTGGTTGTGGATCGAGATGTCGTCCTGGTTGTTGTACTCGACGTTAGCGAAGAAGAAGAGCTTGTCCTTCTTGATCGGGCCGCCGAACGTGCCGCCGAACTGCTCGCGGTCGAACGGGATGCGGCTGACTTGCAAGTCCGGCGGCAGGCCGTGGATGGCGTCCAGTCGGCTGATCGACGGGAAGGCCGCAAAGTGCGCGTCGCGCCAGTAGATGTAGGCGTTGCCATGATACTGGTTGCTGCCGCCCTTAGTAACGACGTTCACCGAGCCGGTCGCCGAGGCGCCGGTCGAAAGGTCGAAATTCGAGATGCCGACCTGGAACTCCTGAACGATCTCTTGCGAGAAGTTCTGCACCGTCGTCCCAACGATGTTGTCGACCACCGAGCCGCCATCAACGGTGATCTGCGTCGAGCGCCCGGCCTGCCCGGCAATCGAAACGCCTGTGTAGTTGGCTTTCGTCGGGTCAAAGCTGCCCCCGTCAACCGTCTCGGCGCCCGGCTGCAAGCGCGCCAAGTCGAGGAAGTTGCGCCCGTTGAGCGGCAGGTTATCGATTTGCAGCGTGCCGACAACGCCCGACACCGTGTTGTCGGTTCGGTCAATCTGGGCTTCCCCGCCGCCGGTGACCGTGACGGTTTCCGAAGCACCGCCAGGTTGGAGGGTGATGTCAACCGAGACGTTTGAGCCGACATCCACCTTGACGTTGGAAACGACGGTGGACTTGAAGCCCTGCGCCGTCACTTTTACCTCGTAGATGCCCGGCGCCAGTTGCGTAATGTTATAGCGCCCATCGCTGCCCGCATTCGTCGTGCGGGTCGCGCCGGTCGCCGTATTGCGGGCCACCACGCTAGCCTGCGAGACCACGGCGGTCTGCGGATCTGTCACCAGCCCTTCGATTGACCCGGTTGGCTGCTGCGCCGCAGCCAACGGCGCGGCCAGGCTCAGGCCCAGGCAAATCAACGAGATTAAACTCACGAACCGCTTCTGAAGTCGTCCTTTCATAAGTACTCTCCTTCATTGTTCGGGTTAGACTGAAACCACAAAGTTATGCCGACCGAAACGCGCCGGTGGCGGCCAAGTACAATACAACGTTCGTCAGTTGCCTATGCTAGACTCTTCATGGCGTCGGCCATTAAAGAGAGGTTCTCGGTCCACTGCTGGCGATGCGTTGGGTGAAACAGGGAAGTCCTGTTATGAGAGAATTTTTGAAGCCAGTTGTCAGTTGCCGATTGGTTCAATGTGCTTAGTGTTTCCTTAGATTATCGAGGCTATTGTTTTACGAGCAAAGAATATTCCGAACTCCCCGGCGCTCCTCTGCGGTTATAAGCGCCTCTCTTTATAGGACTTGCAGCGGCGGGCGGCAAACGGTTTGTGGCTGTTTGTCTAAAAATCTGGATTTTCTTCCGAAAAATTGAATATGGTCCCGCCCCTGGCCAATGCCTGTGAGGGATTGGGGCGAGCCGCCAGCGCCTGCCTCGACAAGCGCCACCCTCTTGCGTGTATAATCTGAGCCACCGAAATCAAACGCTTGCGGGAGAGGGGGGCGGTGATCAGCAACGATCAGAACCGCTATGACAAGGGGTGCCCTCGGGCCATTTCTTTTGCAGCTCAACCACTGTCGCAGGCCGTAAACAAGGAGCAGATATAATGAATAAACATGTCCGTTTCGTCGTCGGTATCATCATCGCGCTCGGCGCGCAACTGCTGGTCAGTTCCGCCGCCGCGCAGGGCCGCAACACGATCTACGGGACGATCTTTGGCGAAGAGCATCGGGCGGTGCCTGACGTCTACGTCGAGCTGTTAGACGAAGTTGATTCAGTCATGCGTCAGGCGAGGACCGACCCCGGAGGACGCTTCTCGTTCTCCGGTCTTCAAGACGGGCGCTACCGCATCCGCGTGCGGCCCTACGGCACCGACTACAAGGAGCAAATGCAGGAGGTCGTATTGGCCAGCGTCTCGTCGAGAGCCGGTAGCGGCTCTGACACGCAGCACGTAGACATTCTCTTAAAGGTCAACGAGCGCGTATACAGCGGGCCTTTTGCGATGGCCCCAACCACGGTCTTCGCGCAGAGCGTGCCCGACGGGGCAAGGCGGCTGTACGAGGAAGGCGTCCGTAGCCTGCGCGACAAGAAGGAAAAAGAGGGCTTGGAAAGCCTGAAGAAAGCCATTGAGGTCTTTCCTGAATACTACCTGGCGCTCGACCGGTTAGGGGCCGAATATGCCATGCGCGGCACGAGCAACCCGGCTTTCTTCCAGGCCGGGCTCGTGCTGCTGATGAAAGCTGTCGAGATCAACTCGAATGGTTTCTCCAGCCTGTTCGGGCTCGGCTGGACGCAGTACCAGCTCGGCATGAATGCTGAAGCCATCGAGAATCTGCGGCGCGCGACGGCGCTTTACACCAAGTCCGCAGATGTCTACCTGTGGCTGGGCAGGGCGCTGCGGCGCGGCAAGGTCTTCGATCAGGCCGAGGCTGCCTTGAAGCGCGCCAACGAGCTGAGCGGCGGCAAAGTCGGCGAAGTGCATCGCCAGTTGGCCGGCGTCTACATGGATCAGAAACGCTACCGCGAAGCCGCCGACGAGCTGGAGATGGTGTTGAAGAATGAGCCTAAGGCGGCGGACGCCGAGAAGATTAAAGAGCAGATCAAGACGTTAAGAGAAAAGGTCAACACGAAATAGTTTCGGCGGCTGAAGCGACGGCGAAAAAAAGGCCCACACGGATTGCTCCGTGTGGGCCTTTTAGTTGTGACTCTTTGCAGAGCCGATTGACTAGAAGATCAAGCGGAAACCGAACCGCACGGTGCGCGGGTCTTGGAATCCGTTGGGCTTGTCAAAGGTGCTCTGGCGGCGGTTCGGCGCTGCCGGGTCGTTGATGAACTTCAACACGGCATCGCGGATGCCACCGTTGAAGAGCGCCTGGATCGTGGAGATCTCACCGGTGCAGGTCGGGCAGCCATTAGCCGTGAGGTTGCTGGCGCGGATGTCAGTCGGGCTGATGGTCGTCTGGTAGGTCAACACCCGATCCTCGTTGAAGAGGTTGAGGATGTCAACTTCAGCAACCAGCATCATGCGCTCGCTGCTGCCGAGGCGCATCTTGTGACGGATGGCGAAGTCCGTCTGAGTGTACATCTCGGTGCGGCCCAGATCGCCAAGGCCATTCACAACCGTCGGGTTCAGGGCGTAGAGCGTGATGACGCTAGTCACCGGGGTGCCCGACTGCGCCGTTGTGAAGGTCGAGAACTCGGTCGTGCTCTTGCCGCCGAAGCGCGCCTCGTAGGCCCCGTAGAACTTGAAGACGTGCGGACGGTCGGTCGGCAGCAAGCCTTCGATTGACTCGCCGTTCAGCGTGAACGGCTGCCACGGCAGGTCGAAAAGACGGCTGACGTTCGGGCTGACGCGACCAAATTCAAGCGAGCTGGCCAGACCGGAGTAGTTGCCCCACAGCCGGCTATAGGTATAGTTCGCGTTGAAGAAGTAGTGATTGGCGAAGCGCTTGTCGAGCTGAACCTCGAAAGCGTTGTAACGGCGAGTCGCCTTCGGCGTCGGGAAGCCGGCCTGAGCGCCGATCTCGGTCACGAGGCCCATGCCCGGGTTGCCGATGATATAGGCTTCGCTGCCCGACGGCGTCGGGATGCCGACGTCTTCGATGGCGCGATCCAACACCTTGCGGGTGAAGCGGGCGCGCACCAGGAAGGTGCGGCTCAGCTCGTGCTCGCCACCGATGGTGAACTCGTGCTGACGCGCCGCCTTGATGTTCGGGTCAACCGCGCCGCTGCTGAACACGTCGCCGCCAACCAGGTTCGACGGAATGCGGAAGTCGGCGTTACAGCGCGACAACGCGCCCGGAGCGATGCGAACCGCCGGGTTGTCACTCAGGCAGCCGGCGCCGCCCACCGGGTCGGTGAAGCTGCCGACGATCTGCGAGACGGTGAACGAATCGAAACGCTGACCCGGGAGGATGTCAAAGTAGTCGCGGCGGAAGAAGTCGCCGCCGAACGAGCCGCGCGGCAGCTCGTACTTGAAGCGATCATAGAACCAGCCATAGCTGGCGAACAACTTCGTCTTACCGTTGCCGAAGACGTCGAACGCGCCACCGATGCGCGGCGCCGGCTTCGAGCCCCAATCGAACTTGATGCCCGGATTGCCTTCGCTGAAGGTCGGAACGTCTTCGCGCTCGAGGCGCATGCCCAGGTTGAGCGACAGGCGCGAGGTCGGCTGCCAGCTATCCTGGATGTAGACGCTCTGGTTGGCGCTGCTCGCCGCACCGATGGTGCCGAAGCGCTGCAACACGCCGACGCCAACCGCTCCCGGAGCCGGCGCTTGGCCGGTCTGGTTGGCGATGGTCTGGCTGCCATAGATTAGCGTGAGCTGACCGAGGTTGGCATAGCCCTGGCTAGTCGTGTTCGACAGGCCGTTGTACTGGTAGCCACCCTTGAACTGGTGGCGGCCCAAGAGGTTGCTCACCAAATAGCTGGCGTCGGTGTCGAACGTCTTACGGGTCGAGACGTCGTAGTCGATCTGGAAGTTGCTGGCGAAGTTCTGCTGGCCCGGAACGCATCCGGCCAAAGCCGCCGCCGAAGCGCTGCTAGACGCGCTGCACAAGACGCGCATTGCGGTCGGCAGGCCGTAAGCGCCCAGCTTCTCGTTGAGGAAGGTGCGACCGCCGCGGAAGCTGACGACCAGCTTGCTGGTCGGCGTCCAGACGGCCGAGCCGGCGATGTTGTTCGAGTTCTGACGACCGCCCTGCTGATCGAGGAAGGCTGGCCCGCGCAGTACCTGACCGCCGAGGAGTGCCTGTTGCGGCGTCGCCGTGGTTTCGCCAAAGCTCGGCAGGGCGCCTTCGTCATGAATCGGCGCCCAAATGAAACGCCCGGTTAGGTGAAGCTTATCCCAGGGCTGGGCATCGAGGCGCGCATCGGTGTACTCACGGATGCGCTTGAGGTTGTAGGTCAGGCTCTCGCTGACGACGCGCGAGCGCGGATCCGACGAGACGTAGTCGAGCGTGCGGTGATAGTTCTCGATCTGCGGCGAATAGCTGGCAAAGAACCAGAGGTGGTCTTTGATGATCGGGCCGCCGAGGCTGGCTTGCGGATAGTACAGCGTGCCTTTGTCCTTACGCGGCTGGATGTATTCCGGCAGGTCGATGAACGGGTTGGTGGTCGAGCCGACCGTGCCCGTGCGGAAGTTGCGCAGGAAGGGACGCGGCTTCGACTGCAAGCCGCTCGGCGCGAACGACGAGCCGAACTCGCCGTGGAAGTCGTTGGTGCCGCCCTTGGTGACGACGTTGATGACGCCGCCGGTCGCGCCGCCGTATTCGGCTTCGAAACCAGAGCTCTTCACCTGCGTCTCCTGGACGATGCTGAACGGCAGGTTGTCGTTGGCGCGCAATACGCCGGTGCGGAAGTGCGTGACTTCCTGGCCGTCAACGATGAAGGTGTTCTCCGAGCCCGACGCGCCATCAACCTGGTACTGGCCGCTGAGCGGTTCGGGGCGGGTGGACGGCGCCACCTTCAACAGGCTGGCGAAGTTGGTGCCCTTGGGCAGCAACTCGGCGACCTGCGCGGTGATGTTGGTCTGAATCTTGTTGTCGGTCGGGTCAATCGTCACTTCGCTGGCCGACACTTCAACGGTCGTGGTCGAGCCGGCAACCGCCAGCGTGATGTTGACCGGCGTGGTCTTGCCGAGCACCACCTGGATATCGTCGGCGGTCGCGCCGCCAAAGCCGCCGCCCGCGGCGACCGAAACGGTGTAGACTCCCGGCGGCACCTCGTTGACGCGATAAAAGCCGTTGGAGTCGGCGGTGATGGTGCGGTTAAAAGCCTGCGAGGCGTCGGGACGGCTGCCGCCGGTGGTGGCTTTATTGGCGATGGTCACCTTCGCGCCCGGGACGACTGCCCCGTTCGGGTCTTTGACCTCGCCTTCGATCTTACCGGTGGTCTCTTGCATGGCCAGCGCGGAAAATGCCGAGCCGGGGCCAAACAACAAGGCCAACAGCATCAGGACGCTCGCAATGCTGCGAACACGGCCTTTGCTGATTTTAAATGACTTTGGGGTCATGTGCTTCCTCCTAAGTAAAATGATCATCTGTTTTTCGCTTCGGATACGGTCCAGACGAAGCGAGGAATGGGCGCGCCGCTATGGGCCGGCACACCTCAGGCATCACTCAATGGATGGTTTGTGAGCGATAACAGCCCCCGTGTGAGGCGAGGCTGCGTGGTGGAAATGGTTGCTAATGTTGCTTTTGAAGGCGGCTGTTTGCCGATTGGCGCCGCCCAAAGATGATAAGTGCCGACTCGTATAACCATCATTCCGCCTAAGAAACTCCCCATTTACTAATTCTTTATTGACTGTTTCAGTCTGAAAATTGTGCGGTAGAGGTGGATTTCTGCAAACACCATACCGTCATCCCCCATTCCGCGCGTCCGGCGCTAAAGCTCACCCTTGCCACAATTATATTTCGAGGCGAAAAGTCTGGGGAGACGCCAGAGGGCCTACGAATATGAAATTCTGGATTTTCTTCCGAAAATTTGAACGCTACTGGATAACATCGGAAGCGGTGTCGGGGACGATCATGGGGATTGGCGAGGCGTGGTGATGCACCATCAGCCAGCGCTCCTGGCGGCGCACAAAGAGATTGGTCGCCGCCGCCTGCGCCGAATCGAAGCTCGATTCATTAAATACCGTGATGTTCTCCAGACAGCTCACCCAGGCGACATCGCCCATCACCTGCACCCAGACATCGGAAGGCGAGGCGCGCATGCGCTGGCCGCCCTCAAAGATCATCTCCCAGCTCTCGCGCACGCGCAGCCAGCCGACGATCATCTCCCAACCCGGATGCACGCAGCGCACCCAGTCCTCGTGCGCCCAGACCTCTTCCATGCGCTCAAGGACGCCGGATTCCAGGGCGCGATAAAATGCCGCATTGGCTTGCTCGACCAACATTTTGACGTCGCTGCTCATCTGCCGCGCAAGACTATCGCAAAAACCTCGCCCCTGACAAGCGGGCCGCGAAACGCGCAAGTTTGATAGCCGCCCGGCGCCAGTGTAGAATCGAAGGCAGGCATATAGCATGAAGGCGAGAACCCAAAGGCAATGATTGAGCAATCCATTACGGTGATCGGCGGCGGCCTTGCCGGCAGCGAAGCCGCATGGCAGGCGGCCTCGCGCGGCCTGCGCGTCCGCCTTTACGAAATGCGCCCGGTGCGGCCCACGCCGGCGCACCGCACCGCCAACCTCGGCGAAATCGTCTGCTCCAACTCGCTGAAGTCCGACGAGCCGGGCACCGCGCCTTTCATGCTCAAAGAAGAGTTGCGGCGCGGCGGCTCGCTGCTCTTGCGCATCGCCCACGAAACGGCGGTGCCGGCGGGCGCGGCGCTCGCCGTTGACCGCGAACGCTTCAGCGAAGCCGTAACCCGTGCCCTCAGCCAGCACCCGAACATTGAGATCGTCCGTGAAGAGGCGCAAGCGATCCCGTCCGATGGCGTCGTGGTCATCGCCACCGGGCCGCTCACCTCGCCGGCGCTGTCCGAAGCGTTGGCGCGCTTGACCGGCTCGACGCATCTCTACTTTTATGACGCCATCGCCCCGGTCGTTGACGCCGAAACGGTCAACACCGAAGTCGCTTTCCGCGCGGCGCGTTACGACAAAGGCGGTGCCGATTATCTGAACTGCCCGATGAGTGAAGAAGATTACAGTCGCTTCTACGAGGCGCTGATCGCGGCAGAGTCTGTGCCGCTGCATGAGTTCGAGCAGACCATGTACTTCGAGGGCTGTCTGCCGATTGAAGAGATTGCCCGGCGCGGGCGCGACACCCTGCGCTTTGGGCCAATGAAGCCGGTCGGCCTGCGCGACCCGCGCACCGGCCAGATGCCTTATGCCGCCGTACAGTTGCGGCAGGAAAATCTGTTGGCCGATAGCTACAACCTCGTCGGCTTTCAAAACCATCTCAAGTTCGGCGATCAGAAGCGCGTCTTGAGATTGATTCCGGGGCTTGAGCAAGCTGAATTCATTCGCTTTGGCCAGATTCACCGCAACACCTTCATCTGCGCCCCGGCGGTGCTGGGCGAGACATTGCAAATGCGCGCCGAGCCGCGCGTTCTGTTTGCGGGGCAGATCTCAGGCGTCGAAGGCTACATCGAAGCGATGGCGACGGGCTTTATGGCCGGCGTTCACGCCGCCCGCATCGCTCGCCACGAGCACCCGGAAGCGCCGCCGCGCCATACAGCGATGGGCAGCCTGATCAATTACATCGCCAATGCCGAGACGAAGAATTTTCAGCCCATGAACATCACCTTCGCGCTGCTGCCGCCGTTAGAGCCAGAGTTGCGAAGGCGGACGAAACGCAAAGTGGATCGGCATCGTTTACAGGTAGAGATTGGCTTGAAAGATTTTGATGACTGGCGCGCACATTATCTTGCCGCCGTCACACAATACGCACAAGGATGAGCAGAATGGCACAAGGAAATAGGGACACGGAGACACGGAGACATGGAGACGCGGCGAGCGAAGAAAACGACGCGGCGACGCGGCGACGCGGCGACACGGCGAGGCAACAACATCACTCTCTATCGCCAGGTTTCTCTTCCCCGCGTCCCCGTGTCGCCGCGTCGTTCTTAGTTCTCGCCTTCTGCCTGTTGCCTTTCGCATCGGCGCAGTCCGGGCGGCAGCCGCAGCCGCCACAGCAGCAAACCCACCAGCCGCCACCGCCGCCGAAGCCGAAAGCCGCGGAAGCACCCGATAGCCGCCCGCGCCGCGCTGCTGATGAGCCACAGCAAGACGAAACACCATTGAAGCTGAGCGCCAGTTTAGTGACCGTCATTACATCGGTCACCGACGCCGCGGGCAATCAGGTGAACAACCTGGCGCAAAGTGATTTTCAGATTTTCGAGGATAATCAGCCGCAGGAGATCGCCGGTATTTATCGCGAAGGCCAGTTGCCGCTGCGGCTCATCTTCCTGTTCGACACTTCAAGCTCGATTCGCCATCGCTTTGATTTCGAGCAGCGCGCCGCCGCGCAGTTCTTCCGCCAGGTGCTAAGGCCCGGCGACCAGGCGGCGATTATGAGCGTCTCGACCGACCCGCGGCTTGAGCTATCGTTCACTTCAGACATTGACCGGCTAGTGGCGACGCTCGCCGGCCTGAAGGCCGAAGGCGCGACGGCGCTCTACAACGCGCTCATCGAGGCGGCGCATTACATACGCCCCGCCGAAGGCCGTCATGTGCTCGTCGTATTGTCAGACGGCACCGACACCGCTTCGGCCTCGACGCTGGCACAGGCATTGACCGAAGTGCAGAAGGCCGACGCCATCGTCTATGGCGTCCATTCAACGGGCATCGCGCCTTCGGCGAATGTCCAAGACCTGGCCGGCGAGTTTGCTCTGAAGGCGATGTGCGAAGATACCGGCGGCAAGGCTTTCTTCCCGCCCATCTATGAAGAGCAAAAGAAAGAAGTCCGCGACCTCGACGAGATTTACCGTCGCGTCGCCGCCGAAGTGCGCGCTCAGTATGTGCTGACTTACTACTCGAATAGCGCGGCGCGCCCGAACACATTCCGCACGGTTCGCGTCGAAGCGCGGCGGCCCGGCCTGTTAGTGCGCGCCCGTCGCGGCTACTACACATCAAAATGAATTTTAGACTTGGCGCTTCGCGCCGGCGATTTTGGATTGGGGAACCAATCCCGCATTGCTTATTGCTCCGATCCGGCAATAGAATCTAGAATCCAAAATCTAAAATCAATGAGGGATTATGCTTGCACCTTTCGCCTCGAAGGCTACGGCCCTGCTTTGCTTTGTCGCGCTGCTGGCGGCGCCTGTTGTATCGCATAGCGGCAATCACCCACTAGAATCTAAATCACAAAAAGCGACGGCAGCTTCTCAGGCCGTCAAACCCGATGACGCCGCGCTGCGGACGCGCGCCGCCAGGCTGCATCGCGATGCCATCGTCATCGATACGCATAACGACATCACCTCGCCGATGGTGGACGAGGACTTCGACCTCGGCATGAACGGGATCAATGCCGACGGCACGATGAAGACCCACACAGACATTCGCCGCATGAAAGAAGGCGGCCTTGACGCCGAGTTCTTCGCCATCTATGTCGGCAAAGAGTTCGTGGGCAAGAAGGCGGCTGAAGGCGGCGGTCCGGCGCGGCGTGCCCTCGACATGATCGCCGACGTGCGCGAACAGGTGCGCCGCCACCCCGAGACTTTCGAGATGGCTTCGACCGCCGCAGACATCCGTCGTATCGCTCGACAAGGAAAGATCGCCGCGCTGATGGGCATCGAAGGCGGCCACGCCATCGAAGACAGCTTGCGCGCCCTGCGCTCGTTTTATGCGCTCGGCATCCGCTACATGACGCTGACGCATACAAACACCAATGATTGGGCTGACTCTTCAGGCGACATCAACGATGCGACCGTCAAGCATCACAACGGCCTGACGCCGTTCGGGCGCGAAGTCGTCCATGAGATGAACCGCATCGGCATGATGGTGGACATCTCGCACGTCGCCGACAAGACGTTTTATGACGCAATCGAAACGTCGCGCGCCCCGATCATCGCTTCGCATTCGTCGTCGCGAGCGCTCGCCAATCACCCGCGCAACATGGATGACGATATGCTGCGCGCCATCGGTAAGAATAACGGCGTCGTGATGGTCAACTTCTACGATGGTTTCCTCGACCCGCACAAAATCGAGTTCAACAAGACGGCTAACGCCAAAGCCGAAGAGTTGCGCAAGCAGTATCTCGACGACCCGAAGCGCGCCGAAGAAGAGTTTAAGAAATGGTCAGCGGCCAACGCGCCGGCGCGCACGCCGCTCTCCGTGTTGATCGATCACGTAGACCACATCGCCAAAGTCGCCGGCATCGATCACGTTGGCATCGGCTCGGACTTCGATGGCATTCCGCTCACGGGCGCGCCCGCCGGCATGGAAGACATCTCGAAACTGCCGAACCTCACCATCGAGTTGATGAAGCGCGGCTATTCCGACGCCGACATCAAGAAAGTGCTGGGCGAGAATTTCCTGCGCGTCATGGCCGCTGTCGAGCGCGTCGCCGCCGAGATGCAGGCCAAAGAGCCTCATGCGGCGACGCCAAAGTTTCAGCCCTAACCAACTGTGGGAGGCAATGGATGAAAGCCAGGCTCGTTCTCTTACTCTGTCTTTTCTGCGGCTCGACTCTCAACACACAGGCCCAGAGCAACCCGTACGATGGGCTCGACAATAACCTCAACAACCTCTACCGCGTGTCGGACGCCAAGACGCGCTCGATCAGTCCCGAAAACCTGACCGGCGAAAAGGGCAAAGGCGGCATGGCCGTGACCGGCAACGCCTCTGACGCGGCGCGCGATCTCGGCCAGGGGTGGAAGGTCAATCCTTTCGTCATCATCGAGTCCGGCAAGACATTCACGCTTGGCGAAATCGATGGGCAGGGCGCAATTCAGCATATCTGGATGACGCCGACCGGCAACTGGCGATTTTCGATCCTGCGCATATACTGGGACGGCGAAACCGAAGCTTCGGTCGAAGTGCCTGTGGGCGACTTCTTCGCTATGGGCTGGGGCCGCTATGCGCCCATCAACTCGCTGCCGGTCTGCGTCAATCCTGGCAGCGCTTTTAATTCTTACTGGCCCATGCCGTTTCGCAAGCGCGCGAAGATCACTATCGAGAATCTCGATACGAAAGCCGTGCGTTTCTACTATCAGATCGATTACACCTTGACGCGAGTGCCGGCGGACGCCGCTTACTTCCACGCGCAATTCCGCCGCGCGAACCCGCTGCCTTATAAGCAGGTCTACACCATCGTCGACGGCATCAAAGGCAAGGGGCAATACGTCGGCACCTACATGGCATGGGGCGTGCGCAACAACGGCTGGTGGGGCGAAGGCGAGATCAAGTTCTATCTGGACGGCGACCAGGAGTTCCCGACGATCAACGGCACCGGCACGGAAGATTACTTCTGCGGCTCATACAATTTCGAGAATCAAGAGAAGCACCAGTACCAGGAGTTCACGACCGCCTATTCGGGATTGATTCAAGTGCTGAAGCCGGACGGCCTCTACCAGACGCAGCAGCGCTTTGGGCTTTATCGCTGGCACGTCGCCGACCCTGTGCGCTTTGACAGCGATCTAAGAGTGACGATTCAGGCGCTCGGCTGGCGCAGCGGCGGGCGCTACCTTCCGCTGATGGATGACATCGCCTCGGTCGCTTACTGGTATCAGATGGAGCCGCACATGCACTTTCCGCGGCTGCCAGCCAAAGATCTGTTAGAAGTGAACTGAGCGGCGGCTAACAGTTCTTCGCACGCTCGAGGTAGCGGCTGAACCAGGTGCCGGCGAGCTGCGCGGCCTGGTCGAGCGCGCCCGCTTCTTCGAACTGGTGCGAAGCGCCGGCGATGACCGTCAGCTCTTTCTGGCAGCGCAATCCTTCGTAAGCCCTGGTATTGACCGTGCGCGCTTCTTCGTCATTGCTGCCGACGATCAGCAAGGTTGGCGCTTTGACATAAGGCAGGTAAGGGCCGGCCAGGTCTGTGCGGCCCGAACGACAGACAACCGCGCAAGGGCCGGGCTCGCCGGTGATCGGAATGCCATCTTGAATGCCGGCGCGCGCCGCTGCGACCAGCACCGCCGCCGCACCCGTGTCAGCGCCAAAATACCCGACGCGCAAATTCGCCAGCCCGGAGTTCTCTTCAATCCAGTCAGTCGCCAGCAGTACGCGCTCGGCCAGCAAGTCTGTGTCGAGGCGTTTCTGCTGATCTTCGGCCTCGTCAATCATCAGCAAGTCCATCAGCAATGTGCCGAAGCCGCGTTCGTGCAGCGCCCGCGCCAGATAAAGATTGCGCGGGCTGAGCCGCCCACTGGCACTGCCGTGAGCAAACAAAATGACGCCTCTGGCGGTTTCCGGAAGCACGAGGATGGCTTCGAGCTTCGCCGTCCCCGCAGGAATTTCAATCAGCTGTTCGTTATCGTGTTTTTCCAATGATGTACCGTTTTGCATCAGCGCTCCTTTTCCCGATGAGTCAGTGCAAGCCTGATGCCGAGGCGACAAACCGCGCGCGGTGACGAAGCGGAAAGGCGACGCGGTGACACGGAGACGCGGGAAAGAAAAACTGTCGAGCAAACCATAGCTCATACTGTATCTCGCTCGCCGCGTCTCCGCGTCTCCGTGTCGCCGCGTCACTCTTCCTCCAGCCAATCGCGGGCGCGGAAATAATCCCAGGCGTCGGCTTCGCGGCTGCCCGGTTCGGGCTGATAATCGTAGACCCAGCGCACCAGCGGCGGCAACGACATCAGAATCGATTCGGCGCGTCCGCGCGTCTCCAGCCCGAAGTGTGTGCCGCGATCATACACCAGATTGAATTCGACATAGCGCCCACGGCGGATCAGTTGAAACTCGCGCTCGCGCTCAGTGTAAGGTTCATTACGCCGGCGCTCGGCAATGGGCACGTAGGCCGGCAGGAAGGCGCGACCGACCCCCTGCACGAAATTGAAGATGAATTCGATATCGTGGCGCTCGCGCGGGACGGGGTCATCGGGGCCGAGCAGCGGCCCTTCGCCCGCACCGGTCAGGTAATCGAAGAAGATGCCGCCGACGCCGCGCGCCTCGTTGCGGTGCTTGATAAAAAAATATTCGTCGCACCACTTTTTGAACTTGGGATAAAAGGCCGGGTCCGCCGCGTCGCAGGCTTGCTTCAAAGTGCGGTGAAAATGTACGGCGTCTTCGCGGTAAGGATAGTAAGGCGTCAAATCAGCGCCGCCGCCAAACCAGCCACCCATGCCTCTTTGAAGGTAGCGGAAGTTGGCGTGAACCGTCGGCACCATCGTGCTGAGCGGGTGCAGGACAAGCGACACGCCGGCGGCATAAAACTGCGTTCCTTCGCCGACAGGCATGCGCTCGGCATAGGCATTTTCAAAGTGGCCATGAACGGCAGAGAAATTGACGCCGGCTTTTTCAAACAGCGCGCCGCCTTCCATAACGCGAGTGCGACCGCCGCCGCCGCCTTCGCGCTGCCACTGGTCTTCGCGGAAACGGCCCGCGCCGTCCAGTTGTTCGAGTGCCGCGCAGAGATCATCCTGCAAGGCGATGAAAAAATCGGTCGCCCGCTCCCGCATTGGCCTGTCGTCGTTCATCGCCGCGCTCCTTTCGCCTGTCGTCAGCAAACCTATCACAAAGGCGGCGCGGCGAAAAAGCGATGCGGCTCATTCAGGCATTCGGGAACCAGTGCCGGGTGCGCTGCTCATTGATTTGCTCCACCACCTCGTCCGTCCACTCGCCCTGCGAGCGGCTACTCGGCGTGTACATAAACGAGCGCGTATCCGTGGTGTGCTCGACGCCGAAGAGATGAGCGATCTCGTGCTTCAAGGCGGTGACCAGCGCCGGATGTCCGGCGGCGTCGGTTTTGTCGGCGCGCGCTTCGGTGTTGTAGATGACGGCGTGGCCGTAGTAAGGATGGCTGCTGCCGGCCAGCATATTCGCCGATTCGGCATCGGTCAGATACGAATCGCCTTCGCGCCCCGTGCTGTTTGAAAAGATGATGCGAATCTCGCCGCGCGCATGCAGGCGTTCCAGCAGAAACGCCTGATCAAGCGGAAAGAGTCTCAGGTCACCGTGATAAGGCAAGGTTTCGATGAGCTGAAATTCGATGTTTATCTCGCGGTCGTATTCGGCGAAGACCTGCTCAAGCAGCGCGTTGATGAGTTCAGGCCGCACCGGCGCGCTCACATCGTTCAGCACGCTGACGGTGATGGCACGGCGGCGCATGGCGGCGCGGTGCGAAGTTGCTTTGTAAGATGACTCACCGACGGATGAATAAGCGGCGATTGCAGATGGCGCGGCATGTATGGTGTGGTTGATGGGCAAACGCCCGAATGACGAACCGGCCAGCGCGCAGGACAGCAGAATCAAAGATGAAAAGATACGCATACCCGATCCCCTTTGCTCGTTCATTACGGCACGGTTTCCGACGATTCGAGAGCCAAGAATTGATCGAACGAACTACGTCTGGTTACGAGTTATGCAGGGAATATGCCAGCGGCGCGGGCGCTAAGGTGGGAGCGCGGCAAAGCTTCAGGTGTGAACAATTACCGCGCGCCTTGAAGAGATAAAGGCGCTGAAGGATGAGCAGGCCGTAGGGCGCTGGCGGCACAACGATGTCGTATATTGCCCCAGCCCACAGCCGCGCGCCTGTGGACTTTGACCCAGCACGATGGCGCAATCGCAGAAGCAAACTTATCATGCTCAATGCGGCAAAGCGATGATTGGCTGACGACCACTAACGGCTCTTGGGCGCGGTCACGGTCTGCACGCGGTCTTTCCACTGCGATTGCGGAAGGCTTTTTAACGCGGGCATCTCTGCCGCCAGAAGGATCAGCTTTCTCACCGGCTCGATGATGGCGAATTCGACTTCGGCCTTCGGCTTGGCGGCCTGTTCGAGCAGGCCGAGCTTCGCCTCGCGCCAGCCATCGGGAGGCGTGATGTCTGAGGCGAGATAAGACAACGCTTCCAGACCGGCGCTGCCAATGTCTGCCAGATCGCGCGGCAGTTGTTCGGCTTCGCGCAGCACCGGCGACTTATCGATCATCGCGTCGAGCGGCGTGCGCGCGTCGCGCCACTCGGTGAACATCATCTGAAGGCGCTCGCGGTTGCGGCTGAAGCGTGGCACGTCGCGGAGCAGATCATCTACCAGCATTGCCAGCTCGCGGCCCGCGCGGCTGTCAGCACGAGCCGCATCAATCAAGCGCGTTAGCGGCGAAAGCATGGTCGCCGAGCGTCCCTGATTGCGGTGGTATTCTTTGACCGGCTCGACCGTCGACACCAGCGTGCGCAGCGGGCCAATCTCACCACCCCCCGCCAGGCGGCGCAGCATCATCGGCAAATTCCTTTCGTGCGTCAGCCCCAGTTCTTCAAGCTCGATGCTGACCGCGTCGAGCCGGCGGTACATATCGTCTACGTCTGTGACTTCGCGCGGTGACCACAATCGTTCGGCGATGGCGGCGGTGCGCGGCCAGATGCGCGAGTCAATGGTTTCAGGGCTGACCCACTCGCCCCACATCGCCGCTTCGCCGCCGAGGATGTGTGTCAGCTCTTTCTCGCTGAGCGTTGTGTCAGCGGCGACCGGGTCATTCTTGTAGTGCTGCCATGCAGGGTACAGCAGGTCTATGTAATAGCCTGCCGATAGAATGCCGTCATAGCCTTTTCGCGCCGCCTCGGCCAGCGACTTCGGCCCGCGCCATGATTGAATGACGATGTCTTGCGGCAGGTCGGGGTGAAGAATCTCCTCCCAACCGATCATCTTCTTGCCGAGCTTTTCAAGTATCCGCGACAACCGCTGGTTGAAGTAGGCTTGCAGCGCGTGGTTGTCCTTGATGTTCTTAGCCTTCATGAAGGCTTGAATCTGCGGGTTAGCCGTCCACTGGCGGCCATTGTTTTCGTCGCCGCCGATGTGGATGTAATCATCGGCAAACAGCCCGGCCATCTCTGTGAAGAAGCCTTCGAGGAATTTATAAACCTCTTCGCGCGTCGGGTCGAACGTCGGATCAAAGATGCCCGCCTTGCGCTCAATCGTATATGGCCCCGGCGCGCTCGCCATCTCGGGGTAGCCGACCAGCCAGCTCGTCGCATGGCCCGGCATATCAAATTCCGGCATCACGCGGATGCCGCGGTCGCGCGCGTAAGCGATCACGTCGCGGATCTGCTCCTGGGTGTAGTAGAGCTCGTCCGAGCCCATTTGATGCAGGCGCGGGTAACGCTTCGACTCGACGCGGAAGCCCTGGTCTTCCGAGAGGTGCCAGTGCAGGACGTTGAGCTTGACCAAAGCCATGCCGTCGAGGTTACGCTTGATAACTTCGACCGGCTCGAAGTGGCGGCCCGAATCAATCAGTAATCCACGCCACGGAAAGCGCGGGCGGTCTTGAATATTGATCGCCGGAATGTAATATCCGCCACGGTCGCCTTCGAGCAGTTGCAGGAAGGTTTCGAGGCCGCGCAACGCGCCCACCGCCGTCGCCGCTTTCAAGAGCGCTTGCTTGTCCGACACCTCAAGTGTGTAGGATTCGTCCTCGTTGACCGAAGGCACCGGCAGCCCTGGCCCGCGACACTCGATGCGCAGCGTCGCCGTCTGCGGATCGCTCGTCAGGGCGCGCGACAGCGTCATGCCGGTGCGACCCTCAAGCCGGCGCATCGCGCGCTGCGTTCCGGCTTCGAGCCGGGCGTCGGCATGGCCGGCGATGGCGACCGCAAATGCCGCATCGATCTTCAGCCGCCCGCTCTGAAACTGCATGGCGGCAGGCACCGGCATCAGGTGATGTTGTGGTCGCATGGGCTGACTCGATTCCTGAGGCTGCGCGCTCGCCTGCAACACGCACAGCAGAATGAGGCCGATAGTGATCTGGGCGTTTTTCATTCCTATCCTCAATCGGTTTTGAATTCTTTAAGCTTGTTGGGTCACCATTATAGCAAACCTTTCGTCAATCTCTTAACGCGGCGCCGCGTTCGGCGGGCTTGCGCGGCCCGGCAAAATTGGAAAACTCCAGCGGTCTTTGTTAGACTTTCCGCGGCACTCAATCGCCGGACTCAGGAACAACATGAAGCAGGTGACTTATCGAGGGCGCGGCCTGTTCGCTTTCGCGCTGCTGATCGCGGCGCTGCTCTTCCTCTGCCCGCCCTCTGCACCGGCTCAACGCGCTACGGAAGCCGCTCAGCTCAAGCAAGCCATAAGCAATTTGAAAGCGCATGATCTCGGCAAAGCCGAGGCGGTGCTGCAAGCCATCTTGAAGCGGCGGCCCGGTCAGCCCGATGCGCTCAACTTTATGGGCGTCTTGCGCGCCGAGCAGAAACGATTCGCCGAAGCCGAAGCCTTCTTTCAACGTGCCATCCAGAGCGCGCCGCGCCTTATAAGCGCGCACCTTAACTTGGCTTACCTCTACAAACAGGCGGGCCAGCCGGCGCGCGCTTTGGCGAGCTTTGAAAACGCCGCGAAGCTTTTTCCTGCCAACCCCGACATCCTCTTTAACCTGGCGATGCTTTACGCTGACCGCGGCGACTTTCAAACCGCCATCAAGACATTGACCGCAATCCCGACGACCGCGCGCCCGGCGGATTACTGGGAAGTGCTGGCGCGCTTGCAGGTCACCGCCGGCGATTTTGCGAAAGCCGAAGAGAGTCTGCGCCAGGTGCTGGCGCAAAAGCCCGACTCGATCACCACGCTGCGTCAGCTTGCGGGTGTGCGGCTCAAGCTGGGCGATACGCCGCACGCCTGGGAAGCCTTCGCGCAAGCCCTCAGACTGGCGCCGAACTCCGCCGACCTGCTTTATGAGTTCGCCCAGTTGAGCCTGCAAAATCAGCTCGCCGGCGAAGCGGTCATCGCCATGCGCAAAGCGCTGCTCCTGGAAGCCGACCGGCCCGAATACCTGTTTCTGTTAGGCGAGGCGCTACTCAACACAGAAGACTATCACCCGGCGCTTACGCCCTTCGAGCGCTATGCACAACTGCGGCCCGCCGACGCGCGCGGCCATCTTTATCTCGGCTGGGCTTACTATCTCGAAAAAGATTTCGACAAAGCGCGCCGGCATCTCGACCAGTGCCTGAAGCTCAATCCCGAAGAGACGGATGCCTACTACCATCTCGGCGTCATCGCCTATGAAGTCGGCGAGCTGGGCCGCGCTCAAGAGCTGTTCGCACAGGTCATCCATCGGCAAGCGGCGCACGCTCGCGCCCACCTCGGGCTCGGCATGGTTTATGCGGCGCAAGGCCAGTACGAGCGGGCGCGCGCGGCGCTCGAAGCCTCGGCCCGCAGCGACGGCGACGAGCCGAAAGTTCATTATCAGCTCAGTCAGGTTTATGCGCGGCTCGGCGATCTGGCGCTCGCTCGCCAGGAGCAACAGCTTTACACCGAGGCCCAGAAGCGCGCCAAAGACAAGCTCCGCTCAAGCCGGCAGCAGCCCTTTACCGCTGCGCCGCGCGCCGATACCCGGCAATAAGGTCAAGGTAATGAAACTCACGTTGTGGCTCATCTTGATATCTGCCTTGCTCTACCTGCTGCCGCGCCCGCTGCCGGTCGCAAACGCGAGCGCCAATGGCAATGTCAAGTTCGTCGATGTGACGGAAGCCGCGGGCATACGCTTCCGTCATGTCTCGGCTCCCGAAAAGAAATACATCGTCGAATCGATGAGCGGTGGCGTCGCGTTGTTCGACTTTGACAACGATGGCTGGCTTGATGTTTACCTGACCAACTCGCTTACGGTCGAAACCGCGACTGACCCGAAAAGCTCGCGTAGCGCGCTCTATCGCAACAATGGCAATGGCACGTTCACCGATGTAACCGATAAAGCCGGGCTGGCTTACCCAGGCTGGGCGATGGGCGTGGTTGCCGCCGATTACGATGGCGACGGCTGGACTGATCTCTATATCACCTGCCTCGGGCCGAACCATCTCTACCGCAACAAAGGCGATGGCACGTTCGAAGAGGTGACGAAGAAAGCCGGCGTCGACGACCCGCGCTGGTCTGCGGGCGCGGCTTTTGGCGATTACGACAATGATGGCAACCTCGACCTCTTCGTCGCCAACTATGTGGACTTCCGGCTGAATGGCTTGCCCGAATTCGGCAAGGGCAAGTTCTGCCAGTATCGCGGTCTCCCCGTGCAATGCGGGCCGCGCGGTCTGCCGGGCGCAGGCGACTCGCTCTTTCACAACAACGGCGACGGCACCTTCACCGATGTTTCCAAGAAAGCCGGCGTCGATGACCCCGATGGGCGCTACGGCATGACGCCGCTCTGGAGCGACCTGGACGGCGATGGCTGGCTCGACCTTTATCTGACCAACGACTCCGGCCCGAATTTTCTCTATAAGAACAATCACGATGGGACATTTGCCGAGATCGGTCTGCTGTCGGGCTCAGCCGTTGGCGAAGACGGTAACGAGCAAGGCTCGATGGGGCTGGCCATCGGCGACTATGACCACGATGGCTTGCCGGATATTTTTGTCACC
Source organism: Blastocatellia bacterium (assembly GCA_045807765.1). Taxonomy (GTDB): domain Bacteria; phylum Acidobacteriota; class Blastocatellia; order UBA7656; family UBA7656; genus DATENM01. The sequence goes on from JBJMGU010000137.1 coordinate 54,609, forward strand.
AACTTTGCCGACGAATACAACACGCTCTATCGTCAGGAAAAGGGCGGCTTTTTCAAAGACGTGTCGTTCGCCTCGAAGCTCGCACAGCTCAGCATTCCTTTGGTCGGCTGGGCGACGGACTTCGTAGATTATGACAACGACGGCTGGATCGATCTGCTGGTGGTGAACGGTCACGTCTATCCGCAGGTCGATAGTATCAACGGCGCGGCGACCTATGCACAGCGCGTCCTGCTCTTTCACAACGAGCACGACGGGACGTTTGCGGAAGTGGCGGCCACGTCCGGCGATGCGTTGATGGCGCGGCACGTCAGTCGCGGCGCCGCGTTTGGTGATATCGATAACGATGGCGACATCGATGTGGTCATCAACAACCTGGACGGCACGCCGGTCGTTCTCAGAAATGAGGGCGGCAACGCGAATAACTGGATCACCATCAAGCCCGTCGGCACACGGCGCAACCGCGACGCGCTCGGCGCGCGGATCAAAGTCGTCGCCGAAGACCTGACTCAGACGATAGAAGCGCGCAGCGGCGGCAGCTACATTTCGCAAAGCGACAGCCGCATTCACTTCGGGCTCGGCAAGAAAGCGCGCATTGACCTGATCGAGATTCGCTGGCCGGACGGCAAGGTTGAGACGATCAAGGAGGCGCCCATCAATCAATTCGTGGTGATTGAAGAAGGCAAGGGGATAATTAAGAAGACACCGCCGGCGCGCTCGCAAGCCAAATGAAGGTTGGCGCACGCCTGAAAGGCAAAGGAGACTGCCATGAAGAAGACCATGACCGCCGTCATCGTGCTCGCCCTGTTCACGGCGTTCGCGGTGCCGCGGCGGGCGCCGGCGCAATCGCCCGCGCAATCCGAGTCGGTTAAGCTGCGCGCCACCGAAGTCTTCGTTGACGCCGTGGTCTTCGATAAGCGGAACCACCTGATTAACGACCTGACGCGCGATGATTTTGAAGTCTTCGAAGATGGCGCGCAGCAGGAGATCACTTCGTTCCGCGTCTTTCACGGCGGCGCTACGAAACCAACGACGACGGCTCGCAGCGAGCAAGCCGCCAACCCGCAGCCTATAGGCAGCGAAGAAACGCCGGCCAACGTGCGCGAGCCCGGCAACCTGCTGATCGTCTTGCTCGATTATTCGACTACGCAATTCGAGCATCAGAAACTGGTGCGCGAGGCGTCGATCAAGTATGTCGAGCAGAAGTTGCAGCCCAATGACTTGATGGCCGTCTTTTCGCTGGGCGCGTCGCTGCGCCCGCTGACCGAGTTCACCAACGACAAAGCGAAGCTGATGGCGGCGCTACAAAAGACCGACCCGACCGGCTCAGGGCTGGCCGCCGACCGCGCCACCCTAAGCTCGACGATTGCCACAGGCCAATCCGATCAAGTGCAGAGCGCTGCCAGCAGCGTTCCCTCGGCAACGCCTTCAGGACCGGGCGCTGCCGCCCAGGGCGCGGCGCTCGGAAACCAGTTGGCGGGCATGCAAGCCGCGCTGATGGCTCAACAGATCGCCGAGATGGATTACATCATGCGCTCGGCGATGGATCAGCGGCAGAGCCGCAACGTGCTGACGGCGATCCGCGCCATTGCCATGGGCGTGAAAGGGATCAAAGGGCGCAAGACGCTGCTGCTCTTTTCCGAAGGCTTTGTTGTCGGGCCAACGGTTGAGCAAGAGATGCAAACGACGGTGAGTCTGGCGAACCGCTCGCAACTGGCCATCTACTGCATAGACGCGAAGGGCTTGGAGACCAAAGAGCTGTCGGGCAGTCTGGTTCAGCATGACGAGCTGACCAGCACGGTCTCGGTCAGCTCGGAAGAGAAGAAGCGCGCCATCGGCGGCGAGACCGTCTTTGACCGCGCCCGCAAGGTCGGCCCTGACTTGCAGGAGAGTCCGCTGCGCCACGTGGCTAACGAGACCGGCGGTTTCTTCATCCGCAACACCAATGACCTCAGCATCGGTCTTGATCGCATCGATCAAGAGATGCGCACCTATTACTTAATCTCCTATCGCCCCAAGAATGAAAAGCTCGATGGCCAGTTCCGACAGATTCGCGTCGGCCTCAAAAAGGCGGGGATGACCGTGAGAGCGCGCACCGGTTACTACGCGCTGCCGCCGGAATATGAACTCCTGACGCCTGACGAGTACCAGGTCGTGCAGCAGGTTCACAGCACCGAAGCGGCGGCCAGAATACCGACCTTCTTGCGGGTCGCGGGATTTCAGGACGACGGCGGCCAGTATCGCATCCCGGTGATTCTTGAAATTCCGACCGCGGCAATGCGCTTTGAAAAAAAGAACGACAAGGCATCGGCCCGTCTGCAAATCATCGGCATCGTCCGCGACAGCGAAGGCCGCTTCGCCACGCGCTTCGGCGGCATGGTGCAGATCGCTCTGACGGAAGCGCAATATAATGTCTTGAAGCCCGGCACCATGAGCTTCGTCAATTATGTGCGGCTGCCCGCCGGGACAAAGTACACGTTCGAAGTGCTGGTAAAAGACCCCATGTCGGGCAAAGTCTCCGAAAGTCAGCAACTGCTTCAGCTCCGCACCGTTGAGCCGACGCTGGCCTTAAGCACGATTCTGCTGGCTAAAGAAGTCGATCAATCGCCGCAAACGACCGACGAGTTTCTGACCATGCAAGGGGTGAAGATATTGCCCTCGGCGCGTTGCCAGTTTCGCAATGGCGACAACCTGATTTTTTACTTCGAGGTTTATCACCCGAAGCCTGACGGCGCGGGCCAAAAGACCGATGTCGCTATCGAGCTGTCGCTGCTGAAAGATGGCAAGCCGCTGAATGCGCGGCTACCGCGTTATCAAGCGACCGACTATGTTGCCGCGCCGGTGCCGCACTTGACCTTCGCGCGTTTCCTGCACCTGGCCGGTCTCGCGGCGGGCAGTTACACATTGGTGATCGATGTAAAGGACAGTCTGGGAAATAAGACGGCGCACGGGCAGGCCGACTTCGAGATGGTGAACTGAGGATTACCGCGACGGCAAGATTATGGCGGCAGCTCGCTGAGCAGCTTGCGGGCCTCCGCGTTGCCGGGGTCAAAGCCCAGCGCTTGCTCTAGTGTTCGCGCCGCTTCCCTGCGATTGCCTGTGACGACATAAGCCCGAGCGAGTTGAAGATAGATCGCAGAATTATACGGCTCTAACTGAATCGCCTCACGGAGCAACCCGATGGCTCCCGCATCCCCTTCGTCAATCAACACCTGTGCCAGTCGCCGCCGCAGTGTGGGCGACTTTGAGCCCGCGGCGATGGCCCGCTCAAAAGATTGTTTGGCGCGCGCCCGATTACTCGGCGATATGACCATCAGCACCTGACCATAGGTGGCTTGCACCTCCGCGTCGTCAGGGAATTCGCGCGCCGCACGGTCGAGCAATGGGAAACCGCGCTCGCCGTAGCCGCGATAATTCGGAGCGAGCTGCGCGAACGCCAGCGCCAGTGTGCGCAAGTCCGAGCGGCTCGCGTTGGGCGGTCGCGTCGCCCAGATCAGGTTCGTCTGCGGGTCAATATCAGGCGTGGCCGACAGGCTCTCGGCATCTGCGGATGATCGAGGGATTCGATGATTCGTCAACGCCAGGTGCGCGATGTTGGTCACGGCGACCTTCGGCATGTGGCAGCCGACACAGTTGCCCGCGGGCGCGGGTGCGGCGCGGTGCGTTTGCACAAACCGCTGGCTGATAGGCGCGTGACATTGCATGCACTTCTTATTGAAATAGGTCGCGGCCTCAGCGCCGGACAGAGCGGTGTGCGGATCATGACAGGTAATACAGTTCAACTGGCTGCCGTCCGCTTGCCGGCAGCGGCTCATACGTATCTGCTCGGGCTGGCCGAGTGCCTCAAAGCCGCCGACCTTCAATGTTGGCGGCACCAGAAAGATGGAAACCACATCATCGAGTGGCGTGCCCGGACGAAAATCAAGCAAGCTCTTTCCGGGCCGCTGAACGCGCGCATCGCCGCTCAGATGGCACTGGTAACAGACATCCTCGCGCAAACGCGAGGTGAGCTTTCTGGGATTGACGATTGAGCGATCCACCGACCCGTCGAGCGGTTTGGCAGCGCGGCGCTCGGCAACGTGCAGCGCGCCCGGCCCGTGACAGCGCTCGCAGCCGATAGACAGTATGCGAAAGGCCGGCTGCCGATATTGATTGCCGGTGTCGGACAGCGGTTGCGCCAGCCCGCTATGACACGATACGCACAGGCCGCCCGCCGGGCGCGTGAAGTCGCGAAAGAGTCCCGACTCATGGCCCGGCGACAGATCCCACTTCTGCGCGCTGGTGTAAAAAGAGAGCGGCGAAATAAAGAGCTGGTCGCCGCGCTCGATCAAATAACTTTGCCCGTGATTGCCTGAGCCGACGCTGTAGGCGACTTCATGAGTTTCCGTAAAAACCGGCTTGTGGCCGGCATCCCACTGCGCCTCGCGGTGGAAGACTTTTCCGTTCTCGACAAAGACCGAGTAGGCGCGACCGTCCGCTTCGCTATGCAGCGTGGCCGGCTTCGAGAAAGCGCTATCATCGGCTCGCGGCCTGGACATTGAACGGCCCATGCCGGTCTTCTTAAACGATTCGTACTTGCTCAGGTGACATTGCCGGCAGGCTTCGTCGCCGACATATTCAACTCCCGGTCTGGTGTTCAGGTAATCAACGGTCAGTGGCGTATCAGCGCCTGACGTGAAGCCATTGACGGCGACGACCACAAAGAGAAAGACGGCGGCGGCCATAACCATTGAGCGCCGCCGCGCGCCGCTTGAAATGCGACTTTCATTCGCAACTCGGTGGCAGATGATTCGCCTGTCGTCGAACATCCTCATTACCCGACTAAGGAGAAGTGCTGCGCTCTTTGCTCTTCAGTTGACTGTAGCGCGACATCGCCTGCTGCGCGGACTGCTGTCGGCCAGCTCGCCGGTAAGCTTGAGAGAGCTGATAGTAGATGTAAGATTTGTTCGCGTTTAACTGCACGGCTTTTTCTAAAAGCGTGATGGCGGCTTCAGCCTGGCCCTGCTGCAAGCGTATCTTGCCGAGCTCGTAATAAGGTTCCATGTAGGCAGGGTCGAGCCGCATGGTTTCTTCAAATTCCTTCGCGCCCTGTTCGACCTGTTGCATGGCGACGAGTGAAAATCCCAGATGATAATGCGCCTTCGCGTGGCCCAAGTTGTGGGCGATCTCGCGACGAAAGGCTTCCGCCGCTTCGGCAAACCGGGCGCGTCTTAGCAGCGCCAGGCCGCTGTAATAATGCGCCTCCGGGAGTGTCGGGTTGATCTCTAGCGCCTTCGAGAACTCTGTGGCAGCGCCCGCATAATCTTCCTGCATGGCCTGCAACTGTCCCATCGCCAGATGGACTTCGGCAGACTGCGGGTACTTTTCAAGCAAGCGGCGCAGCAGCGCTTCGCCTCGCGGTCGGTCGCCCGTGTGAGCGACCGACAAACCCAGAGCAAACATGATCTGCGGGTCGTCAATGCCGCGGTCCGCAAGCGGCGCGAGCTGCTGAACGGCGCGCAAATAATCCTCGTTGAAAAAGTAGCTGAGCCCTAATAGCGCACGCGCCGGCACGCGGTCGGGCTGCTGCTTCAAGGCGCGCTCAAGCGGAGCGACCGCCTGACGAAACTGCTCGGCCTTGAAGTAGGCCAGCCCGGCATTGTAATCCACGTCGGTGATCTCTGCGTCCCAGTGCGCCGCCTGTTCAAAATATCTGGCGGCGCGCTTGAAATCCACCTGCGACGCCGAGCCATACGCGAGCCGGTTATAAGCATTGCCGGCGATGCGCGCATAGACCTTCTCGACCTTTTGCAGGCGACCGCGCTCTTGCTCGGTCAGAGCCTGGCGGTCAATAACCACCGCGCCTTCATTCAAGCCTGCCTCGCCGGGGTTGATCTCGTCTGCGCCCGCCGCTCCGCTTTTCAAATACAATTGCAGTTTCTCGGCGTCATTCTTCGACGACTTCGCTTTGTACTGAGCGGCAAGCGTGGCCTGAACGGCAGCCTCTTG
>JBJMGU010000138.1:0-6618 GCA_045807765.1 Blastocatellia bacterium
GGTCAGCTTGCTACAGAGGTTTTGAAACTGATCCATCACCAGGCCGCCGGCCAGCCCGGCCAGTGCGCCGATCAGGATGCCTTTCAATGGTTCTGCCTGCCTGTGCATGATTGATTGTCCCTCGATTGATTTCGGCAAGCGCCCGCAACGAGCATAAGCTCAAAACAATTGTCGCCGCTGTGCCTGCGGCTGGCAAGCGCGGCGCGCATCGCGGTTGCGGGCTTTCGCGCAATGCCTGCGAAAGTTTACTCAATTGGCCGCGGGCGAGGGCAGCTAACTGTTCAAAATGGCCGCGGCCTTTTTCTTGCTCTATATCTTCTTGTTTCCTTCTGGTTCAGGTGGGTCACGGTTTGAAAGCGGCGGCTGCCGTCAAGCAACGAGCGGCAGCCGCCGCGAATCTGGTGGCGGGAGAGCGTATGCATTCACCTTATGGAATGGAGATCGTCGAGAACTGCGTCGAGTGCCGCCTGCGCACCAGCGCTTTCTTCTGTAACCTGCCTGTGGAGCTGTTGAAGGAGTTCGAATCGCTCAAGTACGCCACCATCTTTCCGCGCGGCGCGATGCTGTTTGTCGAAGGGCAGGCGCCGCGCGGCGTCTTCATGCTCTGCTCGGGCCGCGTCAAGCTGACCACCTGTTCGGGCGAGGGCAAGGCGCTGATCACCCAGATCGCCGAGTCGGGCGAGCTGCTCGGTCTGAGCGCGACGATCTCTGGCAAGCCTTATGAAGTCACTGCCGAAACTCTATCGCCGTGTCAGGTGAACTTCATCCGCCGCGAAGATTTTCTGCGCCTGTTGACCGAGCGCGGCGCCGTCTGTCTGCGCGCCGCCGAGTACCTGAGCCAGAGCTACCACTCGACGCATGAGCATGTCCGCTCGCTGGGGCTGTCGCATTCGGCGTCCGAGAAGATGGCGAAACTGCTGCTCGAATGGGGCGAGCGTAACGGCAAGCCTTCGGAGAAGGGCATCCTGTTAAAGCTCACCTTGACCCACGAAGAGATCGCCCAGATCATCGGCTCGTCGCGCGAGACCGTGACTCGATTGTTGGGCGATTTCAAGAACAAGCAATACATCTACGTTAAAGGCTCGACTCTCATCCTGCGCAACAAAGCGGCGCTTGAAGCCATGGTCAATTCTTAGCGTCTATCTCTCCGCATCAAACCCGAGCCTGTGACGGCGGTCACGACGAGCCGTGATGCCAGTCATAGCTAATCACCGCCCGCCTGCGGCAAACTGACTGCGTATTAAAGGCGCGATTCAATTGCCGGAGCGCGGGAGGGCGACAGCCGTGACTCATGTCGTAGGTCGAATTCACAGCGAAGCGGTGTGCAGTTTCCTCGAAGCCGCGGCGCTCGATGCACGTTCCGCCGACAGCCTCTCGGTGCTGATGCGCGCCGCTCTGATCGGCGACGCGGCGGCGCTCGCTGCGCTGCTCGACCGCGGCGCGAGCATTGATGCGCGCGACGCCGTGGGGCGCACGCCGCTGATGGAAGCGGTGTTCGCCGGGCACACCGAAGCGGTCGCCTTGCTGCTCGCACGCGGCGCCGACGCGAACGCCACCGACAGCGCCGGCTGGACGGCGCTGATGGAAGCGGCTTCGAAGGGCCGCATAGAGATCGTCAAGACCCTGCTCGATTACGGCGCTGATCCCACCTACCGCAACGCCGGCGGCTGGAGCGCGCGGCGGGCGACGCCGCGCAGTCAGGTCGAGATCATTCACTGTTTGAAACAGGCTGGCGGGTAAGCCGTCAGGGGATTTTCTCGCATTCATCAACCTCGCGCCATCACTCCATCCGACTCGCTTTCCTCCGCATTACTGCTCATATGATAAGTCTTAGCGCTTGCTGCGTAGCGCTTGCCCATCTGCGGCACGCGGTTTTCTCTAGCTGGCACTGAACGATTAGTACAGGGGGATTTTCAACATGCGTGAGCAAGTCACGATTGATGGCAATGAAGCTGCGGCCTATGTCGCTTACAAGACCAACGAAGTGATCGCCATCTATCCGATCACCCCATCATCGCCGATGGGCGAATTCGCCGATGCCTGGACGGCGCTCGACGAAAAGAATATCTGGGGCATGCCGCCCATCGTCCGCGAGATGCAGTCGGAAGGCGGCGCGGCGGGCGCTGTCCACGGCATGCTGCAAGCCGGCACGCTGTCGACAACCTTCACATCAAGCCAGGGCCTGCTGTTGATGATCCCGAATATGTTCAAGATCGCCGGCGAGCTGACCAGCACCGTTTTTCACATCGCGGCGCGCGCCGTGGCGACGCACGCGTTATCGATCTTCGGCGACCACAGCGACGTGATGGCCACGCGCTCTACGGGATGGGGCATGCTCTTTTCAAACTCTGTTCAAGAGGTCATGGACTTTGCGCTGATCGCCCAGGCCGCGACCCTGGAAACGCGCGTGCCGTTCCTGCATGCCTTTGACGGCTTCCGCACCTCGCACGAAGTCTCGAAGATCACCCGGCTCACGGACGCAGAGATTCGCGTCGTGCTCAACGACGAGCTGGTGCGGGCGCACCGCGAGCGCGCCCTGTCTCCCGACCATCCGGTGATTCGTGGCACGGCGCAGAACCCGGACGTCTTCTTCCAGTCGCGTGAGCGCGCCAATCCTTTTTATCAGGCCGCGCCGTTCATCGTCGAAAAGGTCATGAACAAATTCGCCGAAGCGACGGGCCGGCGCTATCACCTCTTTGATTATGTAGGCGCTAAGGATGCCCAGCGCGTCATTGTGATGATGGGGTCGGGCGCAGAGACCGCTGAAGAGACCGTCCAGGCGCTTGCCGAGCGCGGCGAGAAAGTCGGCCTGCTGAAAGTCCGCCTCTACCGTCCCTTCTCAAGCCGTCACCTGCTCGATGCGCTGCCGCCCAGCACACGCGCCATTGCCGTGCTCGACCGCACCAAAGAGCCGGGCAGCGTCGGCGAGCCACTCTATCAAGATATCGTAACCGCCATCACCGAAAGCCTGATGAGCAACGAAGGGCGCTTCGCACAACTGCCGGTGGTCATCGGCGGGCGTTACGGGCTGGCGTCGAAAGAGTTCACCCCAGCAATGGTCAAGGCGGTCTATGACGAGCTGACCCGGCCTTATCCGAAGAATCATTTCTGCATCGGCATCACCGACGACGTGACGATGACGAGCCTCGCCTTTGACGAGTCGTTCGACATCGAGCCGGACGATGTGGTGCGCGGCGTCTTCTGGGGATTGGGCGCCGACGGCACGGTCAGCGCCAACAAGAATTCGGTGAAGATTATCGGCGAAGAAACGCCGAATTACGCGCAGGGCTATTTCGTTTACGACTCGAAGAAATCAGGAGCGGTCACGGTGTCGCACCTGCGCTTCGGGCCGCGCCCGATTCGCAGCACATGCTTGATTCGCCGCGCCAGCTTCGTCGCCTGTCACCAGTTCAATTTTCTCGAACGCTACGACGTGCTGGCGCTTGCCGATCGGGGCGCGACCTTCCTGCTCAACGCGCCTTACAAGGCCGATGAGGTATGGGATCATCTGCCGCGCTCTGTGCAGCAGACGATTATTGACAAGCGGTTGAAGCTGCACATCATCGATGCGGTCGCGGTAGCCAAAGCGACAGGCATGGGCGTACGCATCAACACGATCATGCAGACATGCTTCTTTGCCATTAGCGGTGTGCTGCCGCGCGCAGAGGCCATCGCCAAGATCAAGGAATCGATCAAGAAGACATATGGGCGGCGCGGCGAAGCGGTGGTCAAACAGAACTATCGCGCCGTCGAAGAGGCGCTCTCGCACCTGCACGAAGTGCAGATTCCCGAGCGCGCTACCAGCGAGTTCGACATTGCGGCAGTGGTGCCCGAATCGGCGCCGCGCTTCGTCAAAGATGTGACCGCGCCGATCATTGCCGGTCGCGGCGATCAACTGCCGGTGAGCGCTTTCCCGCTTGATGGCACTTACCCCGTGGGCACGGCAGCGTGGGAGCGGCGCAACATCGCCCAGGAAGTGCCGCTGTGGGAGCAAGACCTCTGCATCCAGTGCGGCAAGTGCGTGCTGGTCTGCCCGCACGCGACGATCCGCGCCAAGCTCTGTGACACCGCTTTGCTTGCCGATGCGCCCGAAGGATTCCGCTCGATGCCGGCGAAGTGGCGCGAGCTGGGCGATAAGGCTTACACGATTCAGGTCGCCGTCGAAGACTGCACAGGCTGTCGCCTCTGCGTCGAGGTCTGCCCGGCCAAAGACAAGAGCAACGTGTCGCGCAAGGCGCTGAATATGGTCGAGCAGTTGCCGCTGCGCGAGCCGGGCCGCGAGTGGTGGGATTACTTCTTGAAACTGCCCGACGTGCAGAAGAACGGCCAGATGAAGTTCAACACGATCAAGAACATTCAACTGCTGCAACCGTTGTTCGAGTTTTCGGGTGCCTGTTCGGGCTGCGGCGAAACGCCTTATGTGAAACTGGTCACGCAACTGTTTGGCGAACGTGCCATCATCGCCAATGCCACCGGCTGTTCGAGCATCTACGGCGGCAACCTGCCGACGACGCCCTACACCGTCAACGCCGAAGGGCGCGGCCCGGCGTGGAGCAATTCGCTGTTTGAAGACAATGCCGAATTCGGGCTTGGCATGCGTCTGGCGGCAGATCATCAACGCGAATACGCCCGCAGTCTCATCAATCGCCTGGTGCCGGTGATTGGCGAAGCGCTCACCACCTGTCTGACAAAAGACGTAGAGCCGACCGACGAAGCGTTAACCATTCGCCGTCAGTGTGTCGAAGCATTGAAGGCAAAATTGCGAGACCGGCGTGAGGCTGAAGCCCGCGACTTGCTGGCGGTCGCTGATGCCCTGGTGCCGAAGAGCGTCTGGATTGTCGGCGGCGACGGCTGGGCTTACGACATCGGCTTCGGCGGCCTGGATCACGTTCTCGCGAGCGGCCAGAACGTCAACATCCTGGTGCTCGACACCGAAGTCTACTCGAACACCGGCGGTCAGGCGTCAAAGGCAACGCCGATTGGCGCGGTGGCAAAGTTCGCGGCGGGCGGCAAGCCGACGCCCAAGAAAGACCTCGGCTTGATGGCGACCAGTTACGGCAACGTCTACGTCGCGCAGGTGGCGATGGGCGCCAACGACCAGCAGACCGTCAAGGCATTCATCGAGGCCGAAGCCTACGAGGGGCCGTCGCTGATCATCGCCTACTCGCACTGCATTGCCCACGCGATTGATATGGCCAAGGGCATGACGCATCAGAAGATGGCCGTAGATTCGGGCCACTGGCCGCTCTATCGCTTCGACCCGCGGCTGGCGGACGAAGCTAAGAATCCCTTCCAACTGGATTCAAAAGACCCGTCGCTGGCGCTGAAGGATTACATCTACACCGAAGGGCGTTACCGCATCCTTCAGCAGAGCGACCCGGAAGCGGCAAAGTACCTGCTGGGGCAGGCGCAGCAAGCCGTCAACGACCGCTGGCGGCATTACAAGAAGCTTGCCGAAACGAAGCAACAGGCGTAGGGGGCTTGTCCCTGCCCCTACAGAGGAACTCATTATGGACTTGCGAACGGAATATCTCGGACTGACGCTGAAGAACCCGATCGTGCCGTCGTCGTCGCCGCTGTCGTACACGATAGATAGCATCCGCCGCCTCGAAGACGCCGGCGCCGCGGCGGTCGTCATGTATTCGCTCTTCGAAGAACAGATCACCTCAGAGAGTTACAACCTTGATTACTACCTGAGCCACGGCACCGACAGCTACGCCGAATCGCTCAGCTACTTTCCTGAGATAGAGCACTACAACGTCGGCCCCGACAAGTACCTGGAACTGATTCGCAAGGCCAAAGAGACCGTAGACATTCCCATCATCGGCAGCCTCAACGGCGTATCAACCGGCGGCTGGATCGATTACGCCGGCATGATTGAAGAGGCCGGCGCCGATGCGCTCGAATTGAATGTCTATTATATTCCGACCAGCACCTACCTGATGGGCGCAGAGGTCGAATACATCTACACAGACATCCTGCGCGACGTCAAAAACAGGGTCGAGATACCGGTGGCCATGAAGCTCAGCCCTTACTTCAGCTCGCCGGCCAACATGGCGCAGCGCCTCTGCGAAGGCGGCGCCAATGGACTGGTGCTGTTCAACCGTTTCTACCAGCCGGACTTTGATCTCGAAAGCCTCGAAGTCGTGCCGAGCCTGCACCTCAGCACTTCCGACGACCTGCGACTGCCGCTGCGCTGGGTGGCCATCCTCTATGGCCATGTGCCTGTAGACTTCGCCATCACCAGCGGCGTGCATACCTATCAAGACACGCTCAAGGCGCTGATGGCCGGCGCCAGATGCGTGATGATGGCCGCCGAGCTATTGCAGAACGGCGTTGGCCGCATCGCTAAAATCCTCACCGAGATGAGAGAGTGGATGGAAGGCCATGAGTATGAATCGGTCGAGCAGATGATTGGCAGCATGAGCCAGCAACACGTCATCGAGCCGGCGGCCTTTGAGCGCGCCAACTACATGAAGGCGCTGGCGTCCTACAAGAAATGATGAATGATGAATGATGAATGATGAATTAAAGAGGAAAAGGAAGCCGGATTCTTTCTATAGACAATCCGTTGCCGCTTCCTCTCTCAATTCATCATTCATCATTCATCGTTCATCA
>JBJMGU010000139.1:0-8284 GCA_045807765.1 Blastocatellia bacterium
AGTTCATGTTGAAGAAGCGCCCGCCACGCCGCGCGCAGAAGCCGCTGTGCTTGAAGTGCGCGCCGAAAATCAACGCCTCGCGCAGCTCGAAAGCGACGTCGAGGCTTTGCGCCGGCAGCTCGCCGAACTGCAACAGCAGTTCCTCGAATTCAAACGCCAGTTCGAGTGAAACCGCCGCCGCCAGCCGCTATCAACGATCTTTGAGCAACTCGCGCAACTCTTTGGTGCGCTGTTGCGTCAGCGTCGTCAAACAGCCGTCATAGATCAGCGGATAAATCGTCCCGCCTTTATTCTGATAGGCTTCAAACTCGCAATCCGAGTCGCGGAACTTGATCCAAGCCACTTGCGCCGCTTTCAGAGCCGTGCGCTCGCCTTCATCCTCCAGCTTGGTCATCAACTGTTTGTAAACCGTATTCAGGGCGGTATCGGCTTTCTTATATTCGCGAGCCTGACAGTCGTTTATCTCGACCTGCGTCTGGGTGTTGTCACAGGGGTTTTTCTTCGCCTGCGCCTGTGCCGCGCCGTCCAGCGCGACCAGCAGGCATAAAACGACTGCGGCAGCAAAAACAATCTTCCTCATCTTTTCATCTCCTTTGATATCGGCGGCAGCGCCTCGGTCAGCCTAGCCTTTGCCTCTCTCATCGTCAAGCAGGCTTATCGTTGCGCGGCGCACAAGGGCTCGCGGGTTGTGGAAAAAGCATGGGCGGTATGCGATTCTGTTTTTTTGCAGCGGGCGGAGGCTCACACAATGGCGATGAAAGAGGCCCTCTGGGCACCTGAAGATCAAACGGCGCGGCTCAACGAGATGATGAGCGACGACCCGCGCCTGAAAGAAGCGCCGCTGCGCCGCGACGTGCGCTCGCTCGGACGCTTGCTCGGCGACGTGTTGAAAGAACAGGCCGGCCAAGCGCTATTCGATCACGTCGAACGCTTGCGATTGCTGGCCATCGAGCATCGCGAGTCGCAAGCGCAGGCCAATCGTCCGGAGGACGCTTATCAGTTGATGGAGCAGGCGCGACAGTTCGTCGCCGAGATGAGCGTCGAACAGGCGCACCAGTTGACGAAAGCCTTTGCCACCTACTTCGAGCTGACCAACCTGGCCGAGACCAATCACCGCAAGCGCCGTCGCCGCGCCGCTGAAATCCTGATTGACCGCCCGCCGCAGCCCGGCTCGATGCGCGGCACCTTCGCGCGCATGCGCGATGCCGGCCTGACGGTTGAAGACGCGCTCGACCTGCTGCGCCGCATTCGCGTCATCCCGGTCTTCACGGCTCACCCGACAGAAGTCGCGCGCCGTACTGTCCTTTTCAAACGCCAGCACATCACCGCCGAGCTTGAGCGCCTGGATCAACTGCCCTTGCCTTACGCCGAGGCGTTGATCGCTCAGGAAGCCATCGCCGCCGATATCACCGCGATGTGGGAGTCAGACGAAGTGCGCCGCCGCAAGCCGACCGTGCCCGACGAGATCAAGATGGGGCTCGATTATTACCCGTCGGTGCTGATTGCGACGTTGCCGAAACTTTACGACGAGATCAGCGATGCGCTGAACTCGACCTATGGCGTCGAAGTGAAAGCACGCGAGCTGCCGGAGATGATCGAGTTCGGCTCGTGGATCGGCGGTGACCGCGACGGCAACCCTTTCGTCACTCCCGACGCAACAACGGCTGCGCTAGAGATGGCGCGTCGCGTCATTCTCGATCATTACATCAATGCCGCCCGCGAGTTGATTCGCCAGCTCAGTCCTTCCGACATGCAGGCGGCGATATCGGCTGAGCTGATCGTCGCGCTCGAAGACTACGCGGCGCGCATGGCGCCCGATGATCCGAGCGCCCCGCTGCGCGCCAAAGGCGAAATCTATCGCCGCTTCCTGGTCTTCGTGCTGCATCGTTTGTTGCACGCACGCGATCACCCGCAACACGCGGACGCGTACCGAGCCGTCGGCGAATTCTGCGGCGATCTGAGCTTGATGCGTAACAGTCTGGCCGCGAACAAAGGTGAGCGGCTGGCCGAACAACTGCTCGACCCGTTGATTCGTCAAGCGCAGACCTTCGGCTTTCACCTGCACACGCTCGACATCCGCCAGCACGCGCGGGTTCACGCGCAGACGGTCGCCGAGCTGTCGCGCGGCGCAGAGATTCAGCAGACGGCGAATGCGACATTGCCCGCTGCGCCTGCGGAAGAGACCGCCGCGCTGATCGATATGCTGCGGCGCGTTGCGGCATTGAAGCGCACCTATCCGCCGCAGGCGATTCAGAGCTATGTCATCAGCGGCGCGCGGGCGGTCGAAGATGTCTTGTCGGTTGTCTGGCTGGCCGAGCTGGCGGGCGTTGGCGTCGATGCGTCAGGCGATGATCCGGGCCTGATGCCTGTGCCGCTGTTTGAATCTATCGAAGACCTGCGCCATTGCCCTGAGGTCTGCCGGGCGCTGTGGACGAACGCCGATTACGCGCGGCTGCTCGATTCGTGGGGCCGGAATCAGGAAGTGATGCTGGGCTATTCGGACTCGAACAAAGACGGCGGCATGCTGACCAGCACGTGGGAAATTTACAAAGCTCACCGGGCGCTGCACGCCGTGGCTCGCGAGTGCAACGTCAAGCTGCGGCTCTTTCATGGGCGCGGCGGCACCGTCGGGCGCGGCGGCGGGCCGACGCACCGCGCTATCGTTGCGCAGCCGGTCGGCGCGTTTGACGGTGCGCTGAGAATTACCGAACAGGGCGAAGTGCTCAACTGGAAATATTCGGACGCCGTGCTTGCCGAGCGCAATCTTGAGCTGATGATTGCCGCGGCGCTCGAAGCCTTAGCGCGGCCCGGCAGCGCTGCCGCAGACGAAAGCGAATGGGAAGCGGCGATGGAAGAGATGAGCCGCGACGCTTTCGCCTTCTACCGCGAGCGGATTGCTGAAAACGAAGAGGTGATGACCTACTTCGAGCAGGCGACGCCGGTGCTGGAGTTCGATGAAGTGAAAATCGGCTCGCGCCCGGCGCGGCGCAGCTCGCGGCGCGGTATCGAAGACCTTCGCGCCATCCCCTGGGTCTTCGGCTGGATGCAGAGCCGCCATGTGCTGCCTGCATGGTTTGGCGTTGGCTATGCGATGGAGCGCTTTGCGGCGCGCGGCAGGCGCGAAGCGCGATTGCTTGAAACCATGATGGACGACTTCCCGATGTTCGGCGATCTGATTCGCAACATCGAGATCGGCATGGCCAAAGCCGATCTGACCATTGCCCGGTTGTACGCCGATCTGGTCGAAGACCGCGACCTCGGCGAGCGCGTCTTTCAGATGATTGTCGAAGAATTCGAGCGCACGCACCATATCGTCTTGCGCATTCGTCAGCAGGCCGAGTTGCTTGAAAAGAACGCCGTGCTGGCGCGCTCGATTCGCCTGCGCAATCCTTACGTTGACCCGATGAGCTTGATTCAGGTTGACCTGTTGCGCCGCAAGCGCAGCGGCGAAGCGAGCAACGAGCTGAATTACGCGCTCGCCGCGACGATCAACGGCATCGCCGCCGGCCTGCGCAATACCGGGTGACAAGTGACCAATGACAGATGACGGGTGACAACTGACAAGTGACAAAAATAACCGCGCTAGCCAGGTCATGTCGGACGCGGAGCCGCATCGTCTGGTCACCTGTCACTTGTCACTCTTCGGTTGTCACCCTAGAATCAATCTTTTTATGCGACCGCACCGGAATCATCAAGGGAGATCAAGGGAATGTCAGCGCCACGCAAGTTAGCGATACTGGTCGGCGGCGGCCCCGCGCCGGGCATCAATGCCGTCATCTCGGCTGCCGCCATCGAAGCCATCAACGAAGGCTTCGATGTCGTCGGTGTGCAGGAAGGCTTTAAGCATCTCATCCGCGAAGACGCCTCGAAGATTCGCCCGCTAAGAATTGAAGACGTGTCGCGCATCCATCTCGACGGCGGCTCGGTGCTGGGCACGGCTCGCGACAACCCGACGAGATCGGATCAGGCCATCTCGTCGGTCATCAAGACGTTGACCGCTGCCGGCATCACGCACCTGGTCACCATCGGCGGCGACGACACGGCGTTGTCGTCGAGCTACGTCTACGAAAAGTCGGGCCACCAGATTCACACTGTCCATGTGCCGAAGACGATTGACAATGATCTGCCGCTGCCCGCACATATCCCGACCTTCGGCTACCAGACGGCGCGGCACGTTGGCGTCGAGCTGGTGCGCAACCTGATGGAAGACGCGCGCTCGACCAAGCGCTGGTATCTGGTCGTCGCGATGGGACGCAAGGCCGGTCATCTTGCGCTCGGCATCGGCAAAGCGTCGGGCGCGACCTTGACGATCATAGGCGAAGAGTTCGCGCGCGAGAGCGTGCCGTTTGCTGACATCTGCGACATCGTCGAAGGCTCGATCATCAAGCGCCGGGCGATGACCCAGCCATACGGCGTCGCTATTCTCGCCGAAGGCTTGATCGAGAAGCTCGATCCGCAAGAGCTATCCGGCTTACAGGACGCCGAGCGCGACGAGCACGGCCACATCCGCTTCGCCGAAATTGATCTGGGCCGCATGGTCAAGGCTGAAGTGCAGAGCCGCTTTCTGGCGCGCGGCATTCGTTTGACGATCACCAATAAAAACATCGGCTACGAGCTGCGCTGCGCCGACCCGATCCCTTACGACGCCGCCTACTGCCGTGACCTCGGCTATAGCGCCATCCGCTACTTGCTGGCAGGCGGCTCGGGCGCGATGGTCAGCATACAGGGCGGGCGGCTGGTGCCGCTTCGCTTCGCTGACATTCGCGAGCCGGAGACCGGCAAGACGCGCGTGCGCCTGGTTGATCCGGCAAGTGAAGGCTATCGCGTCGCCCGCGAATACATGATCCGGCTGACGGCACAGGACTTTCAGAACGCGGTGTGGCTAGAGAAGCTGGCGCTCGCGGCCAGCATGACGACCGACGAGCTGCGCGCCCGCTTCTCTGAATAGCTTTAAACTAAAAACTGAAAACGGATTATGGCAATCAAGAAAATCGGTATTATTGTAGGCGGCGGGCCAGCGCCGGGCACTAACGGCGTCATCGCCGCTGTTGCCATCGAAGCGATCAATAACGGCTGTACGCCCATCGGCTTTCACGACGGCTTTGAATGGCTAGCCGAGCGTTTCACAGACGAGCAGCATGAGTTGACGATTGACGAAGTCTCGCGCATTCACCGCGACGGCGGCTCGCTGCTCGGCACTTCGCGCACAGACATCACGCGCGACCGCCGCAGCCTGGAGAACGCCATCGCGGCGTTCAACAAGATCGGCATTGACGCGCTGGTCTGTATTGGCGGCGACGACATGATTCGCAGCGCCGTGGCCATCGAACAGCAGAGCGGCGGCGCGATCAAAGTTGTGCTGGTTCCCAAAAGCATTGATAACGACGTGTGGATGCCGCTGCCTGTGCCGACGCTCGGCCACGAAACGGCGCGGCACGTCGGCGTGGCGCTGGTCAAGAATTTGATGGAAGACGCGCGCACCACTGTGCGCTGGTACTTCGGCGTGACCATGGGCCGCCCGACCGGCCATCTGACGCTGGCCATCGGCAAAGCCGCCAGCGCCACCTGCACGATCATCCCTGAAGAGTTCCGCAAAGAGACGATCAGGCTCGACGACATCTGCGACATTATCGAAGGCGCGATCATCAAACGCCGCGCTTCGGGGCGCGACTTCGGCGTCGTCTTGATGGCCGAAGCCCTGGCCGAGCACTTGAGCCCCGAAGAGAACGTCGAGCTTCAGGACGTAGACCGTGACGAGCAGGGCAACATCCGCGTCACCGAAATCGATCTCGGTCACATGGTGAAGACCGAAGTGCAGGCGCGGCTCGAAGGCCGCGGCTTCAAAGTGACGCTTGTTGACAAGACCATCGGCTACGAGTTGCGCTGCGCCTCGCCCATTCCTTATGACGCCGAATATGCGCGCGATCTCGGCTATGCGGCGGTGAGTTACTTGAAGCAAGGCGGCTCGGGGGCGATGATGACGCTGCAAGGCGGCGAGGCGCATGCGGTGCCGTTCGCTGAGCTGATCGATGCCGAGACGGGTCGCGGTCGCCGTCGCGCCGTTGACGTTGACACGGAAAGCTATCAGGTGGCGCGCGATTACATGGTTCGCCTCGGCCCCAAAGATTTCACTGACGCGGCCTGGCTCAAGAAGCTGGCCGAAACCGCCAAACTGTCAGAGGATGAGTTTCGCGCCAGGTTCGGCAAGTTCGCGCACTGATACAACCAGACAATCCGTTAGCCCAGGGCGTTCGTAGAATCGTTCTACCATACATTGGAGGACTTTGATGAAACGAATCGTGGTCGCTCTTTTTCTCCTGTTGTTATCCACGCCGGCAATTGCGCAGCACACCGAACACGAGGGCGCGACCCGGCCCGTGACGCTGATGGAAGGCTACGGTGAATTGCGCCACCCGGTCACCACGCGTAACGCCGAAGCGCAACGTTTCTTCGATCAAGGCTTGCGGCTGGTCTATGCCTTCAATCACGAAGAGGCGGTGCGCTCGTTTCAGCAGGCCGCCACACTCGACCCCGACTGCGCTATGGCTTACTGGGGCGTGGCGCTGGCGCTAGGGCCGAACATCAATATGGACGTAGACCCGGCTCGCGAGAAGCTGGCGTATGAAGCGATTCATAAAGCCTTGCCGCTTGCCGCCAGGGTGAGCGAGCCGGAGCGCGCTTACATCGAAGCCCTGGCCAGGCGCTACTCGAACGACCCGAAGGCTGATTTGAAGAAGCTGAATCTGGATTATAAAAACGCCATGAGTGAAGTGGCGCGGCGCTATCCCGACGACCCCGACGCCGGAACCTTTTATGCCGAGAGCATCATGTTGCTCAGGCCGTGGCAGTATTGGAGCGCCGACGGCAAGCCCGCCGAAGGCACGCTTGAGCTGGTCGCCGTTCTCGAAGCTATTCTGAAACGTAATCCCGATCACATCGGCGCTAATCATCTCTACATCCATGCTGTCGAAGCATCGCCGCACCCCGAGTGGGCGCTGCCGAGTGCGCAACGTTTGAAAGTGCTGACGCCCGCCGCCGGTCACCTCGTCCACATGCCGGCGCACATCGACATTCGCACCGGCAACTATGAAGCGGCGGCGCGCGCCAACGTCTATGGCGCAGAGGCCGACCGCGACTATATCAAGGTGGCGGGGGCGCAGAACGTCTACTCGATGATGTACTACTCGCACAACCTCCACTTTCTGACCATCGCCAACTGCATGCAGGGGCGCTTCCGCGAAGCGGAGGCCGCCGCCGCTCAGCTCGAAGCGCACTTGAAGCCGTATCTGGCAGGGCCGATGGGCGAAGTGATGCTGCCGATGCTCGACAGCTTTTTGCCGACGCCGACGATTGTGCTGGCGCGCTTTCGCAAGTGGGACGAATTGCTGGCGTCGCCTGAGCCCGACAAGAAGCTGAAGGTAACCGGCGCGATGTGGCACTTTGCGCGTGGCCTGGCTTACGTCGCTGCGGGCAAAGCCAGTGACGCCGAAAGTGAGCAGAAGCTGTTCATTGCGGCGACAAAGACGATTCCTGCCGATTCGCCTTACGGGTTCAACACCGCGCTGACAGTGTTAAAAGTTGCCGAGCCATTGCTTGCCGGCAAGATTGCATGGCTCAAGGGCGACAAGAAGATGGCGATTGATCTATTAAAGCGCGCGGTCGAAGCCGAAGACGCCTTGAAGTATGACGAGCCGGCGGATTGGCAACTGCCGACGCGCGAAACCCTGGGCGGGGCGCTGCTCTTAAGCGGCGACTACGCGGCAGCCGAGCCGGTCTTTCGCGCCGAGCTGGAAAGAAATCCGCGCAGCGGGCGGGCGCTGTTCGGGCTTGTGGAAAGCCTGAAAGGGCAGGGCAAGCAGTCAGCCGCCGCCTTTGTGCAAGCCGAGCTTGATGCGGCATGGAAAAATGCCGATACCAAACTGCGGCTTCAGGATTTGTGAGCAGCTATTTTAAATATCCCCGAAGGGGATGCCGTCAATAGCCGGTGGCAACGCCACCGGTCAGCGTCGAACGATCTCCCGACCCTGAAAGGGCAATGGCATTAAGTTAAGCCAATAGCTTTTTGACATACTTGTGAAAGCGCAGGCGGTAGGCATAGCGCAGTTGCTTGTTGCGCTCCAACTGCCTTCCCGGTCGGGCTCGCGTCGGGTTCTTGCGAAACAGATGATGCAGTTCGTTAAGCACTTCATCAACCGATTGTTGGCCGACGAGCAACTGCACGACGCGCTCGACCAACGCCACATAACTTACCGCGTGATTGACTTGTGGCGTCGTCTGCGTCTGC
>JBJMGU010000140.1:0-7685 GCA_045807765.1 Blastocatellia bacterium
AGACGTGCCGGCGCTGACGAAGCTGGCGCAGGACGCCGGCCTGCCGATCTGCGGCAAAGATTTCAAGACCGGTCAGACCTTGATGAAGACCATGATTGCGCCGGGGCTCAAAGCGCGCTTGATCGGCCTGCACGGCTGGTTTTCGACCAACATCCTCGGCAACCGCGACGGCGAAGTGCTGGACGATCCCGAATCATTCAAGACCAAAGAAGAGTCGAAGCTTTCGGTGCTTGAATACATCCTTCAGCCTGATGTCTACCCGACGCTTTACAAAGATTTCAGCCACATCGTGCGGATCAACTACTACCCGCCGCGCGGCGACAACAAAGAAGGCTGGGACAACATAGACATCTTCGGCTGGCTTGGCTACCCGATGCAGATCAAGATAGACTTCCTCTGCCGCGATTCCATTCTGGCCGCGCCAATTGTCCTAGACCTGGCGCTGTTCATGGATCTGGCGCATCGCGCCGGCATGCGCGGCATTCAGGAGTGGCTGTCGTTCTACTTCAAGAGCCCGATGACTGCGCCGGGGCTTTATCCTGAGCACGACCTGTTCATTCAGTTGATGAAGCTCAAGAACACCCTGCGCCACTTGAAGGGCGAGGAGTTGATCACCCACCTCGGCCTTGAGTATTACGACTAGCGCGGGTCGCGAATCCGTCTAGCCTTGCCACAAAGGCACCAAGACACAAAGGAACACGAAGTGTATAGTGATTCCTGATGTCTTGGTGCCTTTGTGGCAATCTCTCTAGAGGTGATTCATGAAATCTCAGAATCGGGCCTTTCAATGCGCCGCCATCACGCTGCTGATTCTGCTGCCGGCGCTGCTCCCTTCCCCGGGCCGCTCACAGTCGCAGAGCGCGCCCGCGACGCACACGCAGGTGGTGATGCTCGGCACGGGCAATCCGAGTGCCAACCCGGATCGCTTCGGTCCCGCAGTCGCCATCGTCGTGAACAACACGCCGTACCTGGTTGACTTCGGCCCCGGCGTCGTGCGGCGCGCTGCCGCCGCCGTGCGCAAGGGAGTGGCCCCCCTGGCGGTTGCAAATCTCAAGGTCGCCTTCGCCACTCACTTGCATTCGGATCACACGCTCGGGTATGCCGACCTCATCCTTTCGCCGTGGGTGCTGGGCCGAAAAGAGCCGCTCGAAGTCTACGGCCCGAAGGGCATCAAGGCGATGACCGATCACCTGCTCGCCGCCTACAAGGAAGACATTGACATCCGCACCAACGGGTTGGAGAAAGGCAACCGCACCGGCTACAAGGTGAACGTGCATGAGATCAAGCCGGGCGTCGTCTACAAAGACCAGAACGTCACCGTCAAAGCGTTCCTGGTGCGCCACGGCTCGTGGCCCGAAGCCTACGGTTATCGCTTCGAAACACCCGACCGGGTGATCGTCATATCGGGCGACTGCGCGCCGTCTGCGAGCGTCATCGAGAACTGCAATGGCTGCGATGTCCTGCTCCACGAGGTCTATACGCAGCAAGGCTTCGACAAGAGCAGCGAGGATTGGCGGCAATACATCACGCACTTTCACACCTCTGCAAAAGAGCTGGCCGAGCTGGCGACAAAGGCGAGGCCCGCTCTGCTCGTGCTCTATCACCAGATGTATTTCGGCGGCGAGCAGGACACCGAGGAAGGTTTGCTCAAAGAGATGCACGAGCATTATCGCGGCAAGCTTGCTTCGGCTAACGACCTGGACATTTATTAGCGCGGCGGCGCGGCACCGGGCAGAGCCACGAATCGCGTTTGCAAATTCACAGCGCAGGATTATGATGGGCGCTATGAAAAGACTGCTCGCCTGCTTCTGCTTGCTCTTTCTCGTCAACGTGACCGGCAGCGCCATTGACCTCGCAGGGCTTGAGCCCATCGGCGCGGTGGGCAGCTTCTCCAAATCGGCAAACGGCGTGTTGATCAACTGCGCTGATGGCTCGCAGGTGCAGGTGAGCGTGCTGGCGGCTGATCTCGTCCGCGTGCGCGCTTCGTTTAAGAAGCCGCTGCCGGCGCGCGATCATTCGTGGGCGATTGCCCGCACAAGCTGGGAGGCTACGCGCTGGAACGTCAGCGAGCAAACGGCTGCGATCATCATTACCACAGACGAACTTGAAGTCGTTATCCACCGCGCGCCGCTTACCATTGAATTTCGCGACAGCAAAACTCACGAGCTGATCAACGGCGATTTCAAGCCGCTGATGCATGACCCGAAAAGCGCCACGGTTGCCGCCGCCAAACGGCTCGGCTACGAAGAACGCTTCTACGGGCTGGGCGAAAAAGCCGCGCCGCTCGACAAACGGCGTGGTCAGTTCACCAACTGGAACTCCGACACCCCGGCCTACAAAGAAGGCACCGACCCGATCTATCAAACGATTCCCTTCTACATCGGCCTCGAAAACGGGCGCGCTTACGGCATCTTCTTCGACAACAGCTACCGCTCGCATTTCGACTTCGGCGCGTCGTCGCAGGAATACATCGCATGGTCAGCCGAAGGCGGCGAGATGAACTATTACTTCTTCAACGGCCCTTCGATGCAGAAGATCATCAGCCGCTACACAGACCTGACGGGCCGCATGCCGATGCCGCCGATGTGGGCGCTCGGCCACCAGCAATCGCGCTGGAGCTATTACCCGCAAGCGGTCGCCGAATACATCGTCCGCCGCTACCGCGAAGAAGACTTACCGCTTGATGTGCTATACCTCGACATCCATTACATGCAGGGCTACCGCATCTTCACCTGGGACACCTCGCGCTATCCCGACCCGAAAGCTTTCACCGACAAGCTCAGACAGCAGGGCGTCAAGGTGATTCCCATTGTTGATCCCGGCGTCAAGTACCAGCCGCCGGCTAAAGGTGTGACCGACGCAGCGGTTGCGCCCGAGCTGACGTCGCAGGACAAGAGCTACTACGTCTACAACCAAGGCGTCGCAAAAGATTACTTCGTGCGTCGCAAGAATGGCGACCTGTATGTCGGCGAGGTGTGGCCGGGCAAAGCCGTCTTCACGGACTTCACCCGCGAAGACGTGCGGCGCTGGTGGGGCGATTTGTTTCGCGCCTACACAGACAATGGCGTCGCCGGCATCTGGACAGACATGAACGAGCCGTCGGACTTCGTTGACAAGTCCGGCGAATCGCAGACCGACCTGATATTTGACGACGAAGGCGAGCGCTCGCTCTACGGCAAGAACCGCAACGTCTTCGCGCTGCTGATGGCACGCGCCACTTATGAAGGGCTGCTGCGCTTGCAGCCGAACCTGCGCCCCTATGTCATCACGCGCGCCGGTTATGCGGGCTATCAGCGCTATTCGACGATGTGGACAGGCGACAACACAGCGACGTGGGAGACTTTGCAGTTGAGCATCCCGATGTACACGACGATGGGATTGTCGGGCGTGCCGTTCATTGGCGGCGATGTCGGCGGCTTCATCGGACGGACGAATGCCGAGCTGCTGACGCGCTGGTACGAGGCGGGATTCCTCGCGCCGATGCTGCGCAATCACCAGCAGATTGACACCTACGATCACGAGCCGTGGCGCTTCGGCAAAGCTTACGAAGGCATCATTCGCAAGTACCTGAAGCTGCGCTACCGGCTGCTGCCGTTCCTCTACACCCAACTCGAAGACGCGCACCGCACGGGGCTGCCCATCTTCCGCCCGCTGGTCTTGAATTATCAGAACGACGCCAATGTGCTGTCGCTGGACGACGAATTCATGATCGGCACAGACTTGCTGGTCGCGCCGGTGATGAAGCCCGATATGACCAGCCGCCGGGTTTACCTGCCCGAAGGCGAATGGGTTGATTATTGGACAAACGAGCGCTTCAAGGGCGGCGCGCTGATTCAAGCTGACGCGCCGATTGATGTGGTGCCGATGTACGTGCGCGCCGGCGCGGTGATTCCGATGGGGCCAGAGATGAACTACGTCGGCGAGAAGCCGTTCGACCCACTGACGCTGACGATTTATCCCGACGCCAAAGGCGAGGCGACGGCGAGCGTGTATGAAGACGACGGCACGACACAGGCTTATCAACGAGGCGCTTTTCGCCGCACACAGGTGAGCGCCACGAAGCCGGGCGCAGGAATGCAGATCAAGCTCAGCGCCCCGGAAGGCAGCTATAATGCGGGCGCGCGCGGCATCACGTTGATCGTGAAATCGGCTCCGAGAGCCACATCGGTGTCGCTCGACGGCAAACCCCTGGCGGCGATCACTGCCGGCGGGCGCGGCGCCGGCTGGATGAAGGTGGGTGACGAGCTGGTCATTCATATCGTCGACGATGGCCGTGCGCACAGCGTACAGGTGAGATAAAAACGACGGTGTAAAAAAATCTTGACCTTTGCCGTCCGTCAGTGTTCACTATTGTCTAAGCGATTTGCCCCCCTGCTGATCAATTATCAAAGCAAGCGGAGGTTGTAGCAGATGGACCGCAATGAGATGGGCCAGAATGTTGCCGAACGTATCCGGGCGCAGAGCGCCGGCCTGAAGCAGATGTGGCGCGAAGCGCAGCCAGTTAAGCATTTCTTCATCGATGACCTGCTGCCGGCAAATGACGCCATGAAGATCAGCCGCAGCTTTCCCGATCCCGACCAGCTCAGTCTGAAATCTTCGCTGCGCGAGCGCAAGCGCACGGGCGTCGAAGTCAATCGCTACGCCTCCTGCATCGGCGAATGCCTGTTCGCCTTTCAGCACCCGCAGGTGATCAAGGCCATCGCCGAGATCACCGGGCTTGAGGGGCTTGAGGCCGATCCGTCGCTTTATGCGTCCGGCGTTTCGCTGATGGGTAAAGGCGATTTCCTCAACCCGCATATAGACAATTCGCACGACGGCGACAAGGTGCGATATCGCCTGTTGAACCTGTTGTTTTATGTGTCGCCGGATTGGCAATTAGAGAACGGCGGCAATCTTGAGATGTGGGACGAGAAGATTCGCCAACCGCACACCGTCCTTTCACGGTTCAATCGGCTGGTTGTCATGCTGACCAACCGCACAAGCTGGCACTCGGTCAATCAGGTGCGCGTTGATGCGCCACGGCTCTGTGTGTCGAATTATTATTTTGCGCTGAAGCCCGCAAGCAAGGCGGCTTATCTGAACGTCACGACCTTTGCCGGGCGACCGGAAGAGATCATCAAACGGCCTTTGTTGAAGCTCGATGCCGCAGTGCTCAACGCCCTCGGCAAGACCTTTCCGCAACTCACCAAAATAACCCGGCACCGCTTGAAGGCGAATTAACGCCATCGCTTCGATTCATCGTGCGGGCGGCTGATGATCTTCTCATCAGTCGCCTTTTGCTTCAGTTCTGCGCCAAGACGCGCGGCAGCGGGATGTCGCCGGTCTGGCCCCACTGAACGATGATAAACTGCGTGTAGTTCGACGACGACTTCGGTATGATCCACACGGCTTGCGACGAGCGCCAGATGCCGGGGTCAGCCTTGCCATCGCCATCGTAGTCGCCGACGACGGGGGTGTCTCCCAAAGAGGGGAAGCCCGCCGGCACAAACAACGGCTGGCCGGTGCTATAGTTGGCGCTCGACTTGAGGATGGAATAGACGGCGCTCTGATTGCTGGCGGGCGGCACCACGTAAGCCAGATCGCTCTTGCCGTCGCCGTCAAAGTCCGCAACGATGGGCGCAAGCCCCACGCCGCCCCAACTGAAGAAGAGCGGGCTGTTCGTGCTGTAGCCTTGCGACGATTGCAGAATGCCCCACACGCCATTGCGATAGTAGCCGATGTCGGAGAGATGATCGCCGTCAAAATCGCCGACGACAGGCACGTCACCCGATTGGCCCCACTGCAAGAAGATGAACTGCGTGTAGTTCGATGACGACTTCGGTATGATCCATACGCCCTGCGACTCGCGCCAGATGCCCGGATCATACTTGCCGTCGCCGTCGAAGTCACCCACTACGGGCGTGTCGCCTAACGAGGGGAAACCCGCCGGCACGAACAACGGCTGGGCGCTGGCGAAGCTGTAGTTGCGGCTCGACAGCAAGATGGCGTAAGTCGCGCTCTGACCGCCGGCGGGCGGCTCGATGTAGCCGATGTCAGCGCGGCCATCGCCGTCGAAATCAGCAATGATGGGTTGCTTGCCCGCGCCGCCCCAACTGAAGAAGAGCGGGCTATTGGTGCTGTAGCCCTGCGACGATTGCAAAAAGTTCCACAGCCCATCCCTGTAGGTGCCGATGTCTGACCTTAAATCACCATCGATGTCGGTTCGTTGTCTGAAGACGCCGCCTGTCCCGGCGGTGATTGTGAAGTTGGCGTCCGACACATCAAAGAAGATATTGCCGACGGCTTGAATCTTGACGCGCGCCTGCGCGGTCGGCGCATTCGGCACGCGAATCGGCTCCGAGCCATCATTCGGCGTGCTCGGCAGGATAACGATGGGGAAGGTATTACCGCCATCGGTCGAAAGCAGCACGCGGACGTTCGCGGCGTTGACCGGCGACGCCGTAGTGCCGGCGACATTCCAGGTGACGGTTTGCGTCGAGCCGCCCGCCCAGCTTACGGCAGTGTTCGGCTGAGTCACTTGAAAAGGACCAGCCGCCGCGATGATGGTGACTTGCATAGCGTCGGACTGGATGCCGCCGCCCGCCGCGCGGTTATCGCGCGCCGTGACGCGGAAATTCATGATGCGGTTCGTTGTCGGCAGCGCCTCGCCGGTCGTGTAGGTAGTGCCGTTGAGGACATAGGTCTGCGGCGGGTCGTTGGCGTTATTGAGAATGTACTTCAACGACGGAAAGAGCCGCGTCGGGCTGGTCACCGGCGGGTATGACCTGAAGATCGGGCGGCTGCCATCGTCGGTGTTGGGTGGCGAAGCGGTGCCAAGATCATATTCTTCCCAGGCATAAGTCAAAGGGTCGCCGTCCGGGTCGCTGCCCATCGCCGTCAAAGCGAATGGCGTGCGCGACGGGATCGTATAGTTCGGCCCGGCCTCGACCAGCGGCGGGTGATTGCCAGTCGAGCTTTGCGCCGCGCAGGTGCCGCCCGACGTCACATAGCTGATGATCTGCTCAAGACTGCCGGTGTGAAAGTACTGGTCGGTTGACGGTTGCAGATTCTCGGCTCCGCAGATGCTGTAGGCCATCAACGTCGAGCCGCCGCCCGGCTCCCAGGCGCTCTGGGCGCTGCGCTGCGGCCCACAAGGGCTGGAGTTGGTGTTAAAGGTGTGTGACGCACCTAGCTCATGGCCGAACTCGTGCGTAATACCGGTCACAAAGATAGTGTCGGTGGTCGAGCCGCCGCCCATCGTTGACGCGCCTTTGCCTTTCTGGCCCGCTGTACAGGCCACGCCGATAAAGGCGATCCCCGAAAACGAGCGCGACCCGGCAGGCAAACCGGTGATTGCGCCATAGACATGGCCGATGTCGTAATTGGCCGAGCCGATCACCGCGTCGAGCTTCGTCTGGTTCTCTGTGAGCATTGTGCCGGGGTTGCTGTTGGTATAGCCGTCTGTGTTCGGGTCGGTGAAGATGATCGAAGTGTTATCGATCAGCGTGAAGCGAATGGAAAGCTCTTTCTGGTAGATGGCATTAATCAGGTTGACGTTCTGCGCAATGGCCGTTTGCGTCTGCGTGACGCTGCCGCCGCCGTATTGCTGGGTGAACTCGCCTGTGGCCGCAACCGCCAGACGGTAAGTGCGCAAAGTCGTGCCGGCGACGACGCTGGGGGCGAAGTCAGTCATAGGGTGAACTGCG
>JBJMGU010000141.1:0-16720 GCA_045807765.1 Blastocatellia bacterium
AAACACTATACCAACACTACCCTCTTCCCAAATCTCCGTCGCCGCGTCGTCCTCTCATCACCTCCTTCGCGTTATGATTCACCCTACCGAAGGCGATGGCACATGCCTTTCGACTCGATGCACGGCGATGAGGAAGCGCCGGCGGACTTACTTCTTCACCTGCTCTTCAAGCTGCCGCCAGAGCTTCATGTACTGCACGGCGTTGTTGAGCTTCTTGGTGCTCGAATTCTTGACCCACATCTCGCGGTGCTGGTCTTTCATATAGGGAATGAAGGCCGCCGTGGATTCGGGGCTGAAGCCGGGGTGGCAGCTAACCACCGCGCCCTGCACGCCGCAGGAGTAGGGCAGGTTCTTGGCGACTTTGAAGTCATGGAAGCGCTTCTCAATCGCCGGGTTCGCCTGCATCGGGCCGTAGACCGCCATGTGACAATCAATACAACGGACGCCGGCAACATACATGATGTCGAAGACCGGGTTGCCTTCGTTATGACGCTTCTCATGGCAGGTCAGGCACAAGCGGTCTTCGTCACCCTCGTGAACCACGTCATAAGCTTCGGCGGCGTTCCGGTCCATGCCGAGCTTGTAGACGCCGAGACGGCGGCCCAGCGTAACGGCTGCTGTGTGGCTCGGGTGGCAGGCGGCGCAGGTGACGCCTTCAACCTTGCCGTCCGCGATGGGTTCCGAGTCGCCGGGCGAGAAGGCCGCTTCGGCAGTCGCCTGAAGCGGCGAATGGCACTTGGCGCAGTTGGTGTTCTGCGTTGATTTGTAATTCGACTGGGCGTGCTGCGATGATCGCCAGCCGCCGCCAGTCAGGTAGAAGTTCTTCGTCGTATCGTTGTACATGATGCCGACGGCTTCGAGGTTGTGGTCGGCGCCCGCCGCGCCGCGCACGAAGTGACAGTTCACACAACTGGACGACTCGCTGTAATTATAATCGGGCCGGTTGTAGGCTGAAGGGGTCGGGTTTTGCGCTTGAACTGCCTGAGTAAGAGCCAGGAGGCCGACGAGGATGAAGGCTCGGGTTACGAGCTGCATGAAGTTCTTGGACATAATTGCCATCTCCAGATTAGGTATGATGCC
The DNA here is from genome assembly GCA_045807765.1 of Blastocatellia bacterium. Classification (GTDB taxonomy): domain Bacteria; phylum Acidobacteriota; class Blastocatellia; order UBA7656; family UBA7656; genus DATENM01. The sequence goes on from JBJMGU010000141.1 coordinate 1,081, forward strand.
CCCGTAGGAGTGGCCAGTGGTTGCGCTCTGACACGCTGGTCGTTTTTTATCTCCCCCACAGGGGATGATGTTTGTCTTTCTGCATGGGATGACCCGTGCGGGTCGCTTGCGAAACGGTGAATGATGAAAGCGCCCGGCGGCGGTCGGGAGCGTTGCGGACTCCGAACCGCCGCGCGGTCGCTTACTTGTAGTGCCGCAGGGCCGGTGCCCTGCGGATGTTGGTTGCTTGCCCACCAGCTATTCGGTTGTCAATGAACCGCTGCTGTAATCAGCCTTACCAAACCCCGACTACTCGCGCCGCCCGAAGTAGAACCTGAGCGACGTGTACGGCAGGTGCGCCTGGTAAAACTGATTGTTGACGAACTTCTCTTTGAAGTCGAAGTACTGATAACCGACGATCCAATCCAACCGCTCGTGCAGCTTCACCAAAGCTTTCACTTCGGGCGAGGTGAACTGGTACGGGTACGACGCGATCAGCAGTCCGGTGGTCGGCGAGCTGAGCCGGTCTTCCTGTCCCGGGTCGCGGTGGAAGCGATAGCCGCCATAGAGCCGCAAGCGCGAATGCACCTGATAGTAGGCGGTGACGAAGGCAAAGCTGTCCTTCAGAAAGTAGCGGCTGGTACCGTTGACCTTCAGACTGTTCGCCAGGAAGTAAATGACCTGGGCTTCGCTCGTCACGTGCTGGTAGGTGTAGCCGGTATTGAGAAAGAAGCGGTTGTCCGGCGCCCAGTCGAACGAGGTCGTGAAGTTTCGGACATTCACATCGGCGCCAAAGTCACGCCCATCAATCGCCACCGTCGGGTTGGTGTTGTCTTTGGTCACCAGCGACGTGTTGATGGCCATCGTCTTGGTCGGGCGCAGGATGCTGCGCAGACGGAAGTTGGTGTAGTCGTAGCTCGCCGTCCGCGTAAACACGTTGTCGGTCTCGCCGTGCTCCATGTCGAAGTAGAGCGACCAGACTTTCAATGGCTTGGCGCGGAAGCCGAGGATAAAGGTGTTCGTCGAGTTGGTGAACAGATCGGTTTCCGGCTCGGGCTCGACTCCCGTAATCAGGTTGACGCCCTGGGCGCGCTGTTCGACGCGGCGATCCGTGAAGCGGTAGCCGAGGTGCAAGGTGAAGCGCGGATGAATCTCGATATCGCCTTCCAGGAGGTTGAGATAGCGACGATAGTTGATCGTCCGCAGCGCCGCGGCGTCGGTGATGAGCGGCAGCACCGGCACTTCGTTGCCTTGAAGAATGCGCGTCCTAAACAGTGCCTCCGCCACCTCGTTGCCGCCATCGATGCGGAAGTTGTTGGCGCGGAAGGTGTCGGATATACGAATGCGATCGGTTAAACGGAAGGTCACGCCGACATCGCCCATCAGGTCTGGGCGGTGCGTCGAGCCGAGCGCCGTGAAGGTGTCCGACTTGATTTTTTGTCCTGAGCCATCAACTCCTGTGGCGGTTTCGAGCATGGTGAACTTGCTCGTCGTGTTGGCATAGATCAAGCGCCCGGTGATGTCGAGCCGGTTGGCCAGATAGGTGTGCAGGCTCAGCCGCGTGTAGGGCGTGTCGCCGCGCGTCGGCTGGTCGCGCCTGTAGGAACTGAGCACCGACGTGTTGGTCGGGTTGTTGCCGATCTGGAACTGGTCAGTCAGATAGGTGGTGTCATCTTTGAAGAAGCGCCAGCCCTGCATAAACGACACGTCAACCTTCCACAAACGGGCGTCGAAGCCGGCGCGGTAATCGTCGGCGCCGTAGCGCGATGGCGCCAGCACCGGGTACTCGTCGCGCTGGTAGTCGTAGGTGTGAACCGCCGGGCCGCTGTTGCGGTCGAGCGAGTAGCCGAGGTTCACACGGAAGTGCGGGTTGGCCGGCAGCAGCGTCAGGTTAAAGTCGCCCTGGCGATACTCGGTGTTCGAGATGTGCTGGTTGAGCGCGTAGTTGCGCAGGCTGTTGAAGTAATCGAACCGGCGATAATTGGCGTCAAAGTGATAGGCACTCGACTTTGCGACATCAACCCGCAGGTAACGGTTCGGGTCTTTGGCCCAGCCGAACGAGTTGACCATCAGCGTGTCAAACAGCGGCCCGTCATTGTGGTTCGACTTCATCAGCAGCTCGGCGTCGAAGACGCGGAAGCCGGGCTGATAGTTCAAGTCGCTGCGGTATTTGTCGGCGTCGCCGTGGATCGCGAGGCCGCGCACGCCAAGCTCGATGCTCGACACCACCGTCCACGGGCCATTGTTGGCGTTGTCCGTGGCGGCGGGCTTCGCTGTCGTCTTATCGGCGGGCGCAGGTTCCTGAGCGCGTGCGTCGTTGGCCATCAAGACCAGGCCGAGCACGAACCCCAGCAGGAAAAGCAGTGTGAATCCAAGTCTGTTTTTCATGGTCATTCCTCCATCTCCCCTGTGCCCTTATCGGAAAAAGAACGGGTGCGTGTTCGAGCCGTGAATCTTTGCGTGACAGGTCGTGCAGCTTTGGAAGCGCGCCGTCGAAATATTGTGGAATGACGGCGTACTTGGCGCCCCAGGCGTTTGCAGATTGCTGTGGCATTCCAGGCAGAGTTGCGCCGTGTTGCTGCGCGTCAACATCTTGGCGTTGGCCGAGCCGTGCGGACTGTGACACATGGTGCAGCCTTCGATCTTCGCCGGCGCGTGCTCGTAGACGAATGGCCCTTGCTTGTCGGCGTGACACTTGATGCAGGCGGCGTCAACGCCGACGGCGAGCTTGGCCTGTTTCTGCTCGAAGCCGCCGTGCGGGTTGTGGCAATCGCCGCACTTCATCGTGCCTTCCAGGACGCGGTGATGGAAGGGCTGCGTGAACTGCGCCTTCATCTCGTTGTGGCAGGTCAGGCAGAGCTGCGGCTCGTTGCGTACCAGCATCTTCTCTGGCTCGACGCGACTGCTGCGCTCGCCAAATGGGCTGATCGGCACAATTGACGAAGCGACATCGTGGCGTCCGACCGCCGGGCCGACCAGGCGCTCGGCGTCTTTCGAGGTGACGTGCGGCGAGTGGCAATCCACACAGCCGATGTCATTGCGCCAGTGCTCGCCGCGGCGAAAGTTGTTGTGCTCTTCTTTGCCGGCGTGGCAATTCAGGCAAGCTTCGGATTTTTGCTTCGGGGTTTCACCCTCGAAGATGCGAATCTTGGTCTTGTCGCCGCCGCCGTCAACGTGTGCCTTGCCGGGGCCGTGGCAGGATTCGCAACCCTGCTTTTCGGCCTTCCAGCCGGCGTGCGCCAGCCCGGCATGCCTGGTCTTCTGAAAGCTGTTGAATTGGTCCTCGTGACAGGTCTGGCAGGTTTCGCTGCCGACAAAATCTGATTGAGCGGTATTCGCAGCGGTCACGGCGGGGGCGCTCTTGTCGCTCGCCTCTGTTCTCACGGACAGCGAGCTAACGGTCACAAGCACGAGCCCCAGCGCCAGGCAACCGGCGATGACGAGTATTTTGATGTGCTTTAAGGGATCCATTCACTCCCCTCCTTCTCTTCGCCAACCAATGTAATTCTTTGGTGCGGTCTCTGCGATGCGCGCTGTCACAAGCGCCTGTGATAGCCGTCACAACCTGAAAGCCGCTTATACAACCATCCAGCCCGACCTATCGCAATTCCTGTTCACAACTTTAGCGGGAGCGTTGAAGAATTCGTCACCGACGCCGGTGTCAGCGGGGTTAGCCTTTAGCGATGCAGTTTAAGTTGGAAGAAGGTGGTAGGAGGCCGGCAGACCGAACGCCGCTTTCAGCGTTTTCATGTCCCTGAGCGTGCGAGAATTTCCGCAAGCTCATGTGGAGAAACACCCAGGCAGGTAGGCCGCGATTGCCAAAAAAAACGACGCGGCGACGCGGGGAAAGAAAGACAAGCGGTTAGCCTCTGTCTCCTTCCCTCGCCGCGTCGCCGCGTCGCCGTGTCCCCGCGTCTCTCTTCGCGGCGCTAGCTCATGGGCTCGGCGTAAGAATGCAGGCCCGGTAGTAAGAAGCTCACGCCCAGCCAGGTGAAGATGACCAGCGCAAAACCGAGCAGCGCGAAGTAGGCGCTGCGCCGCCCGCGCCAGCCGTGCGCGATGCGCGTGTGCAGGAAACCCGCATAAGCCATCCACGCCACCAGCGCACCGACCTCTTTCGAATCCCATCCCCAGTAACGCCCCCACGACTCATTGGCCCAGACCGCGCCGGTGATCAGCAACAGCGACAGCAGCGGGAAGGCGACGCCGACCGTGCGATATAACAGCCCATCAATCTGCGCCAACTGCGGCAAGGCCGAAACCACACGCTCGCGCTTCCAGGCGAAGAGCGCTACCAATACCAGCGCCACGAACAGGCCGATCAAGCCGCCGATCTCGACCGGATTCGATTGCGCACTGATGGTGAAATCCGCGGAGCGCTCCTGCAAGAAACTCTGCGCCACCGTGGCGTACTGCGCCGGCGGAATCGCCACGTTGTTTTGCGTCGCCAGCCACTCGCCGAACTTCGGCAGGGCGCTCGCCGGCACATGCGCGGCGAGATTATTGATGTTCTTCAGTTGATAAAAGAGCACGCCGAGCATCAGGGCTTGCAGACCCGCAGCAACGCCAAACAGCCGCCACGCCAGGCGATTGACTTTGGCGTCGCGGCGGAACCAGTCAATGACGAACAGCGCCAGCGCCAGGCCGATGGAAATAAATACCAGCTCCATCAAAGGGCCGACGCCGGGCAAGGTCGCACGCACAGGGAAAGTCGAGCGACCCATCATCATCGACACGCCATATTCCATGCTCAACGGCACCTGCGAATGGCCGACCCAGACATAAACTCCAAGCACGCCGTAAAGTGCCGTAGCGATGGCCAGCGCTTCCGTGCGCACGCCGTCCCTGAGCAGGTAGGCGACGGCCAGGCCAAAGCTTACCAGGCAGACGCCGTAAGCGATGGTGGCAATCGAAACGTGAATCGGTCGCCAGTAGCTATCGAGGATCGGCGGCAGCGTCGAGATGGCGTTGCCGAGCATCATGGCCATCGTCAGGATGACTGTGACAATCGGCATGGAAAGCGCGCCGATGTGCTGGTACTTCTCTTTGCGAATGATGATCAGCGTCGTTATCGCGCCGCCGAAGCAGAAGCCGAGCGTTAGCGGATAGAGATTATCGAGCGGGAAATAGCGCCAGATGCCGTTGATGCCCGATTTCCAGCCTTCGGCGTCGCCGGCTTCGATCCAGCGCATCATCCAGCCGGCAAAGTTGAAGGCGACGCCGAGCGCCGTTGCCCAGAGGCCGAGCTTGCGCAAGACGCTCTCGCGCACAAACAGGTTGGTCACTAGAATCACTGCCGCGCTGATATAACAGATGAGCGCCAGCATGGTCATCGCGCCTTCGTACAGCAGCCCTTTCGGGCCGATGTAGAGGCGGGACAGGATGAAAGCGAGGGCCAGCAGCATCGGCGCAATCACCGGCACCATCCCCGCGAGCTTGCCGCCGAAGCTCAATTCAAGGTCGCCGCCCATGGGCTTAGTGGGCTTGATCGCTTGACTCATTTTGCGTTTCCTCCAACGACTGACTCGACAAGCGAATTGAAACGGGCCTCGAAGGCGGGCCGATTCCGATTCGTATTGCCGCCGAAATATATGGTTGTGTGGTTGCCGTCAGGCTCTACGACGGCCCACACTCTTTGATGAGAATAAAAGAATACCATACTAAGAGCCAAAGTGAGCAGCCCAAATCCGAGATAGACAGGTATGCGCCCCGGGTCGTACTGCACCGTCAGGGTGTGCGCCTGCGAGACCTTTTCAAAGCTCTTCAAGGTGACGCGGTTGCCGGCGACCAGGGCCAGCTCGTCGGTCGCGGCGGTCAGATCGTCGGGCTTTTCCGCCGACAGGCGGCGCGCCTGCGCCGTCTGCGCGATGGCGACTTCGCTCTTGCCGTCAGCGCGCTCGACGCGCACCTTCACCGCCGGGTTGTTGTAATCACCCGAGGCAGTGTCGGGCCGCCCCGATTCGATAGTGAAATCGGGATAAAAATCTTCGTAGCTGACGCGGCCAATGCCTTCGACATTTGCATAGCCGTCGCGCGCGACGGTCACTTCGCGCGCCGCGCCGCCCGTCTTCGGCGTGAAGACAAGGGTGATCTGGCGCGCATAGCCTGACGGCACGAACGACGACTGGAAGAAACGGTAGCCGCGGTAATCTACCGGCGCATTCAGGTGGACGAGCGCCGCCGTCTCCTTGCCGTTGTCGGTGATCTTGACATAGCTCAGCCAGTCTATGGTGTTCATCACGTCGAGATTGCCTTCGGGGCGGATCAACGCTTGTTGCAGGTCTGTGCATTCGACCGTAAACGGCATCTGCGCGCGCTTCGGTTGCTCGCTGGATATCGCGCTCGAATCGAAGACCATGAAGGCGTTGCTTGATTTGCCGGGCACCAGTTCCATCTGTCCGCCGACGCCGTAACGACTGGTCAGGAAGCCGCCGATAAAGATCAGCAGCAGCGCAACGTGAACGACGTATGCGCCAAAGCGATTCCAGACATTGCGCTGGGCAAAGACCGTCAACTGGCCGTTTTCTTGCGTAATGCGGGCGCGCAGCCCTGACCCGCGCCAGACTGAGGCGATGCGCTCGGCGATGGGCGCGGCTTCGCCCGGCTGGCTGGTGGTTTGATGGAACGCCTGCGCCCGAATGAAGCGCGGCGAGGCGAGACGCTTCGGCCTGCTGACATAGGCCCATGCCGCCGGGAAACGATCCACCGAGGCAAGAATGATATTCAAGCCGGTGATGGCCAAAAGCAACGTGAAGTACCACGAATGATAGATATTGAAGAAGCCGAGCGATTCATAAAGATTGCGCGTCGCCGGGGTCAGCTTGGCAGAATAAACGCGAAAGCCTTCGACATTCTGTTGCATGACGAGCATACCGATTATGCAGCAGATGAGCAGCAGCATCAGCATGATGATGCCGAAACGCACCGAGCTTAACAGCCGCAAGCTGCGGTCAATGATTGAAGCCGAAGCGGGCGCCGTGGGCTGGGTCTTCGGCGCAGGCTCGGGGCGGGGCGTGGGCATATGTGTCTTGGTGGTCGCCATAATTAACCTCTGTCCTTGAAACAATGGGCCGCTGGTTGTTTTAGCTTCGTTGATCGAGTCCGCGGTAAGGCTGACCCATCACGCGGCTTTCAAGGGCAACTGGCGTTCACAAACCTGTAATGGCGCGCACAAGACGGCTCAGATGGCTGAAGGACGGCAGGAAGCTGCTTTTTCTTGGGCAATTAGCCGCGCGATGGGCGCCGCACAGGCGGCGCGGCATTAAACAGCCCGGCACACCGGGTTGGAGGGTTTGCGTTTTTTTTCGCAGAAGGTTGCGAGGATTTACTCAGCCGCTTTGCGCCCTCGGCTCACGACAGCAGCGCCAGGATGGCCAGCGCGTATTGCTGCGCTCCCTGAATGTTGGGGTGCCCGGCAGAGGCGCGATAGCAAGTCTGGCGGCGAATGATGTCGGTTTCGAAGGCGTCGCAGGCGATGTGGCGAGCCGCCTGCACGGGGTCTTGCGGCGACAGATCGGGGTTCACGCCCCAGAGCCAGGCCTGCGGCGCGAGCGCGGCGTTTTCTGGCCCGAACGGCGGCTGCGCAAAGAAGATGCGCGGTATGCCGCCTACGGCTGCATTCACCTGATTGATGGCGCGTTGCAGGAAGTGGTTCGACTGCGTATAAAACTGCTCGCAGTTGGCAATGATCTTGGCAAACACCAGGCCATCGAGAAGATCCAGGAAAGGCGGCAGGGCGAGGCCCTGCATCGCCAGGAACGCCTCGATCAGCGGCACATGCGTCTGGTGACTGAGAATCGGATAGTAACTGGTCACGATGATCCGGGCGCTCGGCTTACTGAATTTGGCGGCGACGTTTTCAAGCAGCGTCTTCATCCCCTGGAAGCAGTGCAGCCGCGTGCTATCCTTGAGATGCGCGCTGTCGGTGAGCGGGTTGATAATGAAACGAATATTAATGTCATTGATGCCGCCATTGACGAGGACCAGATCAACGGTTTCAGGCGCGTCGTTGAAGGCGTCGCACTGTTGCAGGATGGTCGGGTAAGCGGTCGGCACTTCGCCGTCAACCTGCGCTTCGGTCGGCGGGGTGCCTACACCGATGGTAGCGCCCGAGTGCGCCAGCAAAACGCTTTCGGCGTCGGGAATCGACGCCTGCACCATTGAATAGAATTTCTCTTCCGTCTCTAGCCCTTGTCCCCAGTTGACCGAGTCTCCGAGCACGACGATGCGGTAAGTTGCCATCGGCTTCTCCCTTCTTTGTGGGTGGCGCCGCGTGCCTGGGCCGCAGGCGCCAAACGTGGTTGAGCGGACTTGTGAGCCGCTCTAGTCTAATCTGTCTGCTGCAAAAGGTGAAATCAATTTCTCTTGCGAGCGGTTGTCATCGCACCAGCCGGCGACACCAAAGCGCCGCTGATTTTGTATGCGCTACAGCGCTTTTTGTTTCTTACCGGCAGCCACCGTGATGCCTCGGCCACAGGGTGACCGCCATCACGGCGCGCTGTGACGGGCGCACTAGCCGCGGCCCGGCGACAGGCGCAGAATCGGCTCTGGCGGCGGGCGGCTAAGCGAAGGCTTTGTCCCTGTGATGCATCAATCAAACTGCCAGGCGCCTTGCCGCCGGCCTTTTTCGCCCGCATAAATTGCAGGCCGAAAGCGAGCTGTATATGATTGCACCCATGACCAGACGAAATGAAAACGACTCGGAACAAGCCCTCGAAATCCCGCTGACCGGCCATGCCTTGCTCGATAATCCGCTGCTCAACAAAGGCACCGCCTTCCCGGAAAACGAGCGCCGCGAGCTTGGCCTGCTCGGCCTGCTGCCGCCGCATCCGGCGAGCGTCGAAGAGCAGCTCGAACGCACCTATGGCAACTTCCGAGACAAAGCCAACGATATCGAACGTTACATCTTCCTGATCAGTTTGCAGGATCGCAATGAAACCCTCTTCTACCGGCTGTTGCAAGCGCACATAACCGAGATGACGCCGATCATCTACACACCGGTCGTCGGCCAGGGCTGCCAGCAGTACAGCCGCATCTATCGCCGCCCGCGCGGCCTGTTCATCTCGTACCCGCAGCGCCACGAGATTGACGCCATCCTCGCCAACGCTCCCAACCCGATTCCCCAGGTGATCGTCGTCACTGATGGCGAGCGCATTCTGGGTCTGGGCGACCTCGGCGCCGGCGGCATGGGCATCCCCGTCGGCAAACTGTCGCTTTACACGCTCTGCGCCGGCATTCACCCGGCCTCGCAATTACCCATCATGCTCGACTGCGGCACGAATAACCGCGAGCTGCTCGACGACCCGCTCTATCTCGGCTGGCGGCACGAGCGCGTTCGCGGCGAGCAGTATGACGAGTTCATCGAGCTGTTCGTGCAAGCCGTAAAGCGCCGCTTCCCCAATGTGCTGCTGCAATGGGAAGACTTCTCGAAGAACAACGCGGCGCGATTGCTTGAGCGCTACCGCGATCAGCTCTGCACCTTCAATGATGACATTCAGGGAACGGGCGCAGTGGCGCTGGCCGGGCTGCTGGCAGCGAGCGAAGTCACCGGCACGAAGATCAGCCGGCAGCGCGTCGTGATGCTTGGCGCCGGCTCGTCGGCGCACGGCATCAGCGATCACATCCTGTCGGGGATGATGAGCGAAGGACTCTCGGAAGCCGAAGCCAAGTCGCGCATCTTTCATGTGGATAGTTATGGCCTGGTGGTCGCCAACCGCAACGGCCTCGAACCGGCAAAGGCGAAATACGCGCAGCCTGCCGAGCGCATCGCCGGCTGGCAGCTCGACAACCCCAATCAGATCAGCTTCGCCGACGCGGTGCGCAACGTCCGCCCGACAGTGCTAATCGGCACCTCGGCGCAGACGGGCGCATTCAGCAAAGAGATCATCATTGAAATGGCCGAGCACGTCGAGCGGCCCATCATCTTTCCGCTGTCGAACCCGACCTCGAAGAGCGAGGCGGTGCCCATTGACCTGATTGATTGGACGGATGGGCGGGCGCTGGTGGCAACCGGCAGCCCCTTCCCGGCGGTCGTCTTCGATAAGCGCATGATTCATATCGGCCAGTGCAACAACGCCTTTATCTTCCCCGGCGTCGGGCTCGGAATCATTGCGTCAGGCGCGCCGCGCGTCACCGACGAGATGTTCGTCGCGGCGGCCCGCGCGTTGGCCGAATTTTCGCCGGCGCTGCACGACGAGACGGCGGCGCTCTTCCCGGCGCTCGAAGAAGTCCGCAAGGTGTCGCGCCGCGTCGCCCTGGCCGTCGCCCTCGAAGCGCAGCGCTCGGGACTCGCAGTTGCGACCTCGCGCGACGACATCGAAACCCGCATCGAACAGAAGATGTGGAGGCCGCAGTATGTGCCGTACAAAAGAAGGGGCTAGGGGCTAGGGGCTAGGGACTAGGGGCTAGAGACAACCTCCGGTCGCTAGTCCCTAGTCCCCAGTCCCTAGCCCCTTCTTTCATCTCTCTGCTATCATCCAAATAGCAGCGATTTATAAACCGTTGGCCGCTGGCGGCGACCTTCACAGGGACGCTGTCCGGCCCGTCTTCATCCAGTCCGAAAGGAGCAGGTATGGACAAAGAAAGCCTGACGATCACTGACAATCGCACGGGCAAGCAATACGAAGTGCCGATCAGCGACGGCACCATCAGGGCGATGGACTTGCGCAAGATCAAAGTCGCCGACGCCGACTTCGGCCTGATGACTTACGATCCCGCTTTCATGAACACGGCGTCGTGCAAGAGTCGCATCACCTTCATTGACGGCGATCTTGGTATCCTGCGCTATCGCGGCTATCCCATCGAACAGCTCGCCGAGCGCAGCAACTTTCTCGAAGTCGCTTACCTGACACTGCACGGCGAGCTGCCGACCGCCGCAGAGTTGCAGGACTTCTCGTGGAACATCACGCACCACACCTTCATCCACGAGAACATCAAGACCTTCATTGACGGCTTCCACTACGACGCACACCCGATGGGTATGCTGGTCAGCACGGTCGGGGCGCTCTCGACCTTCTACAAAGATGCTAAGAACATCTTTGACGCCGAGGCGCGCCGCAAGCAGATTTATCGGCTGCTGGCCAAGATGCCGACGCTGGCCGCTTTCGCCTACCGTCACAGCATCGGCATGCCGTACAACTACCCGGACAACGATCTCAGCTACACCGGCAACTTCCTCAACATGATGTTCAAGATGACGGAAGTGAAGTATCAGCCGGAGCCGACGCTGGAGCGCGCCCTCGATGTGCTGTTCATCCTGCACGTCGATCACGAGCAGAACTGCTCGACCAACGCCATGCGCAGCATCGGCAGCTCGCACGTTGATCCGTTCTCGGCGGTCGCCGGTGCCGCCGCGGCGCTCTACGGCCCGCTGCACGGCGGCGCCAATGAAGCGGTGCTGAAGATGCTCGGCGAGATCGGCTCGAAGGACAAGGTCGGCGATTACATCAACCGCGTCAAGGACGGCGAGGGGCGACTGATGGGCTTTGGCCACCGCGTCTACAAGAACTACGACCCGCGCGCCAAGATCATCAAGCAGATCGCACACGAGGTCTTCGAGGTGACGGGCAAGAACCCGGTCATCGACATCGCCCTGGAGCTTGAGCGCATCGCCCTGGAAGATGACTACTTCGTCAGCCGCAAGCTCTACCCGAACGTTGATTTCTATTCGGGGATCATCTACCAGGCGATGGGCTTCCCGGTTGACATGTTCCCGGTGCTGTTCGCGATTCCGCGCACTGCCGGCTGGCTGGCGCAGTGGGAAGAGATGCTGCTCGACTCCGAGCAGAAGATCGCCCGCCCGCGGCAAATCTATCTCGGCTATGACGAGCGCAATTACGTGCCGATGGATCAGCGTGGCGATGCTCCGTCAGCGCGCTCTACGACAGCAGATTAACTCCTCACTAGCCGGCGCTCCGAACGCCGCAGATAAACGAAGAGCGCCGCCGCTTCCTGTGAAGCGGCGGCGCTCTTCGTTTATGCGGTTCGTTTATGCGGTCGCGCCGCGCGAGCTAATTCGGATGCTGTTGAATGGCGGCGATGTAACGGACGAGCGCATAGATTTCGGCTTCTTTCTGCAACTCGCCCTGAGTGCGGCGCAAGACCGTGCCCCAGACCGGCATTCGGCTCGTGCCATGCGCGGTAGTGACCTTTTCGCCATCGATCTTGGTCTGCACTTGATAGAACGGGAACTTCTCGCCCGGCGCTTGCAGCATCGTCAGGTCGGGCGGCGTGCCTTTGAGCGCCATCGCCACAGGCCCCTGCCCGCGGCCATCCGTGCCGTGACAACTGGCGCAGTACTGCGTGAATAATTTCTTGCCCTTCGCCGCATAGCCCGACGGCGCGGCCTGCGATTTCTGCGCCATCGCGGTTGACCCAGGCATCGCCCACACAAACAACGTGGCGACGGCAAGCATACTTGCAATCGTCAATAGTCTCCGTTTCATGCCTTCCTCCTACTTGCCAGCAATGTGCAAGTCACGTGCGGGCCGCGTGACGACCAGATCGCCATGCTCGCGCACCAACGTCCTCAGGATGTGACAATCCCAGCAGATCGGCTTGGCCGTCTCCAGCGCCGCCGGGATCTGCTCAACGGGCAGCTCGCGCCACTCGACGGTGCGGCCATCCGGCATCAGCAACGCGGGCTTGTGATCGTAGAGATGAATTTCGCCAAACGCTTTGCCGCAGCCGACGCAGAACCGATCCTCATACCAGCGCGTCAAGATGTGCTGCACCTTGCAGTCTTCCGGCGACAGCTCGATTTGCAGTAAGCATTCCTGGCCGCAGTCCTGGCGTTCGGGCCAGCGCGAGCAGCTCTTCAGTCGCAGATCGGGCGACCCGGTCAGGGCGCTCAAGGTGGCGCGCTTCACGTCCACATCAACGCCGGCAGGCTGGCGGGTCTCCGGGCAGGTGATCAGCCGCTTGCCGCGATAACGCATGAAGGTTCTGACGGCCAGCGGCGCGACGAAATAGAGAATCGCCACGGCAGCGATAGCAATGATTAGATAAGCGGCGATCGGCATGACACACCTCCTTTGCGCGTCTCAGCGAGTCAGGCTACTGCTCACTACGGATGAACAGCGGCTGGACGCGGCACTTTATGACCTTCGCTGCTGCCAGCGAATCGGTACTCAAGCAATTCCGGCAACCGCGTCGCGGGATCATATCCGCCAATCAGCACCGTGAAGTGATCCGTCGCCTGACGCTCGACCGGGATGCAATGGAACGACGTAACCAGCTTGCCCTGCTGGCCGTTGTCGTGAGTGTAGACGTAGGTGCAAGCTTCGCCTTTCGCCATGCGCTCATCGTCGTGAACGATGACATATTCGCCCTTCAAGATGACATCAAGCAGCTTGACCGGCTCGTCAAAGCGCACGACGGCTTTCTGCATTTTCTCGCCGTCGGCGTTGCCGGCGGCCCCCATCACACAAGCCACCAGCAGCGCGCCGATGACCAGTAAACCTACCCTGTAAGCTTTCATCATCAGACCTCCTGATCGGCGCGCGGCTCTTTCGGTCTTAGTCGTGATTCGCCGATTCATTATCCATCGCTGCCACTATAGGGCGATGCCGACAGGCGGGCTATGACCGGTGTCACCCTTGATTGTGACCGCCGTCACAGGGTTGCTGTATTTGCTGAGGTGTTGGCGTTTTTCGCCCGTTGTCCGAGCAGGCGGGCGGCGACGGTGATGAAATCGCGCTCGGTAAGAAGTCCGATCAGACGGCCCTCTTTGACCACCAGCAGGCAGTCTACATGGTCGCGCCGCATCAAGGCGATGGCGTCAAGCGTCGGCGTTTCCGGGGCAATCACCGGCGGCTGGCGCTGCATGATCTGGCTGACGGCAACCGGCTCGGTCTTGCCCTGCAAGGCGTTCTCTTCGAGCCGCCGCAGCACTTCAAAGACCGAGAGCAGACCGACCAGCCGCCCCTGCTCATCTTCGACGGGGACGTGGCGGACGTGATTCCAATCCATCAGATTGGCCACCAGATCGAGCGGCTCGTCCTGGTGAACTGTGAAGAGGTCTGTGGTCATGAACTCCTCGACCGTCAGGTAACTGGTTCGCGCCATCTCATCCTCCATTACTTCGGCCAGCGGCCATGTGTGTACAGGCTCTCCGGTGTGCTGCCGCCGCACCAGAGTTGCCACAAGCGAGGTCAGTGCTTCGTCGCGTGTACCGTGCTTGCGCATCTCTGCGACAGAGCCCAGCGCCCATTGCGCGCCGGTCTGCCCCGACCGTACGCGCGCTTCGATGATGTCGAGGTAGCGGTCGGCGTCAGTGATTCGGTAAGCTTGCAAGCCGGCGCGCGCCGCCGGCAACAGGTGATCGAGGATCAATTGCGGCGCCGGCAGAACGTGACCGCCGAGCCACTCGAATTGAGCATCGAGCCCCATCTGCGCCGCCGCCAGGAAATTCGCCTTCGCCTGCTCGAAGCGCAACGCGCCGGCGACGTTTGTGACTTCAGCGGACAAACCGCTCATCAGGCCGAAGAAGAAGGCCGCGTTCGCCACCTCGTCAACGACCGTCGGCCCGGCGGGCAGGGCGCGGGCTTCAATTCTCAGATGTGGGCGGCCCTCTGTGATGCCATAGCAGGCGCGATTCCAGCGCCACACGGTGCTGTTGTAGATACGCAGCGCCTTCAGATTTGGCACACGTCCCTGGCGCAGCATCTCGAACGGGTCTTCCTCATCGCAAGCGCCCAGCAGCACGCGGAAACGCGCGATGTCTTCTTTAAACAACTCGATCACCGAGCGCCTGACCCACTGGCTGCCGAAGCTGACGCGCGGGCGGCGCTCGCGCAGGTGGTAGCTGGCGTTGCGCGTGTCGATGGACTGCTCAAAGAGTGGAATGCGCGTCTCGCGCCACAGCTTGCGCCCAAACAACAGCGGCGAGTTGGCCGCCGCCGCCAACACCGGCGCGGTCACCATCTGTGCCAGATTGTAGAGATTGGCGAACTCGTCGACGCCGGTCTGAAAGTGAATCTGAAAGCTGGTGCAGCAAGCTTCCATCATCCAGGTCTCGTGGCGCAGGTTGAGCTCGTCGGGGCCGGCGATCTTCATCTCGTAGGCCCAACCACGCAATTGCTTGAGCGCGTCGTTGAGCGCAAAGTAACGCGGCTTCGGCGTCATGTTCTCAAGGCCGAGGTCGGATTTGCGCACCGTCGGCAGGATGCCGGCGAGGGCCACATCGGCATTGCAATCCCGCGCCGCGGCCCGCGCCCTGGCAACCAAGTGAATCAGTTGCCGCTCCATCTCAACCAGACAATCGCCCTGAAAATTGAGCGGATCGAGATTGACTTCGAGGTTGAACAGGGCGATCTCGTTGGTGAAGTGCGGGTCGCGAAGGCGCTCAAGCATGGGCATGGCGACAGGCGCGGGCCGCCACGCGGGATTGACCAGAAACAGCTCTTGCTCGGCGCCGATTCTGCGCCGGTCGCTTTCGATCATCCCGGCATCGATGATCTGCCGCAGCGCCCGCAGGTCGTTGAGCAGCGCGCGGATGAACGCGCGCAGCTCTTGCGGCTTATTCCCCTCTTTGACCTGTTGTTCGCCCATTAGCAACCCACTGATGAACGATGAATGATGAACTGGGGAGAAAAAGGAGGCCGGATTATCTATAGACAATCCCCTGCCCTATTCATCATTGATCATTCCGCATTCATCGTTT
>JBJMGU010000142.1:0-12186 GCA_045807765.1 Blastocatellia bacterium
GCGCAAGCCTGTGGCCTTTTTCGGCTATGCCTTGACGGCAGCGACTCGCCCGGTGATTGCCGCCGCGCAGGTATGGCCGCTGGTGCTGGCGGCGCGCTTTGCCGAGCGCTTCGGCAAAGGCATCCGCAACGCGCCGCGTGACGCGCTGCTTGCCGACGCGACCGAAGCGCGCTATCGCGGGCGGGCGTTCGGGTTCGAGCGCGCGATGGATTCAGCGGGCGCAGTGCTGGGGCCGCTCGTGGCGCTGGCGGTAGTCAACTGGGCGCGGCTCGATGCGCGCAGCATCTTTTTGATCTCGGCGATTCCGGCGACCGTCGCGGCGCTGCTGATTCTTACGGTCAAAGAGCGGCGCGAAAGCGTTGTCACGGGAACCGGCGAGCTGCGGCTGTCGCTCGCCGGCACGACACGTGAGTATAAAAAATTACTTCTGGTGATGGCGGTCTTCGGGCTGGCGAACTCCGCCAACTCGTTTCTGATTCTGCGCGCCCAACAGTTGGGACTGGCAAATGGCGAAGGCGCGGGCCGGGCCATGAGCGCGGCGATCTTTGCTTATGCGCTGTTCAATCTAGTGTCCGCGCTGGCATCGTATCCGGCGGGCGTGGCCAGCGATCAAATGGGCCGGCGCAATCTGCTGATTGCCGGCTTTGCGGTCTACGCCTTGAGCTATCTCGGGTTCGCGCTTGTCTCGCGGGTATGGATGGTCTGGCCGCTGTTTGCGCTCTACGGTCTGTTCCCTGCCCTGACCGAAGGCGTCGCCAAAGCGCTGGCCGTGGACACGGCGGGCCGCGCCGGTCGCGCCACGGTAATCGGCATCGTCTCAATGGTCACCGGCCTGACGCAGATTGCCGCAAGCTACATCGGTGGCGTGCTGTGGGACAGGGTGAATGCGGCGGCGACGTTTTACTTCGGCGCGGCGCTGGCCGCCATTGCCGCGGTGATGTTGTTCGCGCTGCTGCCTTCGCGCCTCCAAGCGCATTAGGATCGGCTGGAATTCAACGACGTTTAGCCCTCAACCTGCCGCCCTGAGCCGCGCAAATTCGGGTTGCCCTGCCGGCGGCAGATGAAGATAATCCATCTGCACTTCATTTGCGTATCAGTCAATCAATTCATTCAACAAGGAGATTGCCATGCAAAGCACCATGCAGGATCACCCATTGACGATCAACCATATCTTCGAGCACAGCCGCCGCGTCCACGCTTCAAGCGAAGTCGTGACCTTTATGGGCGACGGCAGCCGGCGCGCCAGCTACAGCGAAGTCGGCGACCGCGTCGGAACCTTTTGCTGGAACACACAGGAACACCTCGAAGCCTATTTTGCCATCCCCTGCATGGGCGCGGTGCTGCACACGCTCAACCTGCGGCTCTTTCCCGAACAGCTCACCTACGTCATCAACCACGCCGAAGACCGCGTCATCATCGTTGACGACACGCTGGTGCCGCTGCTGGCCCGCGTCGCGCCGGAGCTGAAGAGTGTCCAACATTACATTGTCGTCGGTGACGGCGACGCCTCGGCGCTCGGCGAGGTGCTGCGTTATGAAGAACTGCTCGCCGCTGAGTCTCTGGGTTTTGACTGGCCGGAGATTGACGAGCGCGCCGCGGCGGCGATGTGCTACACCAGCGGCACGACCGGCAACCCGAAAGGCGTCGTCTATTCGCACCGCTCAACCTATCTGCACTCGCTCGCGAGTTGCGCCGGCTACATCTTCAGCTTTACCGAGCGCGACCGCATCCTGCCCATCGTGCCGATGTTCCATGCGAACGCCTGGGGCTTGCCATATTCGGGATGGACGGCGGGCGCTGACTTCATCATGCCGTCGCGCTTTCTACAGGCCGAGCCGTTGTGCCGCTTGATTGCGAGCGAGCGCCCGACCTTCACTGGCGCGGTGCCGACGATCTGGAATGAAGTGCTGCGCTACAGCGAAGGGCGCGAGCTCGATTTTTCGTCGCTCCGCATGGTGATCTGCGGCGGTTCGGCGGTGCCGCGCAGCTTGATGGAGCGCTTTCAGGAAAAGTTCGGCGTGCGGATCATCCAGGCATGGGGCATGACCGAAACCAGCCCGCTCGCCGCCCTCTCTTTCGCGCCCAAAGACAGTCGGCCCGAAGAAGAGTTCGACTGGCGCTGCCGCACAGGGCGCGTCGAGCCTGGTGTTGAGATTCGCCTGACCGACCTGGATACGGTGCTGGATTGGGACGGCCAGTCCGTAGGCGAGATAGAGGTTCGCGGCCCGTGGATCACCGCCAGCTATTACGGCGACGACACGCCGGAGAAGTTTCACGACGGCTGGCTGCGCACAGGCGATGTCGGGACCATAGACCGGCGCGGCTTCATTCAAATCACCGACCGCGCCAAGGACGTGATCAAATCGGGCGGCGAGTGGATTTCGACTGTCGAGTTAGAGAACGCGTTGATGGCACATCCAGACATCATTGAAGCGGCGGTCATCGGCGTGCCGGACGAGAAGTGGGACGAGCGCCCGCTGGCCTGCGTCGTCTTGAAAGAAAATGCAGCGACGACGCCCGATCAACTGCGCGCTTTTCTGGCCACGCGCGTCGCTCGCTGGTGGATACCGGAGCGCTGGTCGTTCATCAGCGAAGTGCCGAAGACCAGCGTCGGCAAGTTCGATAAGAAAGTCCTGCGCGCCCGCCGCCAGCACAATGAGCTGGAGATCATCGAAGCCGGCACGCGCGCCGTCGGCGATGCATAGCCGCATCGAGCGCTTGGCCGAGTATCGCCCGGCGTGGCAAATCCGATTCCGAAAAGTTTGCCGTAGATGTCGGCATACGCAAAGGAGGCGGATATGCAAGACACGCGGGAATTATACGAAGAGAATCGGGCGCTCGGCCTGACGGTGCTGGTTTATTACGCTGTAATGATCGTCGCTTTCGCCATCGGTTTGTACGGTCTGTTTTCACTGATCTGGATGGCCGGCGACAGCTTTGCACAGAACGTGTACGCGCTTGGCCTGGTGCTTTGATGGATGGTGATCGCCGCTCGTCATCTCACACTCACTCGCACGCCGAATCATCAAAGTCGCGTGAATTCGATCCCCTTCCCAGATTCGCGCTCCGAGCGCGAGGTTGAAAGCCGCCATCAGCGGGTGCTAGACTTGCCGTGATGAGTACGTCCACGACCGGCAATCATCCCGCAGCGCGCAGCATTGCCTGGACGCTGACACGGCGTATCGGTATGGTCATCGTCCTGGCGCTGGCCTTTTTCCTGAGCGCGACGATCACCATTTATACGCTTTTCCGCATCGGCGATACGCGCGTTCCCGATTGTATTGGCAAGCCCGAAGCCGAAGCTCAGAAACTGGCCGAGCACGCCGGGCTCAAGGTCAAGGTGACGCGCCGCAACGATGCCGCGCCGGCTGACACCGTCATTGAAACGCGGCCCGGCCCGAACGCTTCGGTCAAGAAAGATTCGACGGTCAACATTATCGTCAGCGCCGGCCCGGCGAAAAGCGAAAATCAGTTTCCAGTTTCCAGTTTCCAGTTGTCAGTTGTCGTTTGCCAGTTTCTGGTGCGCTGCCAGCCGCAATCGGCGCTGGCAAAAGGTCTATAATCCGATGACAACTGGCAACTAGGAACTATTGCTATGGTCGAAATTGCGCCGTCTATTTTATCCGCCGATTTCTCGCGACTCGGCGAAGAGATTCAAGCTGCCGAGCGCGGCGGCGCCGGCTTGATTCACGTCGACATCATGGACGGGCACTTTGTGCCGAACATTACTATCGGCCCGCTGGTCGTCAAGGCGGCGCGCAAAACGACAAAACTGCCGCTCGACTGTCACCTGATGATCACAGACCCCGACCGCTACATCAGTGATTTCGCGCGCGCCGGCGCCAACCTCATCTCTGTGCATGTCGAGGCGGTGACGCACCTGCACCGGACGCTTGCGGCGATCCGCGAGCTTGGCTGCCGCCCCGGCGTTGTGCTGAACCCGGCGACGCCGCTCACGGCCATTGAAGAGGCGCTGCGCTATGTTGATTACGTCCTGGTGATGAGCGTCAATCCAGGCTTCGGCGGCCAGTCGTTCATCGAGCCGTGTCTTGACAAGGTCAGTCGCCTACGCGGTATGATTGAAAGTCGCGGCCTCAACGTGCAGATTGAAATAGATGGCGGCGTTGGGCTCGAAAACGTCGTCGAGGTGGTGCGCGCGGGAGCGCGCTGGCTGGTTGCCGGTTCGGCAGTTTTCGGAACGGGCGATGCGGAAGCGGCGACCCGGGCGTTGCGCCAGAAAGCGATGGAGCCGCTGACGGTTTAGCCGCCGTTGAATCGAGAAGCGCAAAGTACGCCCCGGCGTTTTACCCGTGCTCGATCATTCAGCCTTTAAATCCAAGTAAAGGAGTCAGCCGCGACTGTGCGGAGCGGCTGCCAGAGAAGTCTTATGAATGCAGTAAAAGTTTCTATCCTGGCGCTTGCCCTGACGCTCGCCTTCACGGCCTGCGGCGGCAAGCCGAAATCGAAGATCACCTTAGAAGAGGCGAAGGGACCGGGCCGCGACGCCGAGCTGTTCCGCGATGCCACCGACGCTGCCCGCAAGGGCAATTTCGATCAGGGGCGTATCCTGTGGAACACCATGATCAACACCTATACCGATAGCCCAATGATCAAAATGGCGAAGCTCTCCATCGCCGACACCTATTACCTGCAAGGCGGCTCCAAGAGTCTGGCGCAGGCCGAGGTCGAATACCGCGATTGGATTCAGTTCTTCCCCGATGACCCGCTGGCTCCCGAAGTTATGATGAAGATGGCCGAGATTCACCTCAAGCAGGTGCAGGCACCCGACCGTGACATCACGCAAGCACGTCAGGCCGAGCGCCAGCTCAAAGAGATGATGCGCCGTTATCCGAACTCCAGTAAGAAAGAGCGCACCGAGCAGCTCATGAATGAAGTGCAGGAAGTCCTTGCCATGCACGAGCTCAAGGTGGCGCGTTTCTATTTCGACATCCGCCAATCGCCGACGGCGGCGCAGGGGCGCACCGAAGAGATATTGAGCAAGTATCCCAACTTCACGCGCTTCGACGAAGCCCTGTGGCTGCACGCGCGGGCGCTTGAGCTACAGGAAGACACCGAAACGGCGAGCCAGAACCTTCAGCGACTGGTCAGCAGCTTTCCGAAATCCGACTATGCCGAGCGCGCCAAAGAGACCTTGAAGAAGTGGGGTAAGACGGTTCCCGAAGCCGACCCGGCAAAGATGGCCGAAGCGGGTCCCGAAGGCAAGGGCCTGCCGGGGCGCTTCGCCGGGCTGCTCTTTGGGCCGCACATTGACACCTCCGACAAAGGCGTTCTCATCGACCGCGATCTGAAGACCGATGAGCTGGTCGCCCGCGCTCGCGAGCTGAGCGGTCAGAAAGCGACTGGCCCGGTGACGCCCGCCGCCTCGACCACCACCAATACAGTGACCGACACGCGCCCGCGCCGCAACGGCCAGCCTGGCCAGGACGTCGAAGTCAAGCCGGGCACACCTACAGATCAGAAAGCGTCGCCATCTTCAACCAGCAAAGACAAGAAGGGTAAGGATAAGAAGAACGGCGAATCGAAAGTGCTGCGCAACCCATAGCTTCGCGGGGCCAAGGGTCAGGGGCTAGAAAAAACTTTCCGACGCTAGCCTCTAGTCCCTGGCCCCTAGTCCCTAGCCCCTATGAAAACTCTCGTCATCGGCGGGACTGGCTACATCGGCACGCACGCGGTTGAAGAGTTGCTGCGGCGCGGCCATGAAGTCGCCATCCTGGCGCGCGGCGAGACTCCCTCGCATTTGCCCGCGGCGGTGCGCCATATCAAGGGCGACCGCCATCAGCCCGCAGACCTTGAGGCGTTACGCGCCGCCCGCTTCGATGCCGTCATTGACATCAACGCCTATACTCGCGAAGAGACGCAAGCCGTCATCAATGCCTTTGATCAGCGGGTCGGGCGCTTTGTCCATCTCAGCTCGCTGTCGGCCTGCCAGGTTGTGCCGGCGCATCCTTTTAACGAAAACAGCCCGCTCGTTACCGACCCGAGCTTCGCCTATGGCTATAACAAAGCCGAATGCGAGCGCGCCCTGCGCTGGGCGCATGCGCGCAACGGCTTTCCGTTCATCAGCCTGCGCCCGCCGGCGGTCATCGGGCCGCGCGATTACCTGTCGCGCGAGAACTATTTTCTGAAGCGCATGGTCGCAGGCGACCCGGTCATCGTCGCCGGCAGCGGCGCAACGCCGATCTGGGCCATCTATGTCAAAGACCTCGCCGCCGCGCTCGCTGATGCGCTGACGGCAACCGAAGTCGAGGGCGGCGCTTATTCTGTCGCGCAAGCCGAAGCGGTCAGCATTAACGACCACATCGCCGCGATTGCCGCGATTGCCGGCGTCGAGGCCGAAGTCGAGCACATCCCGGCTGGGCTGCTCGAACGGCTGGGATTCAACCTGCAACACTTCCCCTACTATTCGGGGGATGCCATCCTGACGATTGACACCAGCGCGGCACGTAACGATTTAGCCTTCAAGCCGACGCCTTATTCACAGGCGCTCAGAGAAACCGTCGACTACTTCATTGAGCGCAGCCCTGAGCGCAGCCCGTCTATCGAAGACCGCTTCCCTCCCCTCATGCCGCGAGCCCGCGAGCGCTTGCTTGTCGGGCGCTATCGTATCGCCAAGCGCGAACTCGAAGACCGCCTGACTGATGAATGGCTGAATGAAGCCCTGTCGGAGCTTTAGTGATGAGCAACGAGTGATGAGTCAGAATCCAGATTGCAATTACCAATGAGCAAGAGCGCACCCAACAGCAGACCAGACCACTTATCACTCATCACTCATCACTCATCACTGAAAATCATGATCGTTGCCGGCGAAGCAAGCGGCGACCGCCACGGCGCGGCGTTGGCGCAGGCTCTCAGGCGACTCTACCCGGAAACCGCCTTCGAGATATTCGGCGCAGGCGGTGAAGAGATGCGCGCGGCGGGCGTCGAAACGCTCGTGGATGCTCGCGAAGTGGCGATTATCGGCATCCCGGAAATTGCTCGCGGACTCGGCAAGCTTTATGGCGCGTACCGCAAGCTGACTCAGGCGGCGCGCGAACGACGACCGGCGGCGGTGGTGTTGATCGATTGGCCGGATTTCAATATGCGGCTGGCGCGAACGCTCAGGCGCGCCGGCTTGCCTATTGTTTATTACATCAGCCCGCAGGTCTGGGCCTGGCGAGGTTACCGCGTGCGAGCGCTGCGCCGCGATGTCGAGCGCATGCTGGTCATCCTGCCGTTTGAAGTCGAGTATTACCAGGGCAAAGGCATGGCGGTCGAATATGTCGGCCACCCGCTAGTTGGCGCTGTGCAGCGCACCGCGAGCCGCGAAGCGTTTTGTGAGCAGTATCGGCTGGACTCGTCGCGCCCGATCATTGCGCTTCTGCCCGGCAGCCGGCACAAAGAGATTCACTATCATGTCCCCGTCATGCTCGATGCGGCGCGACGATTGAACAACGCTCAATTCGTCTTGCCGCTCGCCAGCACAGTCAGCCGCAATCAGGTCGCTCAGATGGTTGCGCAGACGGCGACCGCGCCGCCTGTCACGCTTATCGAGCGGGATACCTATAACGCGCTCTTTCACGCAGCGTTTGCCATCGTCGCCAGCGGCACGGCCACCGTCGAAACGGCGCTTGCGGGCACGCCGATGGTCATTGTCTACCGCGCTTCATCTGTGAACTGGCGATTGCTGCGCCCGTTGATTCGCCTCGACACCTTCGGCATGGTCAACCTGATCGCAGGCCGCCGCATCGTCCCTGAACTGATACAGCACGACGCCACTGGTGAGCGTATCGCCGCTGAAGTGCAGCGTATTCTCAATGACCCGGCGCGAATAGCCACGATGCGGCATGACCTTGAAGAGGTGCAGCAACGATTAGCTGGAGGCGGCGGCGCGGGGGCCGAGGGCGCGGCCCGCGCCGTGATGCAGGTGGTATGTCAATAAAGCGATGGTTGAGCGATGCTCTGCTTGCCTTTACGTCAGATTGCGACTTATAATCCAATTGACGAATAACGAGGCAGGTAGCATAATCTCGACAAGAGAAATTGGGAGTGATGCGATATGAGCAATGACTCGACCGTACCGCCGACGCAGCCAACGATTGAAACCGTCTTAGAGCGCATCAACGCTCTGGGCGAACGCCTGAGCGCGGAAATTGTTAAGGTTCGCACTGACCTGAGCGCAGAGATTGCGACAGTTCGTGCCGGTCAAGAAAGGTTAGGCGCAGAGATTCAATCGTTCCGCGAAGAAGTAGATGAAAAGCTTTACAAGCTTGACAGTAAACTTGACGTGCTGAACGAGGATTTCCTTGAGATAAAAGGCGAGCAAAAACGGCACGGCAAGCGACTTAACGAGTTAGAGCGAAAAGTGTCGTAACCCTCAACGATGCAAGCTCAACTCGACGGTAAATTCCTGGCGGCGACGATCCATCTCGACAAGGGCAAGCACTAGATCACGCACTTCGCGTTCGGCGCGTAAGGTCTCAGACGATATTGAGCCCGACCGGTGCGAGCCGGGCGCATTCTGGACGACATTCTCAATATCCTCCAGCCGCCGCCGCAAACGTGCCGTTTCCTCTTCAATCTTGCGGCGCTTCAACTCCAATTCTTCTTTTGCCATCGAGATCATCACGCCTGCCGCAGACCAACCGGAGCGCGACAGCAAGTAGCCACACTCCGGTTAGTTTGCAGCTCAGGCAATAGATCGTTTAGCGGCGTCCGCTGGCGGCGCTCTGCGCGTCGCGCATGCTCTTGACGCGATCATGCACTTGTTTGATCTGAGTGAACTGACGTTCAACCAGCGTGCGCACGACCGCCGGAAGGCTCTGCTCTTTGAGCGCGGCCTCATACGCGCGAACCGCCGAATCTTCGCCGCGCTCGCATTCGTTGAGGATGGATTGATCGTCGCGGCCCGTCAGTGTGCCTTTGATGTTCATCCAGGCGCGGTGCAGCGCACCCGCCGTCGAGCTGGTGTTTTCCGGGTCGCCGCCGATGCCGCGAACTTCCTGCTGAAGCTCGCCAACCATCTGCGCGCGCTCCAGGCTCACCTGGTTGAAGAAGGATTTGAGATCGGCGCTTTTGGCATTGTCGGCGGCTTCCTTAAAGCCTTCCTGGCCGTCGCGCAGGGTTTCGATGAGATCGTTCAGGGTATTGATTGCGTTGTCGTTATCCATTCAGTGTGTTCCTCCCGTGTTCGTTCGAGCCCGGAGGATCACACTCACCATTTCCACTCATTCAAGTATGTGACCCACACACACGGCTGTCAACTTATGGCGATAGCCTTATTGTCTTCGCTGCGGGCGGAAGGGACGAGGATAGACAGCGACGCTGGCGTTGCCATCTTTGTCTACGGCCTCGACGCCGAACAGGTAATTGTCTTTCGATAATCCCTTGATCGTAAAACTGGTGACGTTGCCGACAAATTGTTTATGCTGCCAGAACGGCGACGTCGTCTCGCGCCAGACAATTTGATAGCCGGCGAGGTCAGGCTCTTTGTTGGCCTCCCAGCGCAAGGTGGTGTCGTTTTCGAGTCGCGCCGTTTCGACTTCGACATTCTTAGGGGCCGCCGGTGCCAACGCTAGCTGTGCCAGTGCCGCCGCATTGACGCGCGCCACCTGCGCGATGTAGCTGAAGTCGTCATACTCAGGCAGGTCGCCATACTTCACGCCGTTTTCGGTGCGCACTTTCTGGTGCTGATGCTTGTAATCTTCGTTGGGCTCGGTCATGCGCACCGCCGCAAAACCGCGCTCCAGAAACGGCGAATGATCGCCGCCGCGCAGGTAGCGGTCTTTGCGATAGACCACTGTGACGGTCATCCCGGCGACGTAGCGTTCGGCGATTTCTTTGATCGAGCGCGCCAGTTGCCGCGTCGGTAAATCGTTCTCGCCGCCGGTCTGCAACAGCGTGCGCAGCTCGGGCGACAACTCTTTTACCGGCTGCACGCCTTCGGCGAACAGGCGAACGTGCGTGTTATCGATGTGGCCGTCTTCTGCATGCGAGCTGCCGATGATGTCGTTGGTAATCATGCCGGCGATATTGAGATTCTTTTGTTTTGCCATCTCGGCCCAGTGCGTCGAGCCTAATAGTCCCTGCTCTTCCGCTGCCACCGTCATGAAGACGAGCGTGGCGTCGAACTCATACTTCGACATGACGCGCGCCATCTCCATCACGGCTGCCGTGCCCGAAGCGTCATCGTTCGCGCCCGGCGCATCGCTGGTCCCGTCGAGCAAGTCCTGAGCGCAGACGCACGAATCATAATGGCCGCTGACGACGAAGATGCGGTCTTTGGATTCCGGCTGGCGACCGGGCAGCGTCGCGACGACGTTGACCAGTTGAGTCGGTTTCGGGATGCGCGCCACCGGTGGTTGAGTGAACTCGTCGAACTCGACCTGCAATCGCCCGCTCGATTCACGGCTGTAGCGCTCGAACTCAGATTTGATCCAGTGTCGCGCTGCGCCGATGCCGCGCGTCTCGCTCGCGGTATCCGATAGCGAGTGGCGTGTGCCAAAGCCGACGAGCTTGCGGATCGTCGCTTCGATATTGGCCGCCGAGATTTCGCGGACGATCTTTTGAATCTGCGGATTGAGCTTATCGGTTGGATTGGCGCTGGCCGCAGTGGTTTTCTTGCTGCGCTGCGCGCCGGCAACCGTCAATGTAAGCACGAGAGTGAGCAAGGCTGCGAGGATTTTTTTCATTGGCATATCCCAACTATTTTGGGGTGTAACGACTAACGGCGATTGGCAGATGACGATTCAGATTGCAGCTCCGAGATATGCTTCTCCCAGGTGTAATCGCGCGCCCAGCGGATGAATTTCTGCTGGCCGTTCAGCACCGGCTCAATGCGCAGGTAGCCAGTGCCTTTGCCACAGGCAGCGCGCGGCACAACGTAGATGGAATCATTCGGCGGATAGTAGACGGCAAAATAATCCACCTCATCTTCACTGTAGACTCTGGCTTTGTACGGTGACGACTCTCTCACCCTGCGCATACATCGAAAGAGAATACAACCCCTTTGATACCACCCGGTCTTGACTTGAATTTTCAATGCCCGTTGGCCTGTATCCACCATCAGATCATAGGGAGCACCGGAGCCAAACGGAATAGAGACGATGAATCCGGTTTTCAAATAGGCGTGCAGCAAGATAGATTCGCTGATGTTGCCTTTGTCGTAGGTTGTCTCCCTCATAGCTCTTCCTCCTTTATCAATTGATCAAGGGGAAGAATGGATCAGACCTCTCAGGCCATTAAAATAAGTTAGTGCCCCCGGCAGGACTCGAACCTGCGGCCTAGAGTTTAGGAAACTCTCGCTCTATCCAACTGAGCTACGGGAGCGCATTGGCTTTAGCCTATCAGATTCGCTTTTTGATTGTCTATTCATCAACACCGCTACTCATCATACTGCAACAATGATCTTATCTTGTAGTCGTTGAAACGCTCGCGGCCATTCAAGAATGTCAGCTCGACGACGAAGGCCAATCCAGCGACCGTGCCACCGAGTTTCTCGACGAGGTTGACGACCGCGCGCGCCGTGCCGCCGGTCGCCAGTAAATCGTCGGCGATCAGCACGCGATTGCCTTTGCCGATGGCATCGCTGTGAATCTCCAGCGTGTCGGTGCCGTACTCCAGGTCGTAAGAGATCGATTCGGTCGCCGCCGGCAGCTTGCGGGGCTTGCGCACCGGCACGAAGCCCGCCTTCAATCGGTAGGCCAGCGCCGGCGCAAAGATAAAGCCGCGCGCTTCGATGCCGATCACCGTGTCAATGTTTGGGTCATCAATGCACTCGACCAGTCGGTCAATCGTCGTGCGCAAGCCATACGGATCTTTCAACAACGTCGTGATGTCATAAAACATGATGCCCGGCTTCGGGAAGTCGGGAACCGTGCGGATCATCTTCTTCAGGTTGTCCACAGATAACTCTCCTCATTCAATATTCAACATCGAAGCTCTTGTAGCGCCCGCTCGGTTTCAGATCAGCTTCATCCACCGCCGCGATCTGCGCGTAAGACGGCCCGCGCCAAAGCTCTGCGCGAAACTCGGCGACCGCTTCCGCAGTGCCTTCGGCGATGGCTTCCACGGTGCCGTCGGCCAAGTTCCTGACGCTGCCGACGACGCCGAGACGATGCGCGGCACGGATGGCGAAGAAGCGATAACCAACGCCCTGAACTCTACCCTTGATGATGAATCGCCGCGCGA
>JBJMGU010000143.1:0-12082 GCA_045807765.1 Blastocatellia bacterium
AGCAGAATGTCTTCGGCCATCCACAGGTCGTCATCAAACCCACCATAACGCAGCAGGGCCTCGCGGCGATAAGTGAGGTTGGCTGTCGGCATGCCCTTCTCAAGGCGCAGCGGCGTCGTAGGCATGAACTCTTTGAACTCGATCAGGTAGCCGATCAAGCCGCTCAGACTCCCCGGTGTGCCATTGCGCAACGCGCCGCCGACCGCCGCATAGCTGTCGCTCAGAAGCCGCTCAACGACCCTTTCAATCAGGTCAGGCGCGGCGATGCAGTCCGAATCGATCATCATGCAGAGCGGCGCGTGTGTCGCCCTGACTCCGACATTGCGCGCCGCTCCGGCAAACAGCCGTTGCGGACTGTGAATCAAGCGCACCGTCGGGTATTCGCGGGCGACGATCTCTGGAGTTGCATCCGTCGAGCTGTCAACGACGGTGATGTCGAATTCAACCGCCGTGCGTTGAGCAAGCAGCGCGTCGAGGCAGCGGTGGATCGTGCGCTCGGAGTTGTAGCAGGGAACGATGACCGACACCGATAGCTCTTGTTCACGATCCGTGGACATCGTCTGGTCTAGCCGAGCTCATCCGCGCCTTTATCAACGTGGGCGCTCACCCGGCGCTCGTCGCGGGCGGCACCTTCGATGATCTCAGCGATCCGGCAAGCCGTGCCGGTCAGCAGCCGCGTCCTGAGGTTGGCCGCGAACAACGGCCCATAATGATTGGTAAAGTAACTTACTATCTTTTCCGTCAGGTCATCGGAGTCGCCGGGACGGAATGATAATCCGTCAACGCCGTCTGTGAGGTTGTCGCAGAGGCCGCCGGCGCGCGAGGCGATGATGGGCAGGTCGTTGGCGAGAGCGATCTGCGCCACGCCGCTCTGCGAGGCGCTGGTGTAGGGCAACACCAGCACGTCGGCTTGCGCGAAGTAGTCGGCTACTTCTTCATTCGTCACGTAGCGATTGACTATCGTTACCTTGCCTTCGATGCCGTGCTTGCGCAGCAGGCGCTGATAGGTCTCGACATCCTCGTAGAATTCGCCGACGACCAGCAGTTCGCAATCGATGCGCGCCAGCACCTTCGGCATGGCTTCCAATAGGACTTCGAGGCCTTTGTAGCGCCGGACTTTGCCAAAGAAGAGCAGCCTCCGCCCATCGCGTTTGCTGTGGGTTGCCGATTCGAACTCCTGAAGCATCGGCAGCGGCGACAGACTGATGCGGCGGTCCGGCGCAAGCTGCCGCAGGCGTTCTTCGTCGCTGCGCGCATGGACGATGAACTGGTCGGCGGCGGCAAAGCCATAGCGCGTCAGCCAACGATCCGCCGGGCTGCCTTCGTGCGGCAAGACGTTGTGACATTCGATGACGACGCGCAGACCCTGACGCCGCAGCCGCCGCGCCAGCGTGCCAAGCAGCGGCGCAAAAAACGGCTGCCACCATTGCAAAACCACCAGATCGGGGGCAAAGCGCTCGACGGCCTGCGCTGCCCTCGCCCAGCTCAAGGGGTTGAGCGGCGACAGAATCGCCTCGGCTCCCGCATCGAGCTTCAAGTCGCTGGTGTCGCGCTGGGTGGTGCCGGGGAAGAGTAGTGAAGGATACAATTTGCGAAACGAAATGACCTGCACCGTATGGCCGCGTCCGACCATCTCCCGTTGCAGCCAGTAGACGTGGTGGGCGATGCCGCCGCGCAGCGGGTAGGCCGGGCCGATGATCGACAGCCTCATCCGCGGATTCCCCTGCGAGCCTCTCCGGCGCTTGCCGGTGGCGGTTCGATGGTCAACTCGTCGTTGCTCTCGCTGGTCTCAACGATTGAATAATCGCTCTCGCGCCGGTAGGAAAATGTGATCATCTCGGCGAGCAGTCCGAACAAGACCAACTGCACGCCGACGATGACGAACAGGGTGCCGATGAACAACAACGGGCGGTTGCTCAGCCACTGGTTGAAGAAGACCCGCAGCACGATCAGATAGCCGTCAATGACTGCGCCAAGGCCGCCAAGCAGGACGCCGAGAAGGCCGAAAAAATGCAGCGGCTTGTTAGTGTAGCGCGTCATCAGGATGACCGTCAGCAGGCTGAAGAAGCCGCCGAAGAAGCGCTCCATCCCATAGCGCGAGCGGCCATGCAGGCGCGGCCCATGATCGATCTGCACTTCGCCGAGGCGAAAGCCGCGGTAGCTCGCAAGCACAGGGATATAACGATGCTGCTCGCCATAGACGCTGATCTCGTCGAGCACGGCGCGGCGATAGGCCTTGAAACCGCAATTGCTGTCGTGCAGACGGACGCCTGTGAGCATCGAGGTGACGCGGTTATACACCCGCGACGCTAAGCGTTTGCCGTAGCGGTCTTGCCGCCGGTAGCGCCACCCGGAGACCAGGTCATAGCCTTCGTCGAGCTTCTCAAGCAGCAGCGGCAACTGCTCGGGCTGCTCTTGCAAATCTGCGTCTATGGTGACGATGATTTCAAAACGCGCGGCGCGAAAGCCC
Source organism: Blastocatellia bacterium (assembly GCA_045807765.1). Lineage (GTDB taxonomy): Bacteria > Acidobacteriota > Blastocatellia > UBA7656 > UBA7656 > DATENM01. The sequence continues at coordinate 2,471 of JBJMGU010000143.1, forward strand.
GCGGCGAGTGCCGCCGATTTACCAAAGTTGCGGCGAAAGCGGACGTAGCGAATAGATGGATCATCGGCGCGCAACGCCTTGAGCTTTTCACTCGAACCGTCCGTGCTGCCGTCGTCAATGAATAGAATTTCATAACGGCGGGCGATTTTCCTAAGCACCGCCGTCAGCCGACGATATAACTCGTCGAGGGCAGGTCGCTCGTTGAGCATTGGGATGATGACCGTGATGTCTTTCGTCTTTGAACTCATGCGACGAACCGAGGTTGGCGCACAGGTCGCGCCAACATTGCACACCAGCTAGGATACCGTTAAAATGAACCGGATTACAATCACGAACAGCAAACGCTCTCGACGCGAATAACCTGTTTGAAATAGTTATGGAGTTCCCTTGCCGCGCTTGAGCTATGTGCTCCTGCGCGGATTTCTACGTCATGAAAGCCACGGTCACAGTTGCCCGAAGCAACAAGCGGAAGCCTGCGGCGACCACGCGCGCCGACGAACAGGCCGAGGCGCGCCGCAAGCGGCGACAACTTTATATTGCTGTCGGTGTGCTGGCAACTGTCGTCCTCGCCTGCTTCCTGAATAGTCTGGGAAATGGTTTTGTCTTCGATGACAAATCGCTGATCCTTGAAAACTCGCTGCTGCGCAGCCTGGCCAACCTGCCACGTCTGTTGACGGCGTCTTACCGACCACTGCGTGACATCACGCATGCCATTGACTTCGCGCTGTGGGGCGAGAACGCCGCCGGCTTTCATCTGATGAACATCGTGATTCATCTGGCGAACACGCTGCTGGTATTCGTGTTGTTGCGACGGGTGGCGGGCAGCCTGCCGGTGGCTTTCATCGCGGCGATGATCTTCGCCATCCACCCGATTCAGACAGACGCGGTGACCTACATCTCTGGCCGCCGCGACATTCTTTTCAGCTTTTTTTATCTCCTCAGCTTCTATTGTTATTTGAACTATAGAGAGCGCGGCAAGCGGCGCGACTTCGGGCTGTTTCTGGGTTGCTGGGCTTTGAGCCTGATGGCCAAAGAGATGGCCGCCAGTTTGCCGGCTTTTATCTTTGTCTGGAATTTCTGCGCCGCATGGGGCGAGCAATCGGGCCCCTGGCTGCGGCGGTTGTGGAGGGCCGCGCGCACGGCGTTTCGCCGCGACCGCTGGCTCTACCTGGGGCTCGCGGCTGCGGTGCTGGTCTATGGCTATTACATGACGTTTGTCAAAGGCGGCTCGGTGCTCGCGCGCGACGGCTTCAAGTACTGGGGCGGCAGTTTCTACACCAACCTGCTGCTCATCTTCCGCATTCAGGCATGGAATCTGAAGCAACTCATCTGGCCGACGCCGATGGTACAGTACAAAGGCGCATTCGACATCACGACAACCGCGCTCGACTGGCGCGTGATCGTGTCGTTTCTTGTAGTCGCGGCGACACTCGCCGGTGGGTTCGTGGCGCTCAACCGCCACCGGCTGATGGCTTTTGCTATCTTCTCTTATTTTGTTTTGTTGCTGCCCGTCAGCCAGATCATTCCGCACCACGAGCTGCTGGCTGACCATTATCTCTACCTCTCCATGATGAGCTTCGGGCTGTTTGTCGGGCTGGTTGTCGAGCAAGTCGCCATGCGCGGCAGCCGTGCAAAGCAAGTGGCGTATGCCGCGATGGCCGTGGCGCTGGTGGCGCTCGGAGTGATGACCGTGCTGCGCAATCGCGTCTGGAAAGACGACCTCACCCTCTGGCAGACTAATTACAAAGAGGTGCCGAATTCGATCCGCTCCGTTTCGAGCCTCGCCAAAGCCTATGCGACGATCAACCCCGGCAGGTCTGAAGAACTCTACAAGCGCTGTCTGGAAATCGAGCCGGCCTACTGGCAGGCCTATTATTCGCTTGCCTTGATTGACCGCTCCCGCGACAAAGCGCGCGAGGCCGAGGCGTTAGTCCGTCGCGGCCTGGCCCTGTCTGACGAAGAGATCAGGAAGTCGGGCTGGTCGCAGGAGCCTTCGATGTACCGCTCACAGATGACCTGCGCGCTGGCGCTGACGCGGATGAATCAAGGCGACGTGGACGGCGCCGAGCAGTTATACCGTGAAGCCATCGGCCTCAACCCGCTCAACCCGCAGCCCTATACCATGCTCGCCAATCTCTACCGCGAGCGCGACCCTGCAAAAGCCATCGCCGCGCTCCAACAACTGATGGTCGCCTATCCCGGTCACCGCGAGCCGCTCGAACAGGTGGCCACTTTGCTGATTGAAGAGAAGCGTTACGATGAGGCGACGAGCTATCTCCAGCAGCTTATCAATCTTGTGCCGAACGATTACATGGCCAACCTGCTACTGAGCCGCGCCTATCGCGGTAATAAGGATTGCGGGCGCGCCGGCAGCGCGTTGGCGTCGGCGCGTGCGGTCGCCCTCAGCACGAAAGAGCAGCGCGAGATTCAAGCGGCGACAGACGAGCTGACGCAGGACTGTGGGCGTTAGAAATCATTCTGTTGGCCTCGCCAGACGCAATTGACAGGGGTGGCCCTCGCCATTAGACTTACACCCTTTGATCGCCTGTCATTTGTCCCAGTGGTGGCGCAACGGAGGATAGAAACACGACATGGAGCCGGCCTTGCCGATGGCACCCGATGAGAGGTATCGTGCGCCGCACGACCCTCATGCCGACGATCTGCCGCGCAAGCCCGTGGTCTTGATCGAGGCCGACCGGCGCTGGGCGGCGCTCGACTTCAAGGCGCTGTGGCAGTATCGCGAGCTGTTTTATTTTCTGATGTGGCGCGACGTCAAGGTGCGCTATAAGCAGACCCTGTTTGGCGTCCTCTGGGCCATCCTGCAACCGCTGGTGACGATGTTGATCTTCACCTACTTCTTCGGCAAACTGGCGCGCGTGCCGGCGGAAGGCATCCCTTACCCGGTCTTTTTTTACGCTGGTCTGGTGATCTGGGGATTCTTCTCAAACTCGGTGATGAACGCCGCCAACAGCCTGCTCGGCAACACCAACCTGATCACCAAAGTTTACTTCCCACGCATCATCATTCCAGGCGCGACGGTGGGCGCCGGATTGCTTGATTTTGCCATTGCCGCGGCATTGCTGGTGGCGTTGCTATTGGTGTATCGCTTCCCGCTGACGGTGCTCGACTTGCTGTTGTTGCCGCTGGTGGTGCTGGTCACACTGCTCGCCTTCGCCGTCGGCGTCTTGCTTGCGGCGCTCAACGTGCGCTATCGCGATGTCCGCTACGCGCTGCCGTTCTTAATCAACATCTGGTTCTTTGTAACGCCCATCATCTATCCGTCGAGCCTGGTGCCGGAAGAGTGGCGCTGGATGCTGGCTTTGAACCCGGTGACCGGGATCATCGAGGCGTTTCGCTCGGCGCTCTTCGACCGCCCGATCGCCTGGGGCGCGCTCGGCTATTCGGCAGGCTTCACGCTGTTGCTGCTGGCGGTGGGCTCCATCGTGTTTCAGCAGATGGAGAAGTATTTCGCCGAGGACATCTAAGGAGCGCATGAAGCCAATCATCGAAGTCCAGCACCTGAGCAAGCGTTATCGTCTCGACCCGACGAGCAAATCGTCTGTGCGCTATGCGACGTTGCGCGAATCGTTGGCCGGCGCCATGCAGAAACCCTTTGCGCGCTGGCGCGGCAATGGCCGGCGCAAAGGCGAGATCATCTGGGCGCTCGACGACGTCAGCTTCGATGTTCTGCCGGGCGAAGTCATGGGTATCATCGGCTCGAACGGCGCCGGCAAATCAACCCTGCTATCCATTCTTTCGCGCATCATCGAGCCGACAGGCGGGCGAGCGGCGCTCTATGGCCGGGTCGCCAGCCTGCTCGAAGTCGGCACAGGCTTTCACCCTGACCTGAGCGGCAGAGAGAACGTTTACCTGAACGGCGCGGTGCTCGGCATGAGGCGGCGCGAGATCGATGCGCGCTTTGACGAGATCGTCGCCTTCGCCGAGATCGAGGCTTTCATAGACACGGCGGTGAAGCGCTATTCGAGCGGCATGTATGTGCGCCTGGCGTTCGCCATCGCTGCGCATCTCGATCCCGAAATCCTGATCCTTGACGAAGTGCTGGCCGTCGGCGACGCCAGCTTTCAACAGAAGTGCCTTGCCAAGATGGACGAAGTCATTCGCGGTGGCCGAACGGTCTTATTGGTTACACACAATCTTGGCATGGTATCGCAACACTGCGAGCGCGCCGTCCTCCTCGAACGCGGTCGCGTCGCCGCGATGGGCCGAGGCGCTGAGGTCGTAGATTATTATCTGGCATCGTTGAATGCGACGCCCGGAATCGCCTAGCTCTATCGCCTCTGTCTAAGTTTCGCTCCCAGAGCATTTGAGGTTTGGTTACGGGGCAAGAGGGCGAAGCCCGCGACTTTTCTGAGAAATTCTGCTTGACATTTAGTGCAAAAAGTCATATTTTTGCGCAGCCTTGTTCTCCGTAAATGAGGATTTGAATTGAACTGATCGTGGGAATAAAAACCAATCAACCGAAAACCTTCCTTGCGAATCCTCCCTTAGCTTTGGAAGGCATTGGTTAAAATCTAACGCTGCTGTTCGGTACAGAGTGCCACTTTCAGGTGACAAAAAACTGAAGTAAGAAAACAAGCGATCTCCTTAAGATACGCTTCCCAGGTTTCCTCCAGTTGCGCTCATTGAGGGCGCGTTCGTAGTCGCTGAGTTCAACACATTGACGGGCCAGGCCCGAATTCTGGCAATACAACCGAGGACTGTAGAGGACTGTAAGGAGGACGATTAATGAAAATCGGTAAGATTTTACACATTTCCCAGCCTGCTAAGAAAACGCCAACTATGAAACATCGAAGGATGCGCCCTGCCCGGAATCGTCGCAATGAAAAGACTTTCATTCCCGTCGTACTGGCTCTCGCATTCTTGCTGACATCGCTTCCGGTCCCCTTGGGTGCGCACTTCTCAAGAGCCGGGCGCGTCAGCGCCGCCGACGAAATGATCAGCACCGTCGCTGCCGATTTCACGACGCCGAAGGCGAGCTGGAATCTTGGCGAGACGGCCCATGCCACAGTAGCCGGCGCGCCCGCTGACCGGCGCGTCGCCTGGATTGCTCCCGATGGCAGCATCGTTCAGGTGAGCAATTATTTTTCAGGCAGCTTGAATGATTCCTACGCGATTGCCACCGGCAACGATCCCTTCGCGCAGGTCGGCACCTGGAGAGTCGCGACAATCAGTCCAAGCGGTAGCCTCGGCGCCGAAGCCAACTTTGTTGTGCGCGATCCGGCCCAGGCCAGCGTCGATCTTTCGATCAGCGCCTACGGGCCGTTCGACGCGAGCTCGGGCAATAACGTCAATTACCGCCTTGAGCTGGTTAACCGTGGCCCGGATGCTGCGGCGAACGTGGTGGTGACCAACCCTGTGCCAGCGGGGACGACCTTCGTTTCCGAAGCCCAGGAATCCGGCGCGGCCTTCACGGCAACGCTGCCGACTTCCGGCAGCAATACCGGCACGGTCAGCCTGACAATCGCCTCGCTGCCGGCGGGCGGCACGGCGGTCTTTAGCATCGCCTTTACCGTCACCGCCGAAAACGGCGCGAGCGTCACCGATGTCGCCAACGTCAGTAGTGATACGAATGAGCTGCACGAGGCGGACAATTCGGCCTCTACGACGACGTCATTGACTTCCTCGGCGACCGATTGCACGGTCAGCTGTGGCGGAAGTATCAGCCAGGGCAATGACCCGAACCAGTGCGGCGCGGTCGTCACTTACACGACGCCGACGGCTTCGGGCAATTGTGGCATCGACAACGTCGTGACTTGCAACCCGCCGTCGGGAGCCTTCTTCCCCATCGGCGCGACGGCAGTCACCTGTACCGCCCAGGCGGGTGATTCCTGTAGCTTTACGGTGACCATCAATGATACCCGACCGCCGGTGAACCCGACGATCAATTGCCCGGCGGATGTAACCGCCAACGAAGAGTTCGAGGGCGCCGGCGAGGCAGTCGTGAACTACCCGCCGCCAACGACCACTGGCAACTGCGTCAACGTCGTCTGCACGCCGCCTTCGGGCTCGCAATTCCGCACAGGCACGACGCCGGTCAATTGCACAGGCACCGATTCGGCACACAACACGGTCTCTTGCAGTTTTAATGTCATCGTCAACGGGACGGGCGCTTGCAGCCTGAATTGCTCGGGCGATGTGACCCAGACGGCAGCCGCCGGTCAATGTACGGCGACTGTCAACTATTCGGCCCCGACGACCAGCGGCGACTGCGGCACCGTCGCATGCAGCCCGGCCTCAGGCTCGACCTTCGCGGTCGGCGCGACGGTCGTGACCTGCACCAGCAGTCAGGGCGGCAGTTGTGATTTCACAGTTACGGTGAACCCGGCGTCAGCGCCGACGATCACCACTTGCGCGTCGAACCGCAGCATTACCGTTAGCTCGACAACCTGTGAAGGCACGATTCCCAATATGACGACCGGAGTGGTCGCCACAGGCTGCGCGGTTACGCTGTCGCAGTCGCCGGCAGCCGGAACGATTGTCGAGCCGGGCGTCTACACGGTGACGATTACCGCAGAGAACGGGGCGGGTGAGGCGACCTGCACGGCGACCGTGACGGCGACGGAAAGCACACCGCCAGTCATCACGACCTGCCCGTCGGGTTCAAGCGCGTCGGCGAATGCCAGTTGTCAGGCGTCCGTGCCGAACGTTATTCCTGGCGTTGTCGCCACCGACAATTGCACCGACCCGTCGCAGTTGGTTGTCACGCAAAGCCCTGCGGCAGGCGCGCTCGTCGGCAAAGGTGTAACCAACATCGTTGTGACGGTGCGGGACGTGTCGGGTAACACCGCAACCTGCACGGTCGCTTTCACCGTCAATGATGTGACGCCGCCGACGATTAGCTGTCCGGCGAACGTGGTAGTCAATCTGCCGCTCAATTCGACCGCGACCAGTATGGCCGTCAACTTCACGGTGACAGCGGCTGACAACTGTCCCGGAGTGACGGTTGCGAGCACGCCGGCGTCGGGCTCGGTCTTCTCTGTGGGCACGACGACGGTGAACTCGACGGCGACCGATAGCAGCGGCAACACGGCGACGTGCAGCTTCACCGTGACGGTGTTGTATGACTTCACGGGCTTCTTCTCACCGGTCGGTAACCCGCCGGTGCTGAACACGGTCAATGCCGGCAGATCGATTCCGGTGAAGTTCAGCCTCAGCGGTAACAAGGGGTTGAGCATTATGGCCGCCGGTTATCCGGTATCCGGGACCATCGCTTGCGATGCCTCGGCTCCGCCCAATGAAGTGACGGAGACGGGCACGGCGGGCAGTAGTAGCCTGAGCTACGATGCCTCGTCTGATCAGTACGTCTACACGTGGAAGACGGAAGCCTCGTGGGCCGGGACCTGTCGCCAGTTGATCGTGAAGCTGAACGACGGCAGCACGCATGTCGCCAACTTCAAGTTCAGGTAGAGCTATCTCAGCGGGAAGCGGCGAGTCAGGCTCGCCGCTTCCCAACAACCGCAATTTAGTTGCAAAATGCCTGCGCTAGATTGCGCCTATTAAGGCAGCGAAGCTTAAACGGATCATAGCAATGATGATCTTTAACTCAATCGCTTGGAATGTAAAGGAGAGGACAATGACCAGAATGAAATCGCTATTCAACATGCTTGCCGTATTCGTCGTCTTGCTGGCTTGCAGCACACTGGCGCAGGCACAGGCGACCAGAACATGGGTATCGGGTGTGGGTGATGATGCCAATCCGTGCAGCCGCACCGCGCCGTGCAAGACCTTTGCCGGGGCGATCTCGAAGACCGCCGCCGGCGGCGAGATTTCGGTGCTCGATCCCGGCGGCTTCGGCGCCGTGACGATCACTAAATCGATCACCATCAACGGCGACGGCACGCTCGCCGGTATTCTTTCAGCCGGCGTCAATGGCATCATCGTCAACGCCGGGGTGAACGACGACGTGATCATTCGCAGCATCTCAATCGACGGAACGATGGGCGCAAATATCGGCCTGCACGGCATCCGCTACCTGGCCGGGCGTTCGCTGCGGGTTGAGAACTGCTCGATCACAGGATTCAACAATAACGGCATCGACGTCGTGCACGCCGGCACCACCGGCAACCCCGCCGGCTCGCTGGTGGTTGAAAACACCACCTTCGACAAGATCAACGGCGTCGCCGTCCGCATCGACACGGCTGCCGGCGGCACGGTCTTCCCGAGCGCCGTGCTGAACAACGTCAGGATCAGCAGGACGGGGTTCGGCTTCGACGTGCTGAAGACCAGCGTCGGCACGATCAGCAACTCGACGGTCACGGACGTCGTGCAGCAAGCGGCGGTGGCCGAGAATACGGCGACGGTCAACGCCGTAAATTGTACCTTCGCCAAGAACGGCACGGGCATCGAAGCCTTTAGCTCAGGCTCGACCATCCGCATCTCGCAATGCCATATTCACAACAACACGACCGGCGTCAAAATCGCGACCGGAGCCACCGGCGACCGCTTCGGTGATAGCTCCGTCTTCGGCAACGTCACTGACACCACCATTAATGGCACGTTCCAGTTGCGGACGAACCAGTAGCCCCGGCCCTGTAGACCATTCCTTTACGCTCCCCTCTTGCCGCTTGTGGTGGCGGGAGGGGAGTTCATTCTCTGCCCACCTGTTGCCTCGCCAACCGCGTTTGCGTTTTCGCAATGCTGTGGTAGTCTTCCTAATCCGTCGCCGCACCATTCTTGTCCTGGTCGCTGGGCGTGAGGTTGAGCTTTAATGGCCTCTTCGGTATAATGCTCGCCGTCATTCTTGCCAGCATTCTTTGATCTGCGAAGTGAAATAGAAGACTTGCTGAGCTTGGAAAGCCCTTGGCCAGGCTACGATATTTGTTTTGATTCAGCGGCTCTCGCTGTCTGAAGGGACTTCCGGTCTCAAACCGTCACGCGAGCCATTGAACTTCTGCCGGTCCATTCCCCGACGTTCGCTCGCATGGCCATATCGGCGCGTTGGCGACACCCCATGGGGCTGCCTTTGTGTGAACCGGCGCATGCAGGAGATGCGAATGATTGACCATGACGTACAGCCGGGCAAGCTGGATCGCTGTCAGATTACCGGCTCAAGCGATCTGTTTCAGGTGATCGACCTCGGGCACCAGCCGCCATGCGATTCCTTATTGACCAGCGATATGCTCAACGAGCCGGAGAAGACCTACCCGCTTCGGCTAATGATTTGTCCTGAGTCGGGACTGGCTCAGCTCGACTACGTCATTGATGGCCGCGAAATTTATTACCCGAATTACCCGTACCGCAGCGGCATTTCATGGCCGCTTGCCGTTTATCAGCGCGCCTTTGCCGACCGTATTGTCGAGCGCTTCGGGATTTCTGCCGGGGCGCTGTGCGTCGACATTGGCTCGAACGACGGCACGTTGTTGACCGGCTTTGCGCGCCACGGCTGTCGCACGCTCGGCGTCGAGCCGACCAACATCGCACAGATTGCGCGCAACGAAAACGGCATCGAAACGATTCAAGAATTCTTCACCGAATCGCTGGCGCGTGACATCGTCCGCGATTATGGCCACGCCCAGGTCATTACGATGACCAACGTCTTCGCCCACATGGCGCCGCTGGGCGAAGTGATGCGCGGACTTGTTGAGATGCTCG
>JBJMGU010000144.1:0-10858 GCA_045807765.1 Blastocatellia bacterium
CATCATTTCACGATTTTGGTCTGCTGCTATTCTACATCAACTGTTCCTAAGATGCCGCGATTGATGATTACTGATTACCAGTAAAAACATTATCGGACGTTTAGATAGAGGATTGACTTCTGCGCCTTAACCGATACTCGAAGAAGCTAATAGGCCAGGATGATTCGTAGGTCGCGAAGATTGTTGCCGGTCGGCCCGGTGACCAATAATCCGCCGGACTCGTTGAACCAGGAGGCCGTGTCACTCGCCTCGAAATAGGAGACCAGGCGCGACTCCATCGGCCAGTCGTCTTTTGTCGGGCTTGCCTTGGCCAAAGCGCCGACCGCAATGCTTCTACCATCAATCCCATCGGTGCCACAAGATAAGACCAGAGATTCGGTTGCCAGCACTTCTTTCAATTTCAAAACACAATGCAGGGCGAATTCTTGATTACGACCGCCAAAGCCGCGGCCTTTTATTTTACAGGAGACTTCTCCACCCGATACCACACAAAGCTTGTCTTTCGGGTAAGCCTGCCTCAATTCCACGACCGCAGCAATCAAGCGGGTAGCGGTTTTCTCAACCGTTTCTTCATCGTACGCACGATCAAACCAAACGCGATAACCGAGTCTTTGCGCAACCGGCTCAGCCGCCTTCACAACGTCCTGGTTCTCGGCCAAGAGCATAGTATCTATGTGCACCTCATGGTTTTCATTCAATCTCGGGCCGGCGGGAGAGGAGGATAAAACAAGCGGTTGAAAGAGCTGCGGAAGCTTGTCCGGCAATTGGTACTTTTCAGCGATTGCCTGAAATTGTTCAGCGCTTTCTTCTTCTGGAAGGAGCGGATTCGAGGCCAGGGTCTTGATATCGCCCGAATTCACGTCAGAAACGAGCAGCGCCAATGCCCGATTCGCCCGCATCCATTTTCTCAGCTTGCCGCCTTTTATCGCTGAAAAATGCTTCCTGACAACATTCATCTCTTCAATAGTTGCGCCGCAGTTGACAAGAATCTGGTTCAATTGCTGCAAATCTTCAAGTGTTATCTCATCCGATATGGGAACTTCGAGAAGAGAGGAACCACCGCCCGAAATCAGGAAGATCACAAGCGAATCGGCGAGAGAATTCGATAGCAGTTCGAGAGCGCGCTTCCCTGCCCGCATACTTTCTGCGTCAGGGACGGGATGACCGGCAACGATGACTTCTGACTTGAGCGAAAGCGGCGCCCGCCGATTGGTGACCAGAAGGCCGCGAGTCAGGTGATCGCCGAGAAGCGATTCGACGGCCTGTCCCATTTGCAGGCTCGCCTTCCCCAAGCCGATTAAGATCACTTCGGAGAAATGGCTCGGGTCGATGGCCTTTTCATCAACCTGTAGCAATCCCTCGTCAAGCCTGACGCGCCTGCGAATACTCGCCTGCAAGTCCACGGCCCTGAGGGTTTCAAAGAAGATGGTGCGAGCGGCTTTTTCCAGGTCATGCATAAACAGCCCGGCGCGTTGCCTCAACCCATCAATTGTCCAGCATCTCAGTTCTCGATCTCTGAAGTACCGATGCTGAACATATGCATCAACCGCAGGACGTCCTGACGAATCACGTCCCAGCGGGGCAGCAGCGCGCTGGCATTCCGACTGGTCGAAACCGCAATCGTGCGATCGGTGCGGCGAGCCTGCCGCGCCAGGTCGAGCGTCGCCTGTCGTTTGCTTTGAGCATCCTGGAGGTTGCCGATGAATCCTGCATAAAGGTTAGCGGCGTTGGCGAAACTGTTGAGCGCAAACAATAATTCCACGTCCGCATCGCTATAGGATGAGCGCCCGCTATTGTCGCCGCTCATGCCAAGCTGTCGCTTATGCTCGGCAAGCAGGTCGCCCGCACGGCTTTGGATACTCTTTGCCATACTCGCAAGCGTCTCTCCACCTGGTGAGCTGGTTGAATCGGAATTTGAAGTTGTCGCTGACGTTGCGCGGCCAAGCGAGATTTCTTGATCTGCCCCGGCAGAATGGATGACCACACGGCGGACGTACTGAACGCCTTCGCGCACGTTGAGCTCGATCTTGCCCCGCGTCAGGGCCTGCGTCACCATGCCTGTCGGGCGGACGGCGCGCGCATAAACATCGAGCGTGTCGCTGTTGACGACAGAATCGCCGTACCAGCGCCAGCCACCGGTGTTCGCCTGAACATTCATCAGGATATAGATTGCGCCATCAACGGCGCGCGTTGCAGTTGCTGATAGCACATTGGCGAGAACGGTGTCTTGTGTTGACCGATTTTCGGGCCGCGCAACCGATGGCTTCTGCGGTTGTTTCACCTGGCTTACAGGACGAGCGCCATTGAGTCCCAGATTCTTTGCTGTTGTGTCGTCGAGCGTACCGCTTTCCGGCAGCTTGTGCTCGCGCTGATAGGTTTTCAGGGAATTCGTCGAACGGGGCGACCATTGATCCGCGATCTCGCCTTCGTAGTAGCCTTCGTCGCGTAAGGCGGACTGCGCTCGGCGGGTCATTTCGGGCGAATTCAACGGCAAAGGCTCTGCGGCTGCCGGAGGCGGCGCAGCAGCGCTTTCGTTCTCATCACGATCAGGCGCATTCTCGTGAGAAGTCGGTTCGATGGGTTGCCGCGAAGAGGGCGGGTCGGCAGGCTGCCTTGAAGGCTGGGTGTCCGCCGGTTCCGGCTCTGGCTCGACATCCACAGGCCGGCGGGAGGCGCGGTCATCAATCGGCTGGCGGTCATCGCGGGGCTGCCGTTCGGGCCGGGTTTCATCCGGCTGTCGGCCTGCTCGATTGTCCGTCACCACAGGATCGCGCTGATCGGGATACGAATTATCATTTCGATTGTTGGTCGCTATAGGATCGCTGGCCGTTCCGCCATGGATTGCCAGTGTGCGACGCAACTGAACCCCAAAAGGCGTACCGCCAGGCACCCGCGCTTCTTCACCCTTCGAAAAGAGAATGCTGGCGATGATGGCTCCGGCTCCAGCCGCGCCGCCGATTACTGCGCCTTTTGCGCCGCCGCCGATAGCGCCAAGCACGGCGCCAATCACACCGCCGCCGCCGACAAACACGCCCGTCCGCCGATCATTGCGGCCAGAAACGCGATTCTCGTCGTCAATCTGCCGGCGGGTCTCAGGGTCGTCCGAAGTCAGCGACGCATCAAGCGCCAGACGAGTGCCGTCGGGCAATATCAGGTTATCGAATTCGACGGCGATGATTCCAGAGCGCGCCATGCGCCGGGCCGGCGTCACCTGTGTGACGTGCCCTTCGACGATGGCACCCGCCGGGATTGCTCGCGCGCCGTCAACGTAAACAGGGACCGTTACGGTCGCAGTAAAGCGGTCGCCGACGCGATTGGATTTCGAAGTCAGCGTTGAATCCATTCGCACGCTGATGACCGTGCTCTCGGGTATGACCCCGGAGCCTGCCGGCGTTTGTCGCCCGCCATAGCGTGGGCGATTTTGCTGGGCTGCCCCCGCGGCGCCCATACTCGCGAGCAGCGACACCAGCAGCAAACAAGCCAGCAGCGTTTGCCCAATCCACCTTTTACTCATAAGCCTGACCTCCCGGCATTTTGTCTAGGATGACAATTCTCTGATTCTTTGTGACGATCCGAGGTGTGCCGTCTGTTGTCTGCCGGAGCAAATAAATGCCTGCCCAGAGAAAATGCCTCAAAGAATAGTAACACCACGGGCTAGAGACGGCATCAAGTTTCCTTCGGGCTGGAAAACTCAGGGGACGGTATAGCGCAAGCTGGTAGATTGCGCTTCATGGCCAACGCAATCGAAAATGGCTCTATAAGAACGAAAGCGATTAGCCGTTGATCGGCAATCGCACGGTGGCGGTGGTTCCCTGCCCCTTCTGACTGCGGACGCTCAATTCGCCCTGATGCAGCTCGGTGATCTTTCGGGCGATGGCCATTCCGAGCCCCGTGCCTTTTTCTTTGGTCGTGTAGAACGGCTCGAATAAGCGTCGCAGGGTTTCCGCGTCCATACCGGCGCCGTAGTCAACGATCTCGACCATCACCTGACCATTGCCGTCGGAATTCGTGCGCAGCTCGACGCTATGGCCCGGCTCGCTGGCTTCAATAGCATTTATTATCAGATTCAAAAAGAGCTTCTTCAGCTCAGTCTCATCGAACTGGCCCGCTGGCAATTGCTTGGCATACTGCTTCTTGATCTCCATATCTTTTGCGGCCAGCCGGTCGGCCACCATCGGGACAATCTCGTCCAGCAGTTGATTCAGGTTCAATGGCGACTTCTGCAACTCTTTGGGCCTCGCGTAATCCGATAGCTCGGCCACCACGGTTGCCAGATGGTCAACGCTGCGCTCAATAACGCTGATGGTCTCCAGGTCACAGCCATTGCCCGCAGGCTGGCGCTTCAAGACTTCGGCGGCGAAGCGTATGCTGCCGAGCGGGTTTTTGATCTCGTGAGCAATCTGCGCGGTCATCTGGCCAATGGCGCTTAAGGCGCGGTTGCGTTGCAATTCGGTCTGCGCCCGCACTTCCTCAGTCACATCTACAAAAACCAGAATCAAGCCACGAGGGGTGTCGCCTAACATCAGCGGCGAGCTGAAGACGTCCAACAGCCTGCCGCTATCGCTCTGCAAACGGCCCTGGTAATGGCTCGCCTGTTCGGTCGCAGACAAACTGCGTGCGACCAGCGCGACCATTTCATCGTTTCCGGCCAGCAGTTCGGTGTAATGCTGGCCGGCGGCGGATTGCAAGCCGGCCTGCCGTCGGAAGGATTCGCTGATCGTTTCCACACGGCCTTCCTGGGACAGGACGATCACGCCTGAATGCATGCTGTCGAGCAAGGATTGCAGGTAATCACGCGATTCCGAGCTTTCGGCATATGCGCCGCTCAGTTGCTTGAGGATGCGGCGAATCTCGTAGAGCGTCAGAAACGCCACGATGCTGCTGACAGCAAGCACGAGCAGCGTCACCGAAATCTCTTTACGCCGCTCGCGCCGGCCCAGGTCTTCAATGCGTTTATCATTCTCCAGTTGCTCTTCAGTTGCAAGCTGGTCGAGCGCCGCCAGAGCATTCAACATGCGCTCGCGCTCCTCGAACCATCCGACAGGCACCGGGGAATTAATCTTCTCCCAATACGACTGAAAAGCGGCTTCGAACTCGCGCCATTCCTGCGAATCGGTGATGGCCGAAGGCTTGGCGTCCGCTATCCGCGTGTCCATCTCTGACTTCAGATCATTGAGCCGCCGGCGCGCAGGGAGCGCCACCAGCCGCTGGTCGCCGTTGGCCAGGACAGTTAGGGCTTGAGATTGAATCTTCCCGGCGGTTTCGCTGACGCGGCGGATGACCCGCTCGCGACTCACTTCGGTCTGGCGAATCAGCGTAACTTCGGCTTCCATTTCGACAAAGCTGCGATAAGCCGTGAAGCCGAGAATCGTCACCAGCGCGAGCAGCGCCAGGAAGCCGACCAGCAGGACATCACGGACCACCGATTCGGTTCGCCTTGTAAGATTGAACAGCCGTCTTGGCAGTCTGGCCATAACCCCCTGAGACATGGCTTTGCCGGCTAGGCTTTCACCGCGACAACGCGGTCGGTGAAGCCTTCGAAGGTATCGTCGTGGCTGATGACGAATAGCTGGTCGAAATCGCGTATGCGGCCAATCTGTTGTGCCAGATTGCGCCGCCGCTCTTCGTCCATGTTGGTCGTCGGCTCATCAAAGAAGGCGATGCGCAGATCGGATAGCTCTTTCAGCAGCGCCAGCCGAACCGACAGCGCCGCGGCCATCTGCTCACCGCCTGAAAGACTGGCGAAGGGACGCTCGTGGCCGTCTTCTTCGAGAACGATCTCATAGCCTGAATCCCAGCGTAGCGTCACCATCGGGTTGCCGGTGATTTCGCGGTAGAGTTGATTGGCTTCGATAGAGATTGATTGCAGGTGCGCTTCTGTGATGAACGGGCCTGCCTTCTTGAGCAGGTCGCGCATGAAATCGGCAAGCGAGTGCAGTTGCTCGCAACGTTCGCGCTTGCCGGCGAGCGTCGCGAGCTGCTTTTTGGCGGCTATGAGCTTATCAATTTCACCATTGAGATCGCCCAGGCGCGCCTCCGTAGCGCTCAACTGTGAACCAAGCGTGGCGACCTGTTCGATCAGTGATTCGAGACGCGCACGGATCCCGAAGTGCGCCGATTCGTCGTAAGCCGCATTGATTTCGCTCAACTCACCTTTCATCTCGGCAAGCCGCGCGCGGCGCCCTGTCAGGTCTTCGTTGATCTGCTGTAACTCGGCCTCGCGCGCGTCTAATAATTCGGCCACCGGCTGATGTTCGACATAAGCCCGGTAATCTCTTTCAGAGCTCGCGCGTCGGGCACGCTCGCTTGCCAGGTCTTCATCAAGGTTGGCGAACTCGGCCATCTGGGTTTCAAGTCTCTTCAACGCCGCCGCGTTTTGCGCTTGCTGCGATTCAAAGTCTTTAAGCTGATGCCGCAGGTCGTCTTCTCTGGCGACGGCTTCGGCGAGCAGGCGCGAGCGGCCACGCGGATCGGCCAATGCGGCGAGCCGCGCTTCGATTGCCGCCGCTTCATTATTCAAACTGTCCGTCTGCTCAAGTCGCTGCTTTAGCGTCGCGACTTCTTCGCGCTTTTCGCCGCCTTCGGCCTTCAAAGCCTCCAACCGTTCGCGCAATAGATCGAGCTTGTCGTATTTCGACTTGGCTTCACGCGCCGTACCCATTTCGCGCTCGATCCTGACGAGGCGCTCGTCAAGCTGCCGGATGGTCTGCGCGTTGATCTTTGCGCCGGCAATCTCGCGCTCAAGGCGTGCCACATTCTTGCGCTCAATCTCAAACTCCTGCGCGTAGCGTTCGCGCTGAACGCGTTGAGTGGCCAGCGCCGTCGCCGACCGCAACGCCGCCTTCGCCTCTTTTAACTCACTATGCAACGTCTTCAGTTGACGGTCGGCGCTCGATAGCTGTTCGCGCTCGCTGCCGGCCTGTAACGTGAAAAACTGGTCGAGCCCCTGGCCCTCTTTCATGTTCAAGCAACGTTCGGCCAGCAGCGGGCACAAGCCGCCTTTGGCCTGCGCGACAATCTCTTCATCGCGTTCGACGCGTGCCCGCAGGTTGGCGGCTTGAGTGATGAGTTTTCGCTCTTCTTCTTCGAGCCGTGGGAGCTTGGCAGCAAGCTCTTCCGCGCGCAATCCGGCAGCGATTTCGCGGTCAATCGTTTGTAGCTCGCCAGTCAGCTTGGCGATGTTTGCTTGCGCGCGCTGCATCTCTTTTTGCCGCTCGATCAGGCGCTCGTGTTGCACGCGCGCTTCACGCAACTCCGCTTCGGTGCCGCGCCGCTCTTGTTCCAGCGCCGGGACGCGCTCGGCAACATCGCGCAGTTTTTCGGCTTCTTCAATTCGTTGGGTGACCTCGCGCCATTCGCCACGGAATTTCTGCAAGTCGTTTTCAGCGACGGTCAAGCGGCGAGAGAGCGCCTTCATTTCGCCGAGCGCCGTCTGAATTTCTGAGCGCCGCGCTTCAAGCCCTTCCTGCTCGCCGACGAGCGGCGCGATACGCTCTAGCTCGGTCTTGCCGAGATCAATCTGCGCCAGTTTCTCGCGCTGTCCCTGAATGGTCGCTTCCAGCCGTATGCGCTGATGGTCGGCTTCTGCATGAGCCTTGCGCACCTCGTCGCGACGCAAAGCCAGCGGCTCTAGCTCCTGCAAGCGCGAATAAGCGATGTTATAGGACGCATATCCCGCCGCTGCCGCTTCAACCACCGTGCGTGACGCGCGTGAGCGCGTCGCCTCGGCTTCGACTTCGGCGACCCGCCTCGCCAGTTGCTCGACCTGCGGGCGCAATCCGACAATCTCTGCGGTCAAACGCTCGAGCCGTTGCCGAAGGGTGCCCAGCCGCTCAAGCTCGCGGCTCGCCCGCTCGCGCTCTGCCTGCGCCGCCCCAAGCTCAGCTCTGGTCTGCGCCGCAAGCGTCTCAAAGCGCGCACGCTCAGCGAACAACTCGTCGAGCTTTGAGACCTCGCCCTCGATGCGCGCCATGCGCTCCCGCAAGTCGGCGTCGCGTCCTTCGATCAGCTTGACCAGTGATCTTAAGTCATCGGCAGAGCGCTGGTATTCATCAACCCGCAGCACACGGTCAAAGCTCACCTTGCGTCGCGCCGGCTGCTCGGCGAAGTCCACCGTGAACATGCCTTGCGGCACACCGATGGTCGAGGTAAACAGGGTTTTCAAGTCGGTCGTCGGCTCAACGCCGAGGTGTTGCTTGAGCCAGCCGGCCACCTGTTGCTTCTGCTCGACCAGGCGCAGCTTGGTGATGGGATCATAGATGTGATAGCCCGTCGAGGTGTCGCGATGCACGGTGTACTGGCGTCCGTCCTGCGACGAAACAAAGGTGACGCGGGCGATTCCTTTTTTGGCGCCGCGCCGCAGAAAGTCTTCTTTTTTGTAGGGCAGTTGATCGAAGAGCGTCCAGGCAATGGCTTCGATAATCGTCGTCTTGCCGGCGCCATTCGGCCCGCTGATCGCTGTGATGCCCGGCTCGAACTCGAAGCTCGCTTCCTCGTAGTTCTTGATATTCTCAAGCTCGACTTTGCTGATCAGCATGACTAATGACCTATGATCCCTTTTCTCTGGGTGAGGATTGTTTGCTCAGCAACAATTTTAACACGCCGGCACGGCCAAGCGAAATTGCTGCCCGGCGGTTGATTCAAGCCGATTCTGCGGCTAACATTAGCGCTTGAGAACCCCATGCGCAGAGCCGCGAAATGGCGCGCTCGCCTCACCGCATTGATAGACTCCCCGGAGAAGCAGGCACAGATTATGGTGATTATCCTAATTATTCTTGCCGCGGCGGTGCTCGTCCTGATCGGCTGGTATGGTTATCGCTACTACCAGGATCGGCTGGAGCGGCGCATGAGCGAAAACGAATACAACACCGCGGTGACGCTATGGGAGTTTGCCAAGCACATCAAGTCGGAAATCGATCAAGTGATGCGCAGCGGCAAGGACGTCCTCAATTTCACCAACATCACCATCCCATCAAGCGTCGGCTACCGCTTATCGTTGGAACTGATCGGCACCTATTTTCGCGTCCACGCCGTGCCGGCGCGCTACGCCAAAACCGGCAGGTTATCTTTTGTAGCAGACACCACACTGACCGTGCGCGCCGCTGACCACCAAGGCCAATCGGCCTTGATCGAAGACGACGAGTATCAAGGGATTGAGGCGAGTGACTAGGACAATTTTCATTCGGGAGTAGCGCAATTTATCAGATTGCGCAGTGACTCGCGCCATCTATCAGATGGCGCTACTCCTGTCCTTCGCCTCTAGTCTCTCCTCATTAATCGTGCTACAGTTTCCGGGCAATTCAGCAAGCCATCAAAGCATTCAGCGGGCGATTATGGATTTTTCGATTCCGCAGGAATATCTCGACTTCAAAGCGGCAGTCTATCAATTCGCCAGCGAGCGGCTACAACCGCGCGCCCAGGAGCTTGACGCCCGCGGCGAGTTTAGCTGGGAGAACTGGCGCGATATGGCCGGCATGGGATTGCTCGGCCTGCCCTTCCCCGAACGCTACGGCGGCAGCGAAGCGAGCCCGCTAGCCACCTGCCTGGCGATGGAAGCGGTCGCCGCCGCCGGCGTTGACGCCGGGACGCCGCTCGCCTGGGGCGCACACACGATCCTCTGCGGCGTACCCATCTGGCTGCTCGGCAACGAAGCGCAAAAAGAAAAATATTTACCCAGGCTCTGCTCGGGTGAATGGGTCGGAGCCTTCGGGCTGACCGAGCCCGGCTCCGGTTCAGATGCCGCGGCGATGAAGACGTTTGCCGAAAAACACGGCGACCGATGGTTGCTCAACGGCTCGAAGATGTTCATCACGAATGCGCCCATCGCCAATGTCTTCGTCATCTTCGCGGCCACACGCAAAGGCGTCGGCAATCAGGGAATCTCCGCCTTCATCGTCGAACGCGATGCGCCGGGATTATCGGTCGGCAAAGATTTGCCGAAGATGGGCAATCGCACATCGGTGACGGCTGAGCTATCGTTCGACAATTGCGAGGTGCCCGAAGAGAACCTGCTCGGCCCGCAAGACATGGGCTTTCTCGCGGTCGGCAAAGAAACCCTCGAATGGGAGCGCAGTTGCATGATCGCGCCGATCATCGGCGGCATGCAGTACATGCTCGAATGCTCGACCGCCTATGCTCGTGAGCGCAAGCAATTCGGGCGACCTATCGCCGAGTTTCAGGCCATTCAACATAAACTGGTTGACATGAAAATCGCCGTCGAAGGCGCGCGGCTGCTGGTTTACCGCGTCGCATGGCTTAAACAGCAAGGCAAGCGGGCGATGATGGAAGCCGCCATCGCCAAGCTCTGGGCGACCGAGGCCGCGATTCGTGTGGCGTACGATGCCGTTCAGGTCTTCGGCGGCTACGGCTATATTCACGATTACCCGGCGGAACGGTTCTATCGCGATGCGCGGCTCGGAACCATCGGCGCAGGAACGAGCGAAGTGCAAAAGATGGTCATCGCCAGGGAGTTAATCAAGCAGTTTACAAGTGGACGAGCCGGCTAGTGATTAGGTGACTTATCGTCTCAGAATTGAACCGCCGGCCATAACAGGTGCCAGATGAACAAAGGGACAGGCGTGCGCTGCTTTTTCAGACAATCGATTCGAGCCTCAAGATGGAGGATCTTAATCGCGCTTTTCTTATCCGTGACTTCAGCCGTTACGGACGGCGCCCAGAAAGCAACAAACTCGGCAAAGCTGGAATTGCATAAGCCAATAGAAGCCGCCATCGCCGCCGGCGAAACGCGGCTCTATCGCCTGGACATCAACGCCAAACAATTCATCCGCATCCGCGTCCAACAACGGGGCATCAACGTCGGCATTGCCTTGCTCTCTGCCAATGGGACAAGGATTCAAGA
>JBJMGU010000145.1:0-12423 GCA_045807765.1 Blastocatellia bacterium
ACACCAGGGCACAAAGGCACACAAAGATGATTGTGGTTCTTTGTGTCCTGGTGTCTTTGTGGCGATCTCCGGTAAGCTGCAAGGTCGAAGGATGAAGAGTCGCAGGGAAATGCTCGAAGAGTTTTTGGCCGCCGACCCGGCGGACATCTTCTCGCGCTACGCACTGGCGCTTGAGCTGGAAAAAGAGCAGCGCGCCGCCGAAGCCATCCGTGAGTTGCGCGCCGTCATCGAGCGTGATGCCGCTTACGTCGCCGCTTATTATCATCTCGGACGGATGCTGGCGCAGGCGGGAGAGATAACAGAGGCCCGCGAGGTATACCTCGCGGGCCTTGATGTGGCCACGAAAGCTGGCGACCGCCGCACCCGCGGCGAGATTCAGGATGCCCTGGATTCGCTCGATTAGCGGCGTGCCGCGCGGCTTGCGATTATTGCATCGAGTCCTGTTCGCTTAACTCGCTTTCGCCTTCTTCCTTCAGCTTGCGGCCTTCGCGCTCAAGCTCGGAATTCTGCATCCCCTGTCCGGCGCGTTCTTTGGCGTTACCTTCCAGCCGCTTCATCTCGGCCTGTACGCGCTCTTCAACCTGATCTACAGTGGCCGTGTCGTCATTGCTTGCTTGGGTTTGATTGCGATCTCTGTCCATCCCGTTCCCTCGCTCGTCCAATGTTGCAAGCCGTCCACAATTCATGGTTGCATTGCCAGTGCCGTGCGGTCAAACCGACCTGCTGCGCGCGGGCTGTCTATGATAAACTGCGCTTGCATCCTGGTCAGTGGATGAACAATCTCTAAGTTAAAGAGGACGCTTTGATGAGAAAACTCGTGCCCCTCACTTTACTGATTTTATCTCTTGCTGCATTCGCTCTTGCGCAATCAAGCAAAACGCCAACCATCGAACAGTCGCTCAACATCAAGAGCGCCGGCGGTCCGCGCATCTCGCCCGACGGTCGCCTCGTCGCCTATCAGGTGCAGGAGACCAACTGGGAAGAGAACGCTTTTGAGACTGAGATATGGATTGCAGTCGTCGCCAGCGGCGAGCGTTATCAACTGACGAACGCCAAGAAGTCGAGCATGAGCCCGCAGTGGTCATTGGACTCGAAGCGTCTCGCCTTCATCTCCGACCGTGACGGCAAGCGGCAGCTTTATGTAATTGCGCCGAGCGGCGGCGAAGCCCTACAGTTGACCAGCCTGGAGAGCGGCGTCAACTCGTTTGCCTGGTCACCCGATGGTCGCCGCATCGCCTTTACTGCCGCCGAGCCGGAAAACAAAGCTCGCAAGGAGCGCAAAGAGAAATACGGCGAGTTCGAGATCGTCCGCGGTGATTACGTGATGACGCATCTGTGGATGATCGAGCCGGCGGAAGAAGGCAAGAGCAAGAAGCCGGAGCCTGTGCGCCTCACCGAAGGCACAACGTACAGCGTCGGTGCTTTTAGCTGGTCGCCCGATTCGACGCGCATCGCCTTCAGCGCGACGCGCAATCCGGACTTAACCGCTTCGGACACCAGCGACCTCTACGTTTTGTCGGTCGGCGACAAAGGCATCAAGAAGATCGTTGACACGCGCGGTCCGGACAACAACCCTGTCTGGTCGCCCGATGGCCGGCAGATCGCCTTCGAAACCGCCAATGCGCAGGAGTTTTTCTTCTTTCAAAACAGTTTCATTGCGGTAGTCAGCAGCGACGGCGGCAAACCAGAAGTGTTGACCGCGAGCTTTGATGAAGACCCGATGTTGCAGGCATGGTCACCCGAAGGCATCTATTTCACCAGCCAGCAGAAGACTTCCTCGCACCTGTTTCGTCTGAACCCTGCGACCAAAGCCCTTGAGCAGATGAGCCGCCCGACGAGCTTTGCCTCGTCGCAGTATTCGTTCACGCGGGATTACAGCCAGGCGGCCTTTGCTGCCGCCGCGCCGAACGAAGCCGCCGAAGTGTATGTTTCGCCGCTTTCCGCTTTTGCGCCGCGCAAGCTCACGGCGATGGGCGAGCAGTACAAAGATTTTCAACTGGCGAAGCGCGAAGTGATCGAGTGGAAGTCAACCGACGGCACACCCATCGAAGGTGTGCTGATCAAGCCCGCGGACTTTGACCCGGCGAAGAAGTACCCGCTGCTGGTGGTCATTCACGGCGGCCCGACCGGCGTTGACAACCCGTTGCTGCGCGCCGACCGCTATTACCCACTGGAGATGTTCGCCGCCAAGGGCGCGGTGATCCTGCGCCCAAACTATCGCGGCTCAGCCGGCTACGGCGAGAAGTTCCGCTCGCTGAACGTGCGCAACCTCGGCGTCGGCGATTACTGGGATGTGATTTCGGGGGTTGACCACCTGATCGCGCAGGGCTTCGTTGACAAAGATCGCGTCGGCGCGATGGGCTGGAGCCAGGGCGGCTACATCTCTGCGTTCATCACCGCGAGCAGCGAACGCTTCAAAGCGGTGTCAGTGGGCGCGGGCATTTCCGACTGGATGACCTATTATGCCAACACCGACATCACGCCGTTCACGCGGCAGTATTTGAAAGCGACGCCGTGGGACGACGCTGAGGTTTATCGCAAGACCTCGCCCATCGCTTACATCAAAAACGCGCGCACGCCGACCTTGATTCAGCACGGCGAGCTGGACAGGCGCGTGCCGATCCCGAACGCCTACGAGTTACGGCAGGCGCTCGAAGATCGCGGCGTGCCGGTGAAGATGATCGTCTACAAAGGCTTCGGTCACGGCATCGATAAGCCCAAACAGCAGCGCGCCGTGATGGAGCATAACTTTGAGTGGTTCAGCCTGTGGATATGGGACGAGAAGCCGGCGCAAGAAGGCCGCTAGGTCGCGTCAGTCGCCGGCATAAACCAGCGGATCGCGCGCGCCGGCTTCGGCAAAGCCTTTTTGTCTGAGCAGACAGCTATCGCATCTGCCGCAGGCCAGCCCGTCCGCCGTCGGGTCATAGCAACTGTGCGTCAGCGCGTAATCCACGCCAAGCTCAAGGCCGCGGCGAATGATCTCGGCTTTGGCCATCGCTATCAGCGGCGCGTGAATCTTCAATCGCAGGCGGTCTTCAACGCCGGCTTTGGTTGCGAGATTCGCCATGCGCTCGAAGGCTTCAATGTATTCCGGGCGACAGTCGGGATAGCCGGAATAGTCCAGGGCGTTGACGCCGATGAAAATGTCCGCCGCGCCTAGCACTTCGGCCCATCCCAATGCAAAAGAGAGAAAGATCGTGTTGCGCGCCGGCACATAAGTCACCGGAATCCCTACGGACATTTCTGCGCTAGAGCGCGCTTTCGGCACTTCGATTTCATCCGTGAGCGCCGAGCCGCCGATGGCGCGCAGGTCTATGTCAACGACGAGGTGGCGCGCCACGCCCATCGCTACGGCGACGCGCCGGGCACTCTCAAGCTCTACCGAGTGGCGCTGCCCGTAACGAAACGACATCGCGTAAGCGGCATACCCTTCAGCGATGGCGATAGCCAGCGCCGTCGTCGAATCGAGCCCGCCGCTCAACAGCACCACTGCTTTTCGCTTCTCCATGCACGTTCGCTCCTCAAGCTGTTATCGCACAGCGCCTACCGTGATTCAACCTGACAATCATAAATCAACGTGCTAATCTCGCGGTTGATGAGGGAGGGCGAATGAGCTATCAAACTTTCCAGCACACCCGCAACTATGGCTGCCGCATCACCGAGCTCATTCTGGCGGGCCACCGCGCGGTGGCGCTTGAAAACGAAAAATTGCGCGTCACCTTGCTTGCCGACAAGGGCACGGACGTTTATGAGTTTCTCTACAAGCCGCGCGACGTGGATTTCATGTGGCGGACGTGGGCCGGCTTGCGCGACCGCTCGCTCTACTGGCCGTCGAGCCCGCGCCCGGCGGGGCCGCACAATGACTTCTATGAGGGCGGCTGGCAGGAGTTGTTTCCGAATTGCGGTGCGCCGTCCGAGCATCAGGGCGCAGAGGTCGGCCAGCATGGCGAAGTCTTGCTGCTGCCGTGGCGCTACGCAATCACCAAAGACGATGTTGAAGAGATCGAAGTGCGCTTCGATGTCCGCACGGTGCGGACCCCGTTTCATCTGGTCAAGACCATCAGCCTGCGCCGCAACGAGGCGGTGCTGCGCATCCACGAGCGCGTCATCAATGAAGGCGGGCAGTCGGTTGATTTCACCTGGGGGCATCACCCGGCATTCGGCTGGCCGTTTATTGACGAGAGCTGCCGCATAGATGTGCCGGCCTGCCGCATTCGCACCATCGAAGACTACACGCCGACCTCGTCGCGCTTGAAACCCAGGCAGCTCACTGATTGGCCGCAGGCCGAAGCTGCCGATGGCGGCCAGGTAGATTTGTCGCGCATTCCCGGCCCCGCGGTCGCTGCCGCCGATATGGTTTTTCTCGAAGGCATCACCGACGGCTGGTACGCCATAACCAATACGGCAAAGCGCGTTGGCTTTGCGCTGCGTTACCCGGCAGAGGTCTTCAAGGTGCTGTGGTACTGGCAGGTCTATCGCGGCGGGCGAGATTACCCGTGGTGGAGCGCGACGTATAACATCGCTCTGGAGCCGTGCGCCAGCTACCCGATGTTGATGCACGCAGCGGCGCGCGGTGAAGCGCTCTCGTTGAAGCCGGGCGAGAGCCGCGAGATCGAATTGCTGGCCATCGCTTACGAAGGACTAGAGCGCGTCGGGCAGGTCAGCGCGGACGGGCAAATAAGCAAAAGGGGAAATGATGAACGATGAATGATGAATGAAGAATAAAGGCAGGGGATTGTCTATAGATAATCCGGCTTCCGTTTCCTCTTCCGTTCATCATTCATCGTTCATCATTTCCCTCCCTGCCTACTGCCCCTGCGGTTTGGCTTGCTTGATGCGGTCAATGCCGGTGCGCGCGGTTTCGTCTTTGCCGCCCGAAGCTTCATAGGCGCGCTGGTAAGCCGCGAGCGCCTTGTCGTATTGCTTGTCGCTTTCGTAGACGTAGGCCAGCTCAAGGTTCGCCGCCAAGTTAGTAGGTTGCAGCTTGACCGCCTGCTCCAGTGCTTCGGCGGCGGGCTTCCATTGATCCGAGCGCGAATAGGCGATGCCGAGGTTGTACCACGCCGGCACCGAATCCATGTGCAGGCGGGCATACTTGTCGAGCAGCGGCGCGGCCTTGGCGTATTGCTTGTCGAATAGATATGCCTGGCCGAGCAGCGCCCACGAGCGCTCGTCGTTGCGCACCTGCATCAATCGCTCACCGGTAGCAATCGCCTGGCGCACCGCCGTCGGGCTCTGCTTCATCTGCGCGAAGTAAATCTCCGTCAACAAAGCGAGCGCATCCGGCTCTTTTGGGTCAACGGCGAGTGCTTGATTCAACGCCGTCGTCGCCGGCTCGATGTGGTTCAGCTTGTAATGGGCAAAGCCGAGCAGGTAATAGTTCGAGGCGTTGGTCTTCATCTCTGCGGCAGCGGCGGCAAGCGGCTCGACCGCTTCGGCATACTTCTGCGTGAAGATGTAAGCGCGGCCCAGCGCGCCGCGCGCGGTCACGTCTATCTTCTCATTGCCCTTCGTGGCCAGCGCCACGTACTGCGTAAATTCGGGGATCGCCTTGTCATAGCGTTGCAGTTGATAGTCGGCCCAGCCGAGAAAGTAATGGCCGGTGATCTGCGCCTTGTCGTCTTTGACGCCGGCCTTTACATAGTTGCCAAAGGCGTCGAGCGTGTCCTCGTACTCTTGCAGTTGATAATGACCAAAGCCGATGTAATACCACGACTGCCAGGCGTCGGGGTTAGCTTTCAAGAGAGTGTGAAATTCGCGGATGGCGGCGCGCGTCTGCTTCTGATTGAACAGCGAAACGGCGTGATCCCAGTCCTGCGCCTCAGCTTGCGCCGCGACGCACGCCAGGAAGGCGGCAATTGCGAGAAACTTCTTCATGATAGCCTCCATTCTTTCGGCGGGCTGATTGGCCCGGACTCCTGTTGAGATTTTAGCGACCGTCGCGCCGTCGGCACAAGAGAGCCGGATGTCCAGAATCTGAGACTGCCGAGCCCGCCCCGGCGTTGCCTGCCGATTCCGAGAAACCCACAACCCTGTGCTTGCAATGGTGACGGCGATACCGCAGAATATCTTTTGCCGTTCGAGCCACCGGCTCGCAACCGGGTGCTCAAATCCATACTTAACGAGGTCATCCATGAAACCGAAATCATTCGCTGTCGCACGCGCATTGGCGGTGTGCGCGCTGATCGCCGCGCTTGCTGTTTTCGCTTTGGCGCAGGACAAAAGCAAAGCGCCGCAGGTCTCGAAAGGCGAGCAGGAAGCCATGATGAAAGTGCAGAGCGCCGCCGACCCTGCGGCCAAGATCAAAGCTGCCGAAGAGTTCATTAAGAAATACCCCAAGAGCACCAATCGCGCCGGCGTCGTCACTCACGTCATCGGCGATATCAGTAACGTGCCCGACGCGGCGCAGAAAACCACGCTGCTCGAAAGCGCGATGACGGTCTTCAAAGAGCCGGCGGATGCCGACATCATCGCGCCGGCATTGCTGAATGCTTATATCGCCGCGAACCGCTTTGACGACGTCTTCAGCTTCACCGACAAAGCGCTGGCGAGAAATCCGAACGATGTAGCGACGCTCACACAGGTGACGATCATCGGCGCGAACCAGGCGAAGCAGCGGAATGCTAAGTACGTGGCGCAGAGCCAGCAGTACGGCGCGAAAGCCATTCAGATCATCGAATCCGGCAACAAGCCCGCAGGCATGACCGACGAGAACTGGAAAGAATATCAAACGCGCTGGCTGCCGCAGCTTTATCAGGTGACCGGTCTGCTTTCGATGATGACCGGCAACAACTCTGAGGCCAAGACAAGGCTTGAGAAGGCGTCGACGCTGGATGCCAACGACCCGGTGACTTTTTATTTGCTCGGCTCGCTGCTCAACGACGACTACCAGAAGATGGCCGAAGGGTATCAGAAACAGTCGGCGGGGCCGATGAAAGAGCAGATGTTGAAAGACGCGCAGGCGAAGATGGACGAGATCATCGATATGTGGGCGCACGCCATCGCTCTGGCGCAGGGCAACGCGCAGTACCAATCATTTGCCGACCAGTTGCGCCCTGAGCTTGAAGGTTATTACAAATACCGCCACGCCGGCTCGACCAAAGGCCTCGATGAGCTGATCGCCAAATACAAAAAACCGTAGGCAGGAGGCAGGAAGCAGTACCCGGTTACTAGGCGGATACGTCTTATCTGGACTGCCTCCTGCTTCCTGCCTACTGCCTCCTGAGCAGCGAGGTGCAATGCCCGTCAGCAAAGACGAATTCCGCAGCGCCATGAGCCGCTTTGCCAGCGGCGTAACCGTGGTAACCATCCGAGACGACGCCAACCAGCCGGGCGGCATCACCGTCAGCGCCTTCACGTCGCTGTCGCTTGAGCCGCCGCTCGTGCTGGTCTGTATAGACCAACGGGCGTCACTTCATGACCTGCTTGTAGAGGGGCGCCATTTCGCGGTCAACGTCCTTGCCGAAGATCAGGAGATTCTCTCGCGCCGCTTTGCTTCGCGCGACGCCGACCGTTTCAGCGGTACAGGCTACACGGACGGAGTGACCGGCGTGCCGATCCTCAGCGACGTGCTGATGGCGATTGAATGCCGCGTCGTCCACACCTATCCGGGCGGCGATCACACTATCGTCGTCGGCGAAGTCGAACACACCGTCGTTCGTGATGGCAAGCCACTGGCCTACTTTCGCGGCGGCTACAGTGAGCTGGCCTGAGCCGGAATCATTCGAAGGACGCCATGCTAAAAAAAATCGCTGTCGCGTTGCTGCTGATCGCCCTCGTCCCGCTGTTGCCGCTCCTGTCTGTGTCGCGTGCCGTCGAGCCTGAATTCGACATCGCCATCATCAATGGGCGCATCGTGGACGGCACGGGCAACCCGTGGTTCTACGGCTCTGTGGCCATCAAAGGCGACCGCATCGTCAAGGTCGGCGCGGTTGACGCCCAGCGCGCCGCGCGCGTCATCGATGCGAAGGGCATGGTTGTGGCCCCCGGCTTCATTGACGTTCACACCCACGTCGAAGGCAGCCTCGCGGACGTGCCGACGGCGGATAATTTTATCTTCATGGGGGTGACCTCGCTGGTCACCGGCAACTGTGGCTCGTCTTCGTTGCAGGTCGGCGATTTTCTGTCGAAGTTAGAAGCCAAAGGCATCTCGGTCAATATCGCCACACTGATCGGACATGGCTCGCTGCGCCGCGAGGTGATGAAGGAAGAGGCGCGCGATCCGAGCGCCGACGAATTAGACCGCATGCGCGCCATCGTTGATCGCGCCATGCGTGACGGCGCGGTCGGCATGTCAACCGGCCTGATCTACGTGCCGGGCACCTATGCAAAGACGGCTGAAGTGGCCGATCTGGCCAGGGTCGTGGCGCGCTACGGCGGCGTCTACGCCACGCACATGCGCGACGAAGGCAATCAGGTTACCGATTCGATCAAAGAAGCCCTGACCATCGGCGAGCAGGCCGGCTTGCCCGTCGAAATCTCGCATTTCAAAGTTTCATCTAAGAAGCGCTGGGGTGACAGCCGCGTGACCTGTCAGATGGTCGCCGACGCCCGCGCTCGCGGCCAGCAGGTGACGGTTGACCAGTATGTTTACACGGCGTCGTCCACTTCGCTGAACACTTTGCTGCCGACCTGGGCGCTCGAAGGCGGGCGCGACAAAGCGAAGGCGCGGCTCGACGACCCGGCGACGCGGGCGAAGATCAAGGCCGAGATGATTCAATCGCTCGGCAAGAACGGCTTTAAGGATTTCTCGTACGCGGTGGTTGCCGGCTATCAACCGGAACCGGCTTATGAAGGCAAGAACATCAGCGAAATCACCAGGCTGGCGCGCGGCAAGAGCGGCCCGGACGAAGAGGCCGAGCAGATCATTGCGATGTATCTGGCGGGCTCTGCCGGGATGATCTTTCACAAGATGAGCGAGCCGGATGTCGAGCGCATCGTCGCGCAGCCATACACGATGATTGCTTCCGACAGCGGTGTGATTCGCATGGACAGCGGCGTGCCGCACCCGCGCGGCTACGGTAACAACGCCAGGGTGATTGCCATCTACGTTCGCGAAAAGAAGCTCATCGGCCTCGAAGACGCCGTGCGCAAGATGACCTCGCTGCCGGCGGCGACGTTTCGTTTGTGGGATCGCGGCTTGCTACGTCCCAGCATGGCGGCAGACATCGTAATCTTTGATGAGAGCAAGGTGACTGACCGTGCGACCTTTGATAAGCCGCACCAGTATGCCGAAGGCTTCGCGGTTGTACTGGTCAATGGCCGCGTGGTGATTGACGGCGGCAAGCACACAGGGGCGACGCCGGGCCGCGCCCTCTACGGGCCGGGCCGAGAGCCCGCGACGGATGCGGCGACAAGGTAAGGCTGAGCCGCTCACTCGGCGGCGAGCGAATCAATGAATTCAATCAACGCCGCGTTGAATTCATGCGGACGCTCAAGGTTTGACAGGTGCCCTGCGCCTTCGATGATCTGCAAGCGCGCGCCGCGGATGCCGTCGCGCAGCGCTTCAGCTTCGGCAACCGGCGTCAATCCATCCTCCGCGCCGACGACGATGAGCGTCGGAAAATCTATCGCCGCCAGAATGTAGGTCGAATCACGCCGCCCCGCCATGCCGCGCTGCGCCGCAGCGATGCCTTCGGACGGGTTGCCTTCGATCATCGCGCGCACGCGAGCCGCGATGTCGGGCCGCGTTTGCTGAGTCGTCTTGCCGAGCAGCAGCGGCGTCATATCATCAGCAATGACCGCCGCACCCTGGCGCTCAGCTTTCTCGGCGGATTGCAGCCGGCGTTCGCGCGCCGCATGAGTGTCGGCGCCGGCGCGCGTGTCGGCCAACACCAGTGCGCGCAAGGCGTCGGGGTATTCGCGATAAAACGCCAGCGACACATAGCCGCCCATCGAAAGCCCGACGAGCGTCGCCCGCTCAATTTCAAGTGCCGCCATCAAGCCGCGCACATCGGCGGCCATCTGCTCCATCATCGAAGGGCCATCCGCAACATCCGAGCCGCCAAAGCCGCGCAGGTCGAGTGTGATCGTGCGGCAACGATGACTTAACGCCGCGACTTGCTCGTCCCACATCGTCTGGTTGAGCGGAAAGGCATGGATGAAGATAACCGGCTCGCCGCTCCCTTGATCTCTGTACTCCAGGTTGAGGTGATTGATCGTCGCTTTCATTACTGTTGCCTCGTGGGTCGTTTTACAAAGCAGCGGCTGAAACTTCCGGGCAAGACCATTCTATCAAAGCGCGCTGCGCCGTTCATCTCGTGAATGATTGCCCAGAGGCGGTCTTTTCTGACCGCCGTGCATCGTTTTTCAAGTGAGGCTGCGGATGTAGTTGGTCAGATGATTACGAACGAGCTTTTCAAACGAAGGTTTTCCTTTGTAGGGCCACCACAAGCCTTCTTTGGGAAACTTGTCTCTGAAAGCGAGTACCTGCTTCCACTGCTCGACCTCTGCCGCTGACTTCGGTGTATAGGGTTTCTGATTGAAATAGACGAAGATTTGCGGACTGCCCTTTTCCTGCCACGCTTCATAAGCGAGATTGAATTCGTGTTCCGTGCCGGTTTTGCCGTCAGCCGTTGGCGTGCCGAAGCGTTTCCAGAAGATGCCGATCAGCAGGTCGCAGTCAGTGATTCTCAGAATCGGATCAATCAACCCCTGTGGCCCTTCGAGATGAAAGCCCGGATAGGTGTCGGTTTCCCACCGCGCCAATACAAGATATAATCCGTGGTCAGCGGCGACGCCGCGATTGATTTCTTCGATGACGGATGGCAGCACGTCACGTTCGGGTTGGACATCGCTGGGCGAGGCAACCACGATGCGGAAAATCTGCGGTTGGAATTTGAGATATCCCCTTTCATTTAAGTCGCGTTTGCGGCGTTCTAGGCGGATGCTCAAATCTTCGACGCCATCGAGCAATTCTCTAACAGAATATTTCTTTCGTAATTCGGGAATGACGATCTGTGGCTCGTTCATCTCTTCGTAGGCGAGCAGGTCTTGATACGAGACCAGCACTTGCGGAGAGCCGGGCACGGGGATCATCTGTTTGATGTCAATTTTGAAGTTGCTGTTGATCTCGTCAAACGCCGAGCGAATAACCGCGAGAAAGGCGCGACGTGTTTGTTCTTTGCCATTGATCGCAATGAAAATCTTGCGGTCTACCAGATCGGCTTTGATCCTGGCGCGATTCTCGCCGTCGCGCAAATAGACGCCATTCTTCCAGTAGAGCCGTTCGCTGATGTACTGGTTCATGCGAACGATGAAGCGCGAAATAACAGAGTCAGGCAGCGTTTCGTAATGGTACTGGAACTTCAGCGCGCCGCTATCGTCCCATCTGATGTCCGGCTCGTTGTCGTGTAGGTGGCGCGGGATCAGGTAATGGCCAGGCCGATCAGTGAACTCGAAACACAACTCGAAGTGCCGCATCACGTCGATCAATCGGCGATGCGTATGTGCCGGATAACGAGTCTTGGCATCGGGCAGGCCGGCCAGGATTTCGCCAACCTCGCTCAGGTCAAACTGCCCCTGCGTCTTAACCAGTTGCTTCGAGGTCAGCAACCCGTAGACGCCTTGTGTGACCCAGCGCGGATTGAGCACCTGCATGTCGCCCGGAAAACGAATGACGACGCCCAGGTCGTGCAGCAACCCTAGCAAAGACCTGCGGACGTCTTCGTCCTCCAAGTTTTCTTTGCTGCAAATTTCCAAGTACTTTTCGACCGGAATGTAATCAGCCTTCAAGTCTTTCAGCCGTCGTTTGATGGCGAGCCATTCACGCGGCCATAAATCATGCACATGTTTCAATCGTTTGATCTCGTGGGCAATCGCTGCTTTCAAGGCCGGAATACCTTTGCCCGTTGTGCACGAGGTTTCAACGAACTTCTTGATGTTGTACTTCGTTTGTAATGCCTTACGATCCAGATTGAGCGCGCGCTAGCCTTTCAACTGGTCGATCTGATTGATGACGATGATGATGGGCGAATTGCCGCCGAAACTTTCGATCAGCTTCAGCCAGTATTCGATATTGCTGATTTGATCGCCTTTGCGCGCATCCACAACTAGCAAGTAGAGGCTGCGGGTGGTCAGAAAGAACTGGTGTGTTGAATGCTGAATCTCCTGCCCACCAAAATCCCAGATGTTCAGTTTGATCGCCTTGCCCTTGCCTTTCACCTCGCTCTGTATGACCTTCATCTCGTCATTGATGTCCACGCCAAGCGTTGTCTCTTTCTGCGGATCGAAAGTTCCGTAAAGCAGCCGCTCGACCAACGAGCTTTTGCCGACCTTGCCGTCACCGACGACTAGTATCTTCGCCTCGTTCAGCCGCTCTCCGCTTGCCATTCCGGCAATCGCGGCAAAGATCGCTTTTACGTCTTCTAGCTTGTCTAGCGTTTCCGGCGGAATAGGTAGTAGATTGTCGTTGAGGTCGAGGAC
>JBJMGU010000146.1:0-10786 GCA_045807765.1 Blastocatellia bacterium
CGCCATCTATCAGATTGCGCTACACGGCAAATACAATCGAAAACGGCTCTTCTGATATAACACTCCGACAGCGGATTAATACGTCTTTTAGAGATGGCCGTTGACCTTAACCGCAGCGCTCTGTCTACGAAATCTTTCAGTATCGTTTTAGTCATGCGAACGGTTGAGCGGCATGGAGCGTATGCTTGACAGCTTTCATGCGAATGTGATAGAAGGGAAGCCACTTTCAAGCAGAGTGGAGAGTCAGATGCTGGTCCCAAATCAACGGCATTCATAACCTCGCTGATGATCTGGGGCACAATCGGAAGGACGTGCAACCCGATAAGCGGTTGCGTAAGAGGCGGGACGTAACCGAAAGGCCGCAGCAGACGGCCCTGAACCATATAGCTCTGTAGTCATCCGCAGCGACCGACCGAAGCAAGTGGTCGCTAAATAGCAGCGCCGCCAAGACGCTGTGAAACAGTTACCGTTAATCAGGCTCTCAGTACCCCTGGAACTCATGCGAGTTGAGCATCCCATTTTGCTGTTTGCCTAACTTCTAACTCGCCCTTTGCCTCTGTGCAGGTAGAGGGCAGATTTCAGGAGGCACCGCTTATGCTAAGAAAGGCAATGCCGTTGCTGATATTCAGCATGCTGCTGCTGCTGACAGCTTTGTCTGTCGACAGTCGGGCGCAGGCTGTTTACGGGAGTATTGCTGGCACCGTCTCTGATCCGCAAGGAGCCGCTGTGGCCGATGCGACAGTGACGGTCACTGACATCGCCAAAAACACCTCGACGACGGTGAAGACCAATGAGTCGGGGAATTACAACGTCACCCACCTCATCCCCGGCAGATATAGCGTGAAAGTCGAAGCGCAGGGTTATAAGGGCGTAGCCCAGGAGGTGGAGGTCAAGGCGGACGTCGGTGCCCACACCGACTTCGCAATGGAAGTGGGCGCGATGACCGAACAGGTCACCGTCACCGCCGACGCCCAGCAACTCTCTTTGAAAACCGATCGCGCCGACGTGGCGACGACCTTCAATACGCGGCAACTCGAAGAACTGCCGATCCTCGACCGCAACTTCACCAAGTTCCTGCTGCTGACGCCGGGCACACAACAACTCGGCTGGCAGCACGCATCGAGCGAAAACCCACAAGGCTCTGTGCAGATCATGGTGAACGGGCAGCACTTCAGCGGCACTTCGTTCCAATTGGACGGCACCGACAACCAGGACCCGATTCTTGGCATCATCGTCATCAACCCGACGTTGGAGTCGACGGTCGAGTCGAAGATCACCACGCAAAACTATGACGCCGAGTTCGGCCTGGCCATCGCCGGCGTCGTCACGGCGCAAACCAAGTCGGGCAGCAACGAGCCGCACGGCAGCTTGTTTGAGTTTCGCCGCAATGACGAAACCAGCGCCCGCAATCCGTTCTCACAATCCGCGCCCAACTCGCTTACGGGCAAAGCCATCCCCGACACGCTGTGGAACCAGTTCGGCGGCTCTTTCGGGTGGAAGCTCAAGAAGGATAAAAACTTCATCTTCGGCGACTATCAAGGGACGCGTCGCAAGAATGGTGGCTCGGTGGTGACGACGGTGCCGACGTTGCTGGCGCGCACCGGCAATCTCAGCGAGTACGGGCGCAACATCTACGACCCGCTGACCGGAGACAGCGTCGGTGTCGGACGCACGGCCTTCGCCGGCGCGCAAATCCCGAAAAATCGCCTGTCGCCGCAAGCCCTGACGCTCATCAACATGCTGCCGCTGCCGAGCCGCCCCGGAATCCAGGACAACTATAGCGCCTCGGGCATCGAAGCCTTCAACAGTGATCAATTCGATGTTCGCGACGACCACTTCTGGAGCGAGAAGCTGCACCTGTTCGGGCGCTACAGCTTTGCGCGTTACGATAAGTCCGGCCCCGGCGCTTTCGGCACGCTGCTCGGCGGCCCGGCCTTCGATAATATCTTCTTCTCCGGCACGTCGTCGGTGCGCAACCAGTCGGTGGCCTTCGGCTTCGACTACACGCTGAGCACCCACACGATCACCGACTTCCGCTTCGGCTTCCTCCGCTACCGGGTGAACGTTGCACCGGGCGGCGTGGGGACGACGCCGGCGGCGGATGCCGGCATTCCGGGCCTCAACATTGATGACGTCTTCACCACCGGCATGCCGGATTTCGGCATCCGCGGTCTGGGCGGCTTCAAGTTCGGCTACTCTCTGGACGTCAACCAGTGCAACTGCCCGCTCGATCAGCAAGAGCAGCAGTTCCAGTTCGTCAACAACTGGAACTTCATCCAGAGCAACCACACCTTCAAGACGGGCGCCGACATTCGTTACGCGATGAACCTGCGCGTGCCGTCGGACGCGCACCGCGCCGGCCAGTTGAGATTTGAAGAAGGCAGGACATCCAACTTTCAACGCAACCCCATAACCGGCGAAGTCACGGTTGCGAATAATGGACTAGGCATCGCGACCTTCCTGCTCGGCGACGTCAGCAGCTTCCAGCGCTACGTCGGCAGAACCACCACGGCGGCTGAGCGTCAGCGCCGCTGGTTCTTCTACGGTCAGGACACCTGGCGCGCGACGCAGAAGCTGACGATCAACTACGGTCTGCGCTGGGAGCTGATCTTCCCCGAGCGCGTCAAAGAAGATGGCGACGGCAGCTTGCTGAACCTCGAAACCGGCCAGTTGTTTGTCGGCGGTGTCGGCGACGTCAATCGCCACTTCAACGTTGACCCGACCTACAAGGCGCTCGCGCCGCGCCTGGGCATCGCCTACCAGTGGACGGAGAAGACCGTCATTCGCGCCGGCTATGGTCGCAGCTTCGACATCGGCGTGTTCGGCTCGCTCTTCGGCCATACCGTCACACAGAACCTGCCGGTGCTGCAACAGCAGGACCTGGCGACTTCTTCTTTCGCCCGCGTCTTCACCCTGGCGAGCGGCCCGCCGGCGCCGTTCTTCCCGCCAGTGCCTGACAACGGCAAGCTGCCGTTGCCTAACGGCATCTTCGCGCGCGCCAGGCCATTCACCCAGACGCTGCCGACGGTTGACGCCTGGAACGTCACCGTGCAGCATCAGTTGAAACAAAATACGTCGGTCGAAATCGGCTATGTCGGCAACAAGGGCACGCACGTCTTTGCCGGCAACGGCCCGGCCTTCAACGTCAACCAACCGGTCAGCAACCTGTCGCAGCCGGATGCGAACCTGCGCAAGCCGTTCTTCGGCAAGTATGGCTGGTCGCAGGGCATCGACTTCTTCTGCAACTGCGCCGACAACCGTTACAACGCCTTGCAGACGAAGTTCGAGACGCGCTTCTCGGGCCTCAGCATCCTGGCGCACTACACGCTGGCGCGGGCGCTGAACAACTCGGACAACTACTTCCCCTACAACCGCGAAATCGGTCGCGGCCCGACCGACGAAGACCGCACGCACGTCTTCCTGTTCTCGGACGTGTGGGATTTGCCGATTGGCCGTGGCAAGGCGCTGATGGGGAATGCGTCTAAGACGGTTGACCTGATCTTCGGCGGCTGGCAGCTCAACACCATCACCACGTGGTCGAGCGGTCTGCCGTTCACGCCTTCAGTGTCGGGCGCCAACTGCTCGGTCAACGCCGGCCCGTGCCAGCCTGATCTGGTCGGTGATCCTGACGGCCAGCGCACGCAGCAAAACTGGTTCGCCGTCGGCATCGGGGCAGGCTCGCCGTGGGCGAAAGCGGCGTTAGGACAGTTCGGCAACGTCAAGCGTAACAGCTTGCGCGGGCCGCACTACTTCAACACCGATGCGTCGCTGTTCAAGAACTTCCACATCTCGGAAAGCAAGAAGCTCGAATTCCGCATCGAGTCGTTCAATCTTTTCAACCACGTCAATCTCGGCCAGCCCGATAGCTGCGTTGATTGCGGCAGCAACGCCGGCCACATCACTGGTCTTGCCACCGGCGCGACCATGCGACAGTTCCAGTTCGGGCTAAGATTCCTATTCTAGTCTCGACTGGCCGGACCCGTGTGGCTGATCTGCGGCGCGCAAGCGCTTCAGGTCAGCCACACCTTTCTTTAGCAAGCGGGATCAAGGTAGGCGACAGCTCGCGCTCCAGCCTGTAGTCAATCCATGAGCAGGACATTCACTCCCATTATTCCCCGTGCCATTTTCATAAGTGCGGTGGTCTTCAGCCTGATGGCGCTCGCCGGACAGGCTCGATCAAATTTCATCCCGACGCCTTTTTCGCCGCCGCCCGCTCAGCCGACATTCAATAAAGACATTGCGCCGATCATTTTTCAGAATTGCGCCGTCTGTCATCATCCCGGCGGCCCTGCGCCTTTCAGCCTGCTGAGTTTTCAGGACGTCAAGAAGCGCGCCCGGCAGATCGTCGCCGTCACCGAGAGCCGCTATATGCCGCCGTGGCTGCCTGAGCCGGGCACTGGCGAGTTTGTTGGCGCGCGGCGTTTGAGCGACGAACAGATTGGCGTCATTCGGCAATGGCTGGCGCAGGGCACTGCTGAAGGCGCGCCGGCAGATTTGCCGCCCGTGCCGCGATTCACCGCCGGCTGGCAACTCGGCCCGCCTGATCTGGTCGTCCGCATGCCGCAAGCCTACAAGCTGGCAGCCGACGGCCCCGACGTCTTTCGCAACTTCGTCATTCCCATCCCGGTCACGACGACGCGTTATGTCAAAGCCGTCGAGATTCTTCCCGGCAATAAACAGATCGTCCACCATGCCAATCTCTTGATTGATCGAACCCAGTCATTTCGTCGCCTTGATGCGCAAGATCAGGAAGTCGGATTTGCCGGCATGGACGTGCGCGTCGAGTCCGAGAATTTCGAGCCCGATAGCCACTTCCTTTTTTGGAAGCCGGGGACGCCGCAGACCAGTGAGCCTGAGGATATGGCATGGCAAGTAGACAAAGGCACCGATCTGATTTTGAACCTGCATCTGAAGCCTTCGGGCAAGCCGGAGATGGTTCAAGCCAGCATCGGCTTATATTTCACCGACCAGCCGCCGACGCGCTTTCCCATGCTGTTGCAGCTTGAGCATGACGGCATGATCGATATTCCGCCGGGCAAGAAAGATTTCGTTGTCACCGATGAGTTCGAGCTGCCTGTAGACGTTGACGTGCTGGGCGTCTACCCGCACGCGCACTATCTCGGCAAAGAGATTCAAGGCTTCGCGACCTTGCCCGATGGCACACACAAATGGCTTATCAAGATACCCGCCTGGGACATCAACTGGCAGGCGGTTTATCATTACGTCAAACCGATCTTTCTGCCCAAAGGCTCGATCATTTCGATGCGCTACACCTACGACAACTCTGCCGACAACGTGCGCAATCCCAACTCACCGCCTCGGCGCGTCGTCGCCGGCAATCGCTCTGCCGACGAGATGGGCCATCTCTGGGTTCAGGTCTTGCCGCGCAGCCGCGATGACCTTCGCATCGTTCTACAGGAAGCGCTGATGCGACAGCGGCTGCAAAAGTATCCGAACGATTTCACCGCGCACTTCAACCTCGGCTCGGTCTGCTTATCCGAGGGCCGGACGGAAGAGGCGCTCGGCCATTTTCGCGCCGCGGCTGAGGCGCGGCCCGACGATGCGCTGGTGCATACCAATCTCGGCGCGGCGCTGCAAGCTCTGGGTCAGGTAGATGACGCCGTCCGTGAATTTCGTGAAGCCCTACGGCTCAGGCCCAGCTATGCCAACGCGCACTACAATCTCGGCACCCTGCTGTTGTCGCAAGGCCGAACCGAGGAAGCGATCACGCATTTCAACGAGGTCTTGCGCCTTCAGCCGGATGACGCAGGGGCGCACAATCATCTCGGCGAAGCCCTGGCAACTCAGGGCCACTTGACCGAGGCCGCGGCGCAGTTTGAACAAGCCTTGCGCCTCAATTCGCAAGCCGACGAGGCGCACAACAATCTTGGCAAGGTCTTCGCCATCCGCGGTGACCTGGCGCAGGCGCTGGCTCACTTTGAAGAGGCGCTGCGCATTAATCCACAGCACCGCGAGGCGCGAGAGAATTTAAGACGAGTGCGCGCGCAGATGGAAAGGCCTCACTAGAGCGGGTTTTATATGGATGTAGCGCAATCTGATAGATGGCGCTACAAACTATTCTGATTTGGACACTCACGGTTATTGGTATTGTTCGAGAGGATGAAAATGATGAATGCCAACAGGCTCTATGCAAGTCGCATTGCGAAGCTGGCGACGGTTTCTATTGTCGCTCTACTGCTCTTTTCGGTCTCTCTTGGGGCGCTGCCGGCGCGTCAAACCGGGCGCGCGACCCCGGCACAGCTTCGGGCCATTCGCGACTACATCAAGCAGAGCTGGCACACACTTGAGCGGTCGAATGCCCGGCTCGCCGCCGCCGCCGTTGACCCGAAATTCAAAGCAAGCGCCGGCGCTCGCTCGCCGGTCTACGTCTCGCGCAAAGAGAATGTCCGTGAGGTCGAGGCCCGCTTACGCCAACAGATGACGGCTGAGGATTTCGCCCGCATCGAGATTCGCCAGTTGCCTGAAGATTGGCATCAGATCAATCAACAAGGACTGCTCTATCTGCCGAACCCTTACGTCGTGCCGGGCGGGCGCTTCAATGAAATGTATGGCTGGGACAGCTACTTCATTCAGGTGGGGCTGCTGCGCGACGGCGAAACCGAGCTTGCCAAAGACATGATCGACAACTTCATCTACGAGGTCGAGCATTACGGCAAGGTGCTGAACGCCAACCGCACTTACTACCTGACACGCTCGCAGCCGCCGTTTCTCACCGAGATGATTCTCGGCGTCTACCGCAAGACGCATGACCGCCGCTGGCTCGCGGCGACCGTCCCGGCGCTAGAGAAGACTTATGAGCTGTGGACGACCGACCCGCACATGACGCCGGCGACCCACCTGGCGCGCTACTGGGATTTTGGCGAGGGGCCGGCGCCCGAAGTCATTGCCGACGAGCGCGACGCCCAGGGGCGCACGCATTACGACCGCGTCAAGGAGTATTACCGCACCCACGAGATCAAGGATTACGATGTCAACAAGTTTTATGACAAGGCGAAGGATGAGCTGACGCCGCTGTTTTACAAAGGCGACCGCTCGATGCGCGAATCCGGCTTTGACCCTTCAAACCGCTTCGGGCAGTTCAACACAGACATCATCAGTTATAACCCTGTATGCCTGAATTCGCTGCTCTACCGGGTGGAGACCGAGGCCGCCGAGATCATGAAAATACTCGGTCGCGCCGCCGCCGCCGCGCAGTGGCAGCGCCGCGCCGCTCAACGTCGAGCGCAGATCAATCGCCTGATGTGGGACGCTGCGGACGGGCTCTATTACGATTACAACTTCGTCGAAAAGCGTGTGCGGCGCTATCCCTATGTGACAACTTTCTACCCGCTCTGGGTTGGAATCGCCAGCCCCGCGCAGGCCGCGCGCGTCGTCAAGAACCTTCACCTCTTCGAGCGACCAGGCGGCCTGTTGACCAGCACGACCGTCAGCGGCAGCCAGTGGGACGCGCCCTTTGGCTGGGGCAACCTGCAAATGATCGCCGTCGGCGGCCTGCGGCGTTACGGCTACAATCGCGAAGCCGACCGCATCGCAGCAAACTTCCTGTCGCTGGTGCTGAAAGAGTTCATCGCTCACAACACGATTGTCGAGAAGTATGATGTTGAAGCCCGCCAGTCACAGATCAGCGCCGGTCTGAAGTTCGGCTACACGTCGAATGAGATCGGCTTCGGCTGGACGAATGCGGCCTTCACTGACTTATACGCCGACCTGCCTGAAGCGAAGAAAGCCGATGTGCTAAACTTGAACGGAGTCGCCCGCTCGGCGGCCACCGGGAAGTAATCATGGCATTCAAGCTTCAATCGCGTTTCCTGCTATGCAGCGTGTGGCTGCTGCTGACCACGGCGCTGACCACGGCGCAGAGCAATCAACCCGCGCCGCAGGCCGCGCCGTCGCCGGTTGTCGAAGCGCAGGCGTTACTCAGCGCCGGCAAGACCGATGCCGCCATCGCCGCTCTGCGCGCCCTGCCAAAAGCGACAACTGACGACGCGCAGGTCAATCACCTGCTCGGACTGGCCTACTATCAAAAATCCGATTACCCGCACGCCGTCGAAAACCTGTCGATCTCTGCGCGGCTGGCTAAAGAAGGCTCGCCGCAGTACCGTCAGGCGGTGCAACTGCTCGGCATGGCGCACTACTTTCTTGGTCATAGCAAAGAGGCGGTCAGCTATCTTGAGCTGGTTCGCGCCTGGGCTCCTGACAACACCGAGATTGCTTACGTGCTGGGCGTCAGCTATCTACTCTCGCAGGATGCCGAGAACGCCCGGCGCAACTTCGCGCGCATGTTCGCGCTGCCGGCAGACGCGGCGGCGGCTTATCTCATCAACGCGCAGATGATGATTCGTCAGGGACTAGAGGAGAGCGCTGAAAAAGAGTTGGCGCGCGCATTGGAGCTTGATGCCAGGCTGCCGCAGGCAAACTACCTGTTGGGCGAGATGGCCATTTATCACGCCAACCTGGATCGCGGCGTTGAGTTGTTGAAGAAAGAGATTGCCCTCAACCCCGGCTTTGCGATGGCTTACTACATGTTGGGCGAAGCCTACTCGCGGCAACTGAAGTGGGACGACGCCATCGCGCCGCTGCAAAAATCGATCTGGCTGAATCCCTACTTTAGCGGGCCATACATCGCGCTCGGCAAAGTCTATCTAAAGAAGGCCGACCTCGGCAACGCTGAAAGCATGCTGCGCCGCGCCCTGGCGATGGACCTGAATAATTATTCGGGCCATCATCTGCTGGCGCAGGTCTTACAGCAGGCGAATCGCATGGCTGAAGCCAAGAAGGAATTCGACACGGCGGAGAGCTTGCGGCCACCCGCCAACAAGTAGGGCGAGATGTCAGAGAAGTTCACCCGGCTCTGCGCCGCAGCCTTGCAAGCTCTATCTCTCGCGCTCTCTGTCAGCGCAATCATCGCCACTCCGCTCGCCGCACCGGCGATTGCCGGCACTGCCGCTTCAACTCTATCCGTCACGGATGAAAATGGCGCGAGCGACTTTCAGGTGAGCTTTATCGAAGTCGCCGCGGGCGCCGGGCTGACCGAGCCATTTGTCTACGGCGGCATAGACCACAAGCGCTACATCATCGAAACCAACGGCTGTGGCGTCGCCTTCCTGGATTACGACAATGACGGCTGGATGGACATCCTATTGCTGAATGGCACACGGCTCGAAGGCTTCGCGAAAGGCAAAGCGCCGACCATCAAGCTCTATCACAACAACCGCAATGGCACGTTTAGCGATGTCACCAGTGGGTCAGGGCTGGCGCGCACCGGCTGGGCTTCAGCCGTCACGGTTGGCGATTACGACAACGACGGCAATGATGACCTGTTCATCACCTACTGGGGCCAGAACGTTCTCTATCATAATGACGGCAGAGGCAAATTCAGCGACGTGACGGCGAAGGCGGGGCTGGCGACAAAGGGTAGACGCTGGGGATCGGGCTGCGCCTTTGTGGATTATGATCGCGACGGGCGGCTTGATCTCTTCGTCGCGAATTACCTGATTTTCGACCCGGCCAGCGTCCCTGAGCCGGGCAAAGGCCCGAACTGTTTGTGGAAGGGCGTGCCGGTCAACTGTGGGCCAAAGGGCTTGCCGACCGACACCAACTTGCTCTACCACAACAACGGCGACGGCACCTTCACCGATGTGTCACAGGCTTCGGGCATTGCGAAGACGCAGAACCGCTACGCCATGACGACGCTGGTGACGGATTACAATAATGACGGCTGGCCTGATCTCTATGTCGCCTGTGATTCGACGGCGAGCATCCTCTATCGCAACAACGGCGACGGGACATTCAAAGACGTGGCGATTGAAGCCGGCGCGGCCTATAACGAAGACGGCCAGCCGCAGGCCGGCATGGGCGTGGCC
Source organism: Blastocatellia bacterium (assembly GCA_045807765.1). GTDB lineage: Bacteria > Acidobacteriota > Blastocatellia > UBA7656 > UBA7656 > DATENM01. Next base: position 9,885 of record JBJMGU010000146.1, read on the forward strand.
TCGGGCGATTACAACGGCGATGGTTTCACCGATATTTTTAAGACGCATTTTGCCGACGACTTGCCGGCGATGTACCGCAACAGCGGGCGCGGCTTCTTCGAAGATGCATCGCGCGCCGCAGGCTTCGAGCACACGCGTTACATTCAGTGGGGCACGGGGCTGGTTGACCTGAACAACGACGGCTGGCCGGATGTCTTCACCGTGACCGGCAATGTTTACCCGGAAGTCGAGCAGGTGCTCAAAGAGTACCCGCACCGCAGCCCGCGATTAATCTATCGCAATCTCGGCAACGGGCGCTTCAAGGAAGTGACCGCCGAATGCGGGCCGGGGGCGCGTGAGCTGCATTCGAGCCGCGGCTGCGCGTTTGGCGATTACGACAACGACGGCGACATAGACGTGCTGATTATGAATATGAATGAGCCGCCGTCGCTGCTGCGTAACGATTACAACGGCAGCCGACGCGGCGCAAACCACTGGCTGACGGTGAAGCTCATCGGCACGAAATCGAATCGTTCAGCCATCGGCGCAAGAGTTCGTTTGAAAGCCGGCGCGCGGCAACAGACTCAGGAAGTCAGCAGCCAGTCGAGCTATTATTCTCACAACGACCCGCGCCTGCATTTCGGGCTGGGCGAAAGCGTGCGCGCCGAGCAGATCGAGATTCGTTGGCCCAATGGGCAGACCGAAATCATTAAAGACATCGCCGCCAATCAGATCGTCACGATCAAAGAAGGCTCAGGCGTTCAGAGAGCGGCAGGGACAAATAGCGACAGGGAGAATAAGTGATCGGCAGGCTTTCGCCGCGTAGCGGCGGGTGAGTTTAGCCAGGCGTTTCAACGCCTGGGATGCAAGCGAGAGATGAGCGCGCGTCGCGTCAGCGAGGCTTGAATCACCGGTGATTCAAG
>JBJMGU010000147.1:0-17272 GCA_045807765.1 Blastocatellia bacterium
AAAGGCAAACCTGGAAAAGCATGAGGCGCAACAGATCAAGAGTAGTGATGGCAAAACGCCTTTGCTCAACAATGCGGACGTGCTTTATGCGTTCCTGGACTTTTTGAATCTTGAAGGAGAAGAGTAACGACCATGAAAACCAAGATACTTTACACGCACGTGCTTTCGCCATTACACGCGGGAACAGGGCAAGGCATCGGGGTCATCGATTTGCCGATTGTGCGCGAAAAAGCGACCGGCCTGCCGTTTCTTCCCGGCTCATCTGTCAAAGGCTCTTTGCGTGATGTTTGCAACGATAAAGACATGCGCAAGAAACTCTTCGGCCCAGACAAAAAAGAAGGCCCCGAAGAACACGCCGGCTCGGTGCAGTTTTCCGATCAGCGGTTGTTATTGCTGCCGGTGCGCAGCCTGAAAGGGACTTTCGCATGGGTGACTTCGCCATATGTCTTGAAGCGCTTCGCGCGCGATGCGCGGGACGCAAATGCCGACGCGCTGGTCAAAGCGGTGCCGATTCCGCTGTCGAATGAAGCGACACAGGAATGTTTTGTTATTGACGGAAACCGGTTAGAGATGGGCGGAAAGGTTTATCTCGAAGATCTCGATTTGAGCGTCAGTAACGATAAGGCCAAAGCCAGAGAATGGGCGGACATTCTAGCTAGCGAAATTTTTGCGGAGGACTGGCGAGACCTTTTCAAACAGCGTTTTTGCATCGTGCCGGACGACGTCTTGAATTTCCTGCTGGAAACCGCCACCGAGATCACCGCGCGCATTGCGCTGAACGAAAACTCAAAGACCGTGGATAGCGAGAGCGGCGCGCTCTGGTATGAAGAGGCTTTGCCGTGCGAGACGGTTTTGTTCGGCCTGCTGCTGGCCATCAGAATCGGTAGAGTCAATTTGGACCCGAAAGACGCTTTGACGGAAGTCGGCAAATTAATGAATCAGCCGATTCAATTCGGCGGTAAAGCGACAGTCGGGCGCGGCTTGTGCCGCTTGCGGTTGTCGCAGAAAGGAACCAACTGATGCTACAAACAAGAAGTCAAAAATTTGCGGCCAGCGCTTATAATAATGTCAAAAGCATTATCGCTTCAGATGACAAAGAGAAGTACAGGGCCATCACGCGGAATCTGCCTGTCTTGATCCGGACTGCCGGACTCGCGCAAGCGTTGGCATTCATTCCGTCGGGAGAAGCACAGAAAAAGATGCACGAAACGCTCATCAAGCACTTGAGTGCGACCATTGAAAAAGAGGATTTGGCCAGGGCTTGCTGTAACGCGCCTTTGCATGAATACATGCGGTTGACACGCGACACGCTTGATGCGCTCGTCTGGTACAAACGCTTTGCTGAATCGCTCATTGAAGGCAAATGAATTGGAGAAACATTATGACCTCGCGTAGAAATATTCTGGCCAGCATCAAGAGCGATGACGTGAAAACCGCGAACGCCGGTTTGTGGCTGAACAAATATCTAGACAAGAAAGGCGACGACGATAAAGCCGCCAAGAGCGAGAGCGTCAAGGGCGTGGTTAATAAAGCTTCCAACGCGGAATTGGCAAGTCTGTATCAAAAGTTTTTTGCGCGTTGGGAGCAAGCACTTCAAACCTACAGTGTGGGTCAAAAAAGCCGGGTTGAGACGCGCAAAGCCAGAGTTCAGGGGCGAATGGTGATTGGCTTAGGCGCGAAAAGCGTTTTGGAAACTTCTGTCGCGCTTCATCACACGTATGGCGTTCCGTACATTCCCGGCAGCGCCTTGAAAGGCATGGCCCGGCATTTTGCGGATGCGCAGCGAGTTGAAGGCTGGGAGCCTCGGCACACTCGAATTGTTTTCGGCAATGACAAAAAGAGCGAAGATGTCGCCGCCGCCGGTTTCATTACCTTTTTCGACGCCTTCTATGTGCCCGGTTCAGGCGAGAAAGGACAAGCCCTGCACGCCGATGTCATGACGGTGCATCACGCACATTACTACATGCAAGGGGACGTAGCGCCCGCCGATTGGGACGACCCGAACCCTGTACCGTTCATTTCAGCGACGGGAGCTTATCTGCTGGCTCTAGCCGGCCCGGAAAATTGGCTCAATCCAACCTTCAGGTTATTAGAACTGGCGCTGGAAGAAGAAGGCGTCGGCGGGAAAACGTCAAGTGGATACGGGCGCATGAAATTCATTTGAGGACGAGCCACGATGAAGCGAATGCTTTGCTTGATTAGCCATCAACTATTGCCTAATTTCATTCCTGTCAACGAAGAAATGACACGGCCTGATGTGCTGCACGCGATTTTCACGCCGAGCAATCCGGCCATGCAGGAGAGATGGGAGTCTCTGAAAAAGGTTTTATCGAAGCAATTCCCAGGGCTGGATTTCAATGAGGTGAAAGTCAATGATGCTTATGACGCATCGGACATCAAACAGCAATGTAAAAGTCTGCTTGCGGCTTATCCCCATGATGAATGGTCTTTGAACATGACGGGTGGTACAAAGTTGATGTCATCGCCTGCGGTTGAAGTTTTTCATGATGTCAATCTGCCAATTTATTATGTGGAAACGGAACGCGGGGGGATGCTACAAATCTCTGGCGATTGGCAGGTGTCGTTTTTGCCTTTTGCAAACTCAATAGATTTACAAACCTATTTCGAGTTGTATGGAAGACGCACTAAAGTGGGCAATCCCCAAACGGGACAAGAGGGCGATATTGTCAGGCGGCTCGAAAAATTAGATTGGCATGTTTGGCATAGTGTGACCTTGTACAAGACCGACGCTCACCCGGCAACGACAGGCAATCAACTGGCAGAATATGATGCAATCGGAATTCGTTTTTATCAACTATCGGCTTTCGAGTGTAAAAGATTGAACGTCAACAAAGCCGCCGTCCACAGAGGATGGGTAGCGGAAAAAGCTCTGGAAAGAGCCAAGACCGATATTCTTTTAGATTTGTATAAGCTCTCGCAAATACAGAAATCCTTTGGCGGACCGTTTGGCAAATCCTATTGGATTTTTAGTGGCAAGACCGAACTGAGCGAAGAGAACCGTGAACGCATAAGGGAGTTCGGCATTATTCTGATCAGAGGCAGCGAGATTAACCAAATAGATAAAACACCTGAAAGATTTAAGCTTCCACGCTTAAAACCAATTCGGTCGCACTCGACCCAATAGGGCCGTATGCACATTATCAATTTTTCACACCCGTTGACGAAAGAACAGTGCGCCAACATTGAACGCTTGACCGGGCAAACCATCGCTTGCATTATTGATGTCAAAACGCAATTTGATAACACACAGCCTTTTGTGGAACAGGTGCGAGCGATGATTGACATCGCCGATCTCGCTTCCGAGGATTGGCAGACAACGCCTCTGCTGATCAACCTGCCGAGCCTCAATGTGATCGCGGCCCTGTTGCTTGCGGAATTGCATGGTCGCTGCGGGTACTTTCCCGCAATTCTCAGATTGCGTCCTGTTGCAGGGATTACGCCGCCGCAGTTTGAGGTTGCTGAGATTTTGAACCTTCAGAGTGTACGTGATCTATCGCGCGCCTCACGATAAGCACCGGATCGATGGATGGCTTTGCGGATGCGCAAATCTTGAAAGCCCAAAGACAAGGAATAGGCGATGAAAATATCTCTGGAAAGGTTTTTTCGCAGAATGGGATTGCCACTGTGGACATTGGCAGGTATAGGCTTTTCCGCCTTGCTTTTTAATTATTTCGGCGCGTTGCTGGAAAGAGGTGTTAAAGATTTATTTGGCGTCAATCCTCAACAGTCTACTTATCTATCTTTATCGGTCAATCTCTTCATCCCATTCTTCCTCGTTGGCGTTATATGGCTATTCCTGCAAATGGGATATCAAGCCCGAAGAATATCCGCTTATGACAATAGAGGACTACGTTTCGTCGAAGGGAAGAAAGCGTTGATCATTCTGGTAAGCAATCCGAAAAGCGCTATTTATGCGATTGAATATCACTTCAAAGAGAAAAAAACGTTAGAAACCGTCTGGCTCATTCCTTCCGATAGTTCTGACGAAGAAAACTTTGGAGATAGCACAGAAGCAAGAGCAAAAGAGATAAAAGAAATGTGCAAGGGGTTAGAAGAAGCGGAAAAGAGGAAACTGGAAGTGAGAATTGAACGGAGCGTCTCGCCTGCCGATTCGCAGGATACATTTGACTGCGTCAAGCGGGTGTTTCGTAACAGTAATTATAAGGCAGAGGAAATTGCAGCCGATTTCACGGGCGGAACAAAACCAATGTCTGTTGGAATGATTATGGCGTGTCTTCCTAGCGAACGCGAATTGGAATACGTGTCACTCAACGGAAAGAAAGAATCAAAAGGTCCCTTCTTGATTGATTATCAGCATCGTGCTTTCGATCTCATCGGATAAGGACGGACAACCATCTAATCGCGAGCGCATCATCGAAGCGGCGCGGCGCGCCGGGATGGATGAAGCGGCCATCACTCGGCTGCTTGACGAGATGCCGGTGCAGCCAGCAAATGCGCTCACCATTATCTGCAACGACGGGTTGCATCCTATCCCCAAAGAGCAACTGCCTGGACGAGTCTTTTCTGCGACTACTGGCAATGTTGACGATCAGACGCCTGAAGCGCTCGAACAAACCGTCGCTGATGCCTGAAAGCAGGTGGCGCAACTCATCAAAACCGAAGGCGGCTTTGCGGAAATCTATCTCGTGCCATCAGGTTATGGCGTGCTACTGTAAAAAATCGCCGAGAGCGTTTTTCAAATCACTGGCAAGCCGGCGACTACTCTCCACTTCGACCGCAAGACGAATGCTTACTGGCCCGTCTGCATCGACCTGCGCGCCATCATTGCTCAAGCCTGACGTTTCGCTTTAAGGCTGATCGTTCGGCGATAGAAAGCTCGTCGACAGGTATCAAGGCGGCGTCCCGCAGGCCGATTCACGCAAAGGATCGGCGTGATTCGCGTGGAATTTCGGTAATTCCTGTATTTACGAGCTTTGCAGGTCACTCAAAGGCTCGCGGAAGACATCTGGACAGCTGTTAAAGCCATCTGGATGCGTGCTAAAATCGTCTGAACACGTGTAGAGGTCATCTGAACACCTGCTAAAGTTATCTGGACAGGTGTAGCAGTCGTCTGGACGCCTGTTAAAGCGATCTGGACACCTGCGAAAATGGTCTGGACGCTTGCCGAAGTCGTCTGGACCGGTGTAGAAATCGCCTGGGCACGTGCGAAAGTCATCTGGGTCGGCGCAGAAATCGCCTCTGCACCTGCAAATGCCGGCTTTGCGCCTGCGGAAAGCGGTGCCCGCCGGCAAAATACGATATCAGAGGACGCCATGGCGAAAGGGAAGCTGCCGCGCCTCACGGAAGCAATGGTGCGGGCGCTGGCTAACGACAAAAGCTTCGAGCGCGGCAAGGATTACTATCGCGGCGGCGCCATCTCGGAAACCATGCGCCAGGGCCTCGAACTGCGCGGCGAATGCGCCGGCTCGGAGTATGAACCCTATGAAATCAGCGTAACATTCAACGCCAAAGGCATCGCCGACACCTCCTGTACCTGCCCGTATGAGTATGGCGGTATCTGCAAACACACGGTCGCGCTGCTGCTCACCTACGTGCATCAGCCGCAAGCCTTCCACGCCGCCGCTTCGGTCGAAGGGATGCTCAAGCAGCGCAGCAAAGAAGAACTGCTCGCCATCATTGATGCGATGTTGCGGCGAGACCCAAAGCTGCGATCGCTCGTTGAACTCGCGGCGACTGCCCAAGACGCCAGCGCCGGCAAAGCCGTAGACATCGCCGCCATCCGCAAATCGGCGCGGCGCGCTTTGCAACATAATGACTGGGATCATTCAAGTGCACGCAAGATCGCCAAAGAGCTGCGCGCTCTCGGCCAAATCGCCGAGTCGTTCGTCAAAGCCAACGACTGGCTCGCCGCGGGCCGCGTCTGTCACGCGCTGCTCGATGAGACCGTCTCCGGCTATGACCATATCATCCAGCAGGTTGATGAAAACGGCCACATCGCCGTCGTCGTCGAGGAGTTCACCGAAGTATTGGGCAAAGCCCTGGCAAAAAGCAACGCCGATAGCCCGATGCGCCGCGCCTGGCTGGAAACGCTGCTCGACGCTTTTGCCAAAGATATTGAGATCGGCGGGATCGATTTTGCTTTCAGCGCCCGCGGCATCATCCTCAAGCAAGCCAGCGACGAAGAATGGCAGGGGATCGAAGCGCGCGTCCGTCGGCTTGCCGCCGGCAGCCGCGACTGGAGCCGTGAACAGCTTGTCAGATTCCTCACCGAGGGTCTGGCCAAACGTGGCCGCAAAAGCGAAGGCGACCGCTTGATCCGCGAGATCGGCACGCCGGAACAACAGGCAAAGTTGCTCATCAAAGAAGGCCACATCGAAGAGGCCGTGCGGCTGATGAACGACCTCGTCGAAGGCAAGCCCGGACTGGTGACGCAGTTTGCCGATTGGCTGCTGGAGGCGAAAGCCAAACAGGCGGCGCTCAATTTCGTCCTGGCGCATGAAAGGACAGCAAGCTGGCGGCGCGACCAGTGGCTCGCCGATTACTATCGCCGTCACGGCACGTCCGAAGAAGCGGTTGCCGCGCAGAAGACGATGCTTATCAATAGCCCGTCGGTCGAACAGTTCAAAGCCCTGCAAGCCGTCTGTGGCAAGACCAAGAACTGGCCGGAGGTGCGCGCCGAGGCGTTGGCGGCTTTGGAGCGCGCCGGGCGATTTGACGCGCTGGTTGAAATCGCGCTGCACGAAGGCGACGTGGCGCGGGCGTTGGAAGGGTTAGCACGCGCAACGGGCGGGGGCGCAACGCATCTGCGGATGAAGGTGGCCGCGGCTGCCGAGAAGGATCTGCCGCACGAAGCCGTCAGGCTCTATCTCGAAAGAGCCGAGCAGGAGATCGCCGGTCGCTCGCGCGGCTCGTACAGCGTGGCCGCCAGCACCTTGAAAAAAGTCAGACCGCTGTTCATCCAGCTCCATAACCAAGCGGCCTGGGCGGAATATATCCAGTCCTTGCGTGAATCGCACAAGAACCTCCGTGCCCTGCAAGACGAATTGCGCAAGGCCGGCTTGTGAACTGGCCGGCGACGATCTGTCGGTCAACGGTGTCCGCCAAGTTTCAAAGCGCCCATTAAGCACGGCGCGCCCCCCGCGCCGCCATGCAACTTTCCCGCGCGTTGCCGTATGTTCACCTGCCAAGATGTTGGTCTCTCCAAAGGCAATTTAAAGCCGAGGGCGATTCGAATTGAGTTGTTTTCTATCGCTGGTCTCGCCCGCCGAAGGGTTCGTCTTTCTCGGTTACGAGTTTATGCCGGCGGGCCGCGTCGTGCCGCCGCCGAACATCCCGGAAGTCGTCGCCCGGCGCGTCATCGAGTTCACCGACCAGACGATGAAGCGCTTTGCCGGCAAAGCAGAAAGGCAGACCGTAACCGACTGGTCATTTGTCATTTGTCCTTTATCAGTTATTAGTGATCGCAGTCGTTGGGCAGTAATCGAAAAGCAGTGACCAATGACCAACAATCAATGACCAATGACTAAAATCGTTATCATGTATGACATCTCGGATGACCGGACGCGTACGAAACTCTTCAAGCTGTTGAAGCGTTACGGCGAACCGGTGCAATTGAGCATCTTCGAGGCGATCATCAGCGAATCGCAGTTCGCCGAGATGCGCCGCGATGTTGCCCGCACGGTTAGCAGCGATGCCGGTCAGGTGCATTATTACGAGATCTGTCAAACCTGTGATCGTGGCATGGTAATCTTTGGACAAGCCAGGACGACCGTTCTCGCAGCGGTGTATATCGCCTAAGCATCTGCCCGCCATATTTCTGCGTCAAAACCAGCTCTCGCAATTGACAAAGGCAGTGCGCCGGAATAAAGTAGGCGCGCTTGCAAAACAGTTCTGGCTAACCTCATGAAAGCGAAAAAAGGGGGGAGGTTAGCCGGAAGCAGCTAACTGTTGAGATATTTGAAAATAGAATAAAAATCCCCCTCGAAAACAATTCAAAGGAACGATGATTTTGGGGTGAAAAAGCGGGGTTAGCCGGAATGGGCACTTAAAGCCTTGAAAATAAAGGCCACAAAATGGGGTCTCTTTGAATTGAAGACGCGATTGATAGCGGATTGAAACGACAGTAGGCTGGCTGACTTTGGCAACACGACATTCCCTTTGAATTGAAGACGCGATTGATAGCGGATTGAAACATTACAATCGCTGTTATGGTCGCGACATAAAACAGCGCTTTGAATTGAAGACGCGATTGATAGCGGATTGAAACTCTGCGTTCCTAATCCATGGAAACGGACTTCCGTGGTCTTTGAATTGAAGACGCGATTGATAGCGGATTGAAACTTCTCTGCGCGCTCCTGAACCACCTGTTTTAGAGCGCACCTGCTCCTTCATAGGATTCTTATACTCCCCTTTGACAAGTTGAATACGCGACTTTCTCAGATGCTTCATTACCTCAGAAATCTTCATCGGATCCGGCAACCTTACCCCCAATGATTAGGGTCCTCAATTATTGACTGGTTGCTGTATGTAACCAGCATAACAATTGGGTTGACAGTTTAGATTGAAGTTATATACTCGAACCGGCCAAAGGATAGTTCTGACGTTCCAACAGGGACAGTTCAAGCCGTCCACGCAGATTGCCCAAGATAGCCAGGGTAATTGTTTATCTAAGGCTCCGTTGGCTCAGGCCGGATGAAGCCTGTAAATGAATAACGCTCCTTGCAGTACCCATCCCAATTGAGAGGCATGAGTATGCCAGGCGTATCAGACATTCTTGTTAATAACGGCCAGGCTAACAAACAGAAAGAACTGAATAAGGAAGACGACTGGTCATTCGCGAATCTGAAGCCATCTCAAACTCTATGGGGGCCGCATGGTTATCATCGCTACCCGGCCAAGTTCATTCCCCAACTGGTGCGCCGGATTATTGAAAGCTACTCCACTGCCAATTCACTTGTCGGCGATCCCTTCCTCGGTTCAGCGACGACGGGCATTGAGGCGCTACGCACCGGGCGAGCCTTCTGGGGAGCGGACATTAATCCGGTGGCGCTACTAATCAGCCGAGCGAAGTGTCATCCGGTAGACCTACATGAGATTCGGAATTCTTGGCGACGCCTGGACAAGCAACTCGATAGATTGTCCCACATCGGCAGGCGCGCGCTGACGACGGCTGAGAAATCCGCAATACAGGCTATCAACATTTCGCGAGCCAGTCGCGAAGAGCGGCTGGCTTACTGGTTCCCTACCGCCCACCGAGCGACCCTGGAGCAACTCCTACGCCTAATTATGAGATGGCGTAACGCTAACATTCGCACGTTTTTCTTATGCGCCTTTTCCAATATTTTACGAGGCTCCTCAATCTGGCTGAGCGGCAGCACGAAGCCGCAGAAAGACCTCACCAAGTTTCTGAGCGACCCGGTCGACAGCTTCCGCCGCCAGGTCCGTGATATGCTCCGCCGCAATCAGCTTTACTGGACGGACCTGACTGGTTCACAAATTGACCCCCTGGCCATGTCATCGTCGTGTGCCCTTGAGCTTCAAGACGTAAGACAGTTGCCACTCGACGATGGCCAGCTTGATCTGGTTGTCACCAGCCCACCCTATGCGACCTGCTACCAGTACCTCGATCTCCACCAACTGACACAACTGTGGTTTGAAAGACTTCAGATCCTGGAGCTGAATGATCTGCGCCATGCCTGCATCGGCGGAAAGGGCATCTCTACCCGTGACCGCGATGACGCCAACTCATCCACAGGCTCTAAAACGGCAGACGATGCGCTAGCCAGTTTAGCCAGACTCCACAAGGGAACGGTGGCGAATACGGTGGATCGTGAAGTCCAAGCGTTGCGATATTATTTTCAGGATATGCAGGCCGCCATTCGTGAGATGGCTCGCGTCACCGCGAGAGGGAAATACCTCGTCCTGATTATCGGCGATTCATACAAGCGCGGCATCAACATACCGACATCGGCGGCGCTTTCAGAAATGGCCGTCGCCGCCGGGTTTGAGATGGAACGAAAGATCGTCCGCAAAGTCCCGGCGCGCGTCCTCGTCAGCACCAGAGACAAGAAGACGGGCCGCTTCTCGTCCGCCGCGCAGAGCGATACGCGGGCCTATCCCGAAGAGGACATTTTGATTTTCAAGCGCGCCGCAAACTCGCGTTGAGGAGCAGTTAAACCTCATGGACGAACGTGCATTTCAGCAGCCGACGGCCCAACAGCTATCTGCTTTTGCGCAAGGCGATCCGATTGCGAAAGATGAGATCGCCCATCTGGTCTTGCCGTCGCTGGCGCGCTGGGCCTGGAGTCGTTACCCGAATCTTCCGCGGGATGAGGTGCAAAGCGTCGTCAACGGCGCGCTCGCAGGAATCCTTCGCCATCACGAACGCTACGACCCCGCGCAATCCAGCTTCACGACCTATGCCATTCACTTGATCAAGCTGCGACTGGCGAGCCTTTACCAGGCTTTGCAGAAAATCAAAGCGTTTCAGGACGCCGCGCGCGAAAACCTAGTGCAGCCGGCGTATAACTCTATAGACACGGTAGAGCTTGACCGGCGTATCGAGCGTGATCAGTTTTTCGGTACGGCAATGAAACGGCTGGAAGGCGCAGAGAAAGAGTTTCTCCGCCTGATCTTGCAGGGCGAAAAGCAACAAGCGGCATTCGCTCAAGTCCTGGCTCATTCTGGTCCGATCAAGCATGTGGGGCGGGAAGTAAAGAATGTAAAAGCGAGGCTGCTGCGCAAGCTGCAAGCTTTAGCCGACGAGATGGGCTATGAGGCAGGCGATTTGATAAGCGAGTAAAGATGAGGGGATCGTGAATCACAACCATACTGGCGACGAAGAGATCATGGCGTCCTGGTACGCCGATGCGGCGGATGAGCCGGGCTTTGTCGGCCACTGGCTCGGCCTGCTGCGCGAGCGGCTGGACATTACGGCAGTTGAGCAGCAAAACGAATTCGGTGCCGATGAGCCGGGATTTCGACGGCTGCAATCCATGTCGCTGCCGCAAAGCCAGGCGCTCGCGCGTGACGCCCATCGGATTGCCGAACACTGCAATCTGCAAAACCCTATGGCCTTTGTGCAGGCGATGATTCTTGCGCACAGTCTTAAGCGCGCAGCAGATCACCCGGCGATGCAGGAATTCTATCAAGCTGCATTTGACGAAGAAGAAGCATTGGAGTAATCGAAGCACTCTCCAGGGCAGAGAGGCCGAGACAAAGCGAACGCTTCTTCCTTTGTACACTCGGTTTGTCCCTTGCTGGTTCTACCGGATGAATTGACGGAAGGGAATGCCATGCGCGACAGCCCGCCAATGCAGCGCGTTTTTTCGATGATTGCCGCGCTTGATGACCTTCTGGCCAAACGACCGGAAAGCGGGATTCATGAACTGCCCAGAGATGTTGAGCGAGTCATCACCTACGGCCTGGAAATTCCCATCAAGAGAATGCTGCCGCTCACCCTGCGCCAGGCCTTCCGCTACCTTTGCATCCTTCGTGGGGCGAGCTTTCAATCGCCGGTCGTCTCCGTAGCTGATCGCCAGCTTTATGGGTTGCTTCACATCGGGCCGCCCTGCAACCTCATCTTTGTTCGCGACCATCTGTCGCCGCAAACTCACAACTATGTGCTGGCTCACGAGCTGGGTCATTTCCTCGCGGACATATTCTGGGTTCAGCAACTCTGGCTGCGGTCATTGCCCGAGCAGAAAGAGGCCATCGAGCGCGCCTTCGCCTGGCGCGAGTGTGAGGCGTGGCTTGAGCTATACGCCTTCATCAAGGGGCTGCCGCCGCGGCCTAAAGAGATTATGAATAGAGGCCAGACGATCAGCCCTGACACGGTAGAGCGCGAGATTCAGGCCGACCTGTTTGCGCGCGAGTTGATCGCGCCGTGGGATAGGGTTTCACCGCTCATGCAGTCCCACGACAAAGCACAATTCGTGACTCTGCTTCACGAAAAGTTCCGATTGCCGCGACGGATTGCCGAGGGCTACTTTGAAGACTTGCGCCACTACCTTGCGCCGCAGCCGAATGCCATAGAAGGACTCTTCTCTGCCCTGCTGGTCTCTTCAGATAAGAGCCGGCAGTAAGTTTTTTTTACCGTCGCGAGAAAATGGCAGATGAACGCTGTATAACTTTTTGAGCACGAAGAGTCAGGCGCGATCAACCGAATCCGTCCCGGCTTACGCGATTGGCCGCCAGACAATGCGAAGGGAGTAATACCGCATGCTCGCAGCAGAGCCAGAGGGTGCAACCAACCCGAACTCGGAATCGGAAGTCGATGAAACCTTCGATAACAGTCTCGACTTCGCGAGCATCGTCGATCCGGCCAGTTGGAAGCCGCCGGGCGAATACTATCAAACCATGCCGGCGGCGGCTCGCGCGGCAGTCAGTCGTGTAGTCGAATCCGACGGGCGGGTGCGTCGCGAGCTTCGCGAAGTCTTCTTCCCGGAACTGGCGCGCGCCGGCAAGCTGGTATGGGAGAAGGCAGACCCGCGCTACATCGAACTCCTCCAGCGCAAACGCCTCTACACCGGCGAGGTCGTCGCTGCCGATGGCACGCTCGCCAGATACGAAACCTTGAGCCTGGTCGGCGCGCAGATCGCCATCTCCAGAGTCAGCTACCAGGGCACGACCGGCCAGTTCGTGTCCAACATCATGCACTGGGGCAAAGAGCTTCCCCGCAACACCAGCGCCTCGGACATCGTCGCGGCGCTCAACTCGCGCGGTGAAGAGTTGAAGAACAAAATTCCTAACATCTTCCTGTATGCGCTGATGACGTACAAAGAGCGGCAGGTGCTGTTAGACACGCCGCCAGGCACTTTCAAGCTGATCCAGGGAACGCTCTTCCCGCACGAGATGTTGAGTGGCTCTGGCCGTCAGCACATCCTCTTGCCCTGCCTGAAGCTGATCGGCGCGCTGATCGAAGATGGCGCTTATGCGGCGATTGTCTCGCACGATTCCCACCGCGACCTGCTCTCGCTCGGGTTGGCGCTCGACGCCGGCGAGTACATCGTCGTGCGCAGCGGCGAAGAGATATTGAATCACTACCTCGATAAGGCTCACTACACTGACACGGCGATATCGCAGTATGGCGGCAAGAGCCAGAAAGAGGTCTTCAATGAATTCAAAAATCAGCACGGTCGCAAAGTCGTTCAAGGCGTGCTGCGCACCCACGCGATGAGTCCGCCTTATGTTTTCTATTGCAACCAGGAGCGCTTGTCTGAAGCGGTTCACATGCTGCTGGCCGATGCCGCCAACACCGGCCCGCGCGGCTTTCCTTTACTGTTAGACCTCGCCGACCAGTACTGCTCCGGCACCTTCCGCCCCGGCGAGTACACCAGCCACTTGAACGCCGAATTCGCGCGCGCCTCGGGCGGCAGCGGGATGTATCAAACCGAGCGCTCAACCCGAGATTGACAGGAGGTGAATCATGCCGAGCGCCAGTGAAAAGACCGGCAATGGCAAGAGGCCGCATGCGGCCAGAGTTGATGAGGCCATCGAGCAATTGAACGCGCTCCCGGAAAACCAGGACCTTGCACGGCGAGCCGCCGAAGCCGAAGGCGCGATTGCCTTCATCCACTTCGATCCCAGCGCCGTCAAAAGCCAGATCGTACAGGCGCTGGTGCACAGCAACGACCTGATGAATGTGCATCGCGGCATGTACGTCCACATCGTCAGCACGAAAGATAAGCGCCGCTACAGCGGTCGCATTGTCGAAGGGCCATTCTACAATCCCGATGCGCTCAAACGTGATTCGACGCCCGTGCAATTCATCATCCTGAATCAGGGCCAGGGCAAAGTGCTCGCCGTGCCGGAGTATCATGGCTGGGTGCAGATTGAAATTCTCGGCGAAGAACGCAACGGCTCGCTTTCGGGCGCCACCCGCCGCCCGCATCCGGCTTCGCCCGTGCTGTCTTACGACGAGACGATGATGACGGCGATGCTGAACCTGGGCGGCAACATTCGCATGGGGCGGCTCGATAATTACGATAGCGTATTTGTGCAAATTGACGGCGACAACAAAGGCGTGGTGCCGCGAAACTGGCTGACGGTCGGCACCATCGGCAGCGGCAAGACCAACACATGTCAGGTGTTCATCGAAGAGACCCTCGCCGCAGGTTACGCGCAGATCGTCGTCGACCCGGAGGGCGAATACATCTTCATGGATCAGCCTTCGGGCGCCGCAAACATCGGTGAAGACTTAAAACCGTTCGAGCGCGCACCGCGCGGTGTGGCGAGCATTACCGTTTACCGGCCACCGCTTGCGGAATCGAGACGAGATAGTGCGATAGAGTTTTCCGTGCCCTTCGATTCGCTCAGCCCGGAGATCGTCATGGAGATCACCGAGATGAATACGGCGCAGCAGACGCGATTCACGTTTCTCTATGAACAGGCAATTCAAATCGCGCGCAAGCAGAAAGGCAACTCAGCAGCGATTGAAAGCGAAGACATCGATCTGTCGATGGGCTATCCGGGCATCACGCTCGCCTGGCTGCTGAAGATGCTCGAGCAGGAGTTTCAGTATTACAACTGGAAGAAGCGCGATAAAAAAGCGGCCAAACCGAAGCGCAAAGCATCAGACAATGATGAAGCCAACGTGGAGACCGATGGGGACGCGGCTGAGACGGGATTGAAAATCTACTGCCACAAGTACCAGCTTGAGCCGCTCATTCAAGACGCCCCGGATGTGGCTTCCTTTGGCGCGTTGCGCAAGAAGCTGCGCGAATTGCAGATGATGCGCATCTTTGATCGTAAGGACGCGCCGCCGCTCAATGTCTTAAAGCTCAGCGAGCCGGGCCATTTGTCGGTCATCGATATGAGCGATTCGCGCGAACAGCAGGTGGTGAACATCGTCATCGCCGATCTGCTGGCGCGAATGTATCACTACAAGATGGGCCTGAGCGAGGAGGCGAATACCGAGCGCCGCGTGTTCCTGACAATTGAAGAGGCGCACGGCTTCGTGTCGCGCGAAAAGCAAGACCGTATGGAGCAGACGCTCGACCAGTTGCGCAGGATCGCCCGGCGCGGTCGCAAGCGATGGCTGGCGCTGCACTTCGTCACGCAGTCGCCGCAGCATCTGCCGTCAGAGTTATTTGAGTTGGCCAACAACAAGATCATCCACCAGACGACAGGAGCCGAGAACCTGCGCGTGCTGAAGGCGGCGGCAGGCACCGTGAACGAAGCGATATGGGAAGATGTGCCGAGTCTTGGCAAAGGCCGGGCGATCATGGTTTCGAGCCAGTACCCGCATCCGCTTATTGTGCAGATTCGCCCGGCATCGTCGAAGCGGAATTACATGATTTAATGTCAAGGACGGTTCGATGGTCTACGTAGAATTGAGATTTCCGCTTATGGGTGCGGCGCTGCCGTGCGATCACGGGCAGGCGATCTTCCGCGCCATCTCGCGGCTCATCCCGGAAGCGGCGAGCGCCGGCTGGCTGCTGGTTAACGACATGCGCCATGCCAAACGATCAAGCGGCGTGCTTCTGCCGGTTGCGCCAGCGCGCTTGCGGATGCGCCTGCCGCAGAGCCGCGTGTCGCGGATGCTGGAGCTTGCCCACCGGCGGTTACAGGTCGGCAGCCAGCGAGTCAGATTGGGCACGCCGGAGATTGCGCTGCTCAAGCCTTGTTCAAGTCTCTATGCGAAGTGCGTGGTGATCAACGGCTGCGCCACGGCAGGCACATTTCTCGATACACTCGTCAGGCGGCTCGATGAGATGGGCATCGCGGGTGAGATCGATCTGGGCTGTCGGCGGCGATTTCGCGCGGGCCGGCGCAATATCGTTGGCTTTGACTTGGCGCTGCACGACCTGAGCGAAGACGGCTCCATCGCGCTCCAGGAGCAGGGGCTGGGCAATCACCGTCATTTCGGCTGCGGATTTTTCGTGCCGGCTCTGAAAAACTTGCAAGCGCGAGTTGGCAAACGTCGTCTATCTTAAATGAAGGGTTGTATCGAATGCGAGTAAAGCTGACATTGCTGGCCGTGAAGCGCAACGCCGTATTGCCGTTGAACTACAATCACGCGGTGGCGGGATTGATTTACCGCACAATCGGCAACGCTTCTGAAGCGTTCGCCACCGCGTTGCATGACGAAGGCTTTGAAGCCGACCGGCGGCGTTTCAAGCTGTTCACCTTCTCGCGCTTGTTTGTGAAGCGCCGCCGGGTGGTCGGCGACCGGATGTTTCTGGAATCGCCGGAGGTGACGTTACAGGTTAGCTCGCCGGTCGGCGAGTTCATCGAGCATTTCGTCTCCGGATTGTTCCAGAGCGAGCGGTTTCATATCGCGGGCAGCGAGTTCACGCTTGCCGAGGCCGAGACCATCGCGCCGCCGGAGTTCAGCGAGCGGATGAGCTTCCGGGCGCTGGCGCCGATCACGGAGTCTGTGCGCGACGAGCAGAACCGCGTGCGGTTTTTGAATCTGGACGATGATTGGTCGGGGGTTATCGAGCGTAACCTGGCGCGCAAGTACGAGGCGCTGTATGGCCGCGCGCCTGTGCGAGAGGGCTTGCATTGGGAGTGGGACAAGGTATATATAACGGAGGCCACAAAACGCAACCGGCGTCCATCGGTGCTAATCGAACTGAGCGAAGGAACCAAAGTCCGCGGCTGGCTGGCTCCATTCACGATAGAAGGCAGCAAAGAGCTTATTGAGTTGGGCTATCACGTTGGCTTCGGAAGTAGGAATTCCATGGGATTCGGATTGGCTGAGGCAATTATATGAGATTGCATTTTACTTTATCGCCCAATCAAGAACCTGTGCCGTTTGATTACCAGCACTTCTTGACCGGCGCATTTCACAAATGGCTTGGCAATAACGAGCAACACGATACGATAAGTCTATATTCATTGAGTTGGCTGTACGATGGCTTTGCATGTAATAGAGCATTGGAGTTTCCAAAGGGTGCGCGGTGGTTCATCAGTCTATACGATGAGTCGATGATTCCTGAAATGTTGGATAACATTCTTGCACAGTCTGATGTTTGTTGCGGGATGCAAGTGACCAAGATTGTTCAACAAGAGACACCAAGCTTTGGTAACTACTACGCTTTCAAAGTGGGCAGCCCGGTTTTGGCAAAATCAAAGGAGACCGAAGGTAAAGTAAAGCATTATATCTTTTCTGATACAGAAGCAGATGATGTATTGACCGCGACCCTTCACCACAAAATGGATGTTGCAGGGCTTTCAAATGAAAGTAAGCAGGTCAATGTGAGGTTTGACCGTTCATACAGGAATGCGAAAACTAAGCTCGTCAAAATCAAGAATACCGCTAACCGCGCGAGCTTGTGCCCGGTGA